>JAUNCA010000158.1 GCA_030526775.1 Coriobacteriia bacterium | reverse complement strand
GCAAAGGCTGCATCCCGTGCCACATGGGGTCCGGGCTGGTTCCGAATGCAGGGTCTGCTGCCAGCACAAGCTGCATCTGGAACCAGACGAGGCGGCGGGTGGCTCCGAATGCAGTGTCTGCTACCAGCAAAGGCTGCATCCCGTGCCAAGCAGGGCGGCGGGTGGTTCCGAATGCAGGGTTTGCTGCCAGCAAAGGCTGCATTCGAGCCCATGTGGACGCGAGAAATCGTTCAGGACACGAGGGGTACCACCCACGACCCTCCAAAAAGGCGCAAGCGCATAACCCCCGGTTTCCGGGGCAGATGGGTTCCCGGGGGACTCTGCTCACCACCCGCGCTTAGGCAGACTAGTATGTACCAGGGATTCGTGCAGGCGCGAACCCATTCTCGCTGAAAACGCGCCACTGGCGCGTTTTCCGGGCGCTCGAATCCTAGGAAAAGCGCAACGTCACAAAACGCGCAGCGAGGAAAGCGCGCCCGAGCGGGCGAAGCCCGCGACAAAGTGCCCTTGGGGTGCCCGAGCTGTTTGGCAGGCGAAGAGCGAAGCGATTTCGCCTCCCAAACGCGAGGAAGCGGACCGTGGCCGCGGGAACCCTCCCGCCGACCCCGGCCCGCCCCAGGTTAAACGTAACAAAGTAAACTTAACGTCCCTTAGCCGCCTTAGCAGCAAGCTCCTCGGCAGAAAGCGCCTTCTCCTCATACACGCTATCGGAATCCAGGTCGAACGCAGTATGCAGGCAGCGCACGGCAAGCGCGACCTGTTCCGCATCCACCACGACCGACAAGCGAATCGGGCTCGTCGAGATCATCAGGATGTTCACCTGGTTCTCGGCCAATGCCGAGAATGCGCGGGCCGATACGCCCGGGGTGGACTTCATGCCCGTGCCCACGATGGAAACCTTGGCGATGTTCTCGTTCAGCACGTAGTCGCGCGCCCCGACCTTCGGGATAAGGCGACGCACTGCCTCTTCGCAGCGCTCGAGGTCGCCCTTGGGGAAGGTGAAGCTGATATCGGTGTGACCATCCTCCGAGGTGTTCTGGATGATCATGTCGACGTTCACGTTATTACCGGCCAGGGCCGAGAACACCTGCGAGGCAATGCCCGGGGTGTCGTCGAGGTCGCGAATGGTGATCTTGACTTCGGACGTATCGTGGGCGATGCCCGTGATGACTGCCTGCTCCATGGAAGGATCCGCCTCCTTGATAAGCGTGCCCGGCGCATCGGTGAACGACGAGCGCGAATGAATTACAACGTGGAATTTGCGCGCGAGCTCGACGGCGCGGGACTGCAGCACGCCAGCGCCGGCGCTGGCCAGCTCGAGCATGTCGTCGTAGCAGACCTCGGCGAGCTTGCGTGCACGCGGCGCGATGCGCGGGTCGGCCGAATAGACGCCGTCGACATCGGAATAAATCTCGCATACGTCGGCATCGAGGCCCCAAGCCAGGGCGACGGCGGTCGTATCGGAACCACCGCGGCCGAGCGTCGTGATCTCGCCGGCTTCGGTGATACCCTGGAAACCAGCAACAACGCAGATAGCGCCGGCGTCGAGCTTGTCACGCACGCGCTTCGCATCGACGTTCAGAATCTTCGCCACGCCGTTACGGCTGTCGGTGAGGATGCCAGCCTGCCAGCCGGTGAAGCTGGCTGCGCGGTATCCACGTGCGTTGATGGCCATGGCCAACAGCGACATCGAGACCTGCTCGCCCGTGGAGAGCAGCATGTCCATCTCGCGCGGCGAGGGGTGTTCGTTCAGTGCGGCGGCAAGCCCGACGAGTTCGTCGGTGGTCTTGCCCATGGCCGACACCACCGCGACAACGTCGTTGCCCTGCTGTTTGATGGAAATCAACCGCTTCGCCACATTCTGGATGCGCTCCGGCGACGCAACGGAAGTTCCCCCGAATTTTGCAACTACAAGTGCCATTACATTCCTTTGACCGGGAAATTCACCGGGATATCCTACCACGTTCTCGCACTAAAGCGGCTTCGGGCATCCGGTAGCGGCTGCAACTTCTGTATACGCTACATAAAATCGTGCACATGCTTGGGGTGAACGGCCTGCATCCGCTGTCGGGCGAACGCAGCCACAGCAGCCGAGAGCAGCATGGCAAGAATGGCACCATAGGGCAGCTTATCGCTCGTATCCGGCATGCACGGAGCGCCAGAGGCGCATTCGGGTGCCGGCTCGTACGACACCGGAGCAACTACGGACTTCGCGGGCTCTTCCTCGGGCTCCTGCTGCGACTCCTCCTCGCCCGGCATGAGAATCCGAATGCGCATATCTTCACCCGGCCCGGTGAGGAACTCGATGCGGATGCCCGACAAGGTGCGCGCCGTCGGCTTGTCCTTGGTGCCGTACAGCGGCAAATCCAGGAAGGTCGCGCCCGGGAACAATTCCTTGAACAGGCTCTTAGTCCAGAACGGATAGTTCGTGTCGGGTTCCGAAGCGCGGTACTTCAGCGAATACCCGAATTGGTAATCGTCTTCCTCGGGGTACAGCGGCACCACACCCGGATGGTGAGATCCGCCATTCACCTGGTTGCCCTCGAGGTAGCGCGTCACGATGCCGTTGTCGATGTGCCAGATGACGATACCCCCGTTCTTGTAATCCTCATATTGGCCCGCGAGGCCCGCGTCGTGCCCCGAAAAGGTACGGTTCTCGATAAGGTAATACTCGCCCTTGTTCTTAGTCGGAACGAGCAACACGCTGTATCCGTTCTTGGAGCCCTGCGCCGAAACGGTGTACACGCCGCCCTTCTTCACGACGGTCGGTTTCACCCACCCGAGTTCGTAACGGCTCCAGGCGTCGAGCGCCACGGGCTTGTAGACGCTCCTGCCCTTCGAATCGGTAACGGTAGCAAGCTCGCCATCGGCCATGAGGCTCGTGGCATCCACGGAATGCTCCGACCATCTACCATCGTCGCTTGTCGTGCTGTACAAATCGGGAAGTCCCAGGTAGTGCCCAAGTTCATGAACCAGTATGGAAATCGGCTCCTGGACACTACGCGGTTTTTTGCCCGAGGTGTCGTAGGTCTTCTCGCCGACGGCGATGTAATCGTCGGCGGTCACGCCATCGAGCGTGGGGCCTTTGAGCCCCGCATCGGAATACGACCAGGCATGCGCCCAGATGGAGCGGGCATTCGCTGGCAGTCCATCGCCGCTCAACGCCGTCTCGTACCCTGCGATAACGAAAGCGATGGCAAGCTCGTTCGTCTCAAGCTTGCCGTTGCCATTGGCATCGTAGCTTGCGAAGTTCACATACGCGTCAGCTGCTACAAGAACACGCGAGAACGCGGCAAGCATGGCACCGGCTACTACGTTGTCGTCGTAATATTCGTCACGCCAGTCGCCATGTGCCTCCGGCAGGTTCACATGGACGATGCCATCGTTGATTGCATCAACCTTATTTGTATTTCCATCTACACCGTATGCGCTCGATTCGACCGCAGGCGCAAATGTGAACGCATCGCCCGACATATCGCGATAGTACGCACTCACGCTATCGTCGGAACCGAAGATGGTATTGCCCCAATCATAGGAATCTTCCGAAGCCACGGCTCCCTTACCGTCTGCGCCGAGGAATCCGGCCACCACGACCAGCAGCGAAATGGCACCCGAAACCGGCTCCAGAACAGGCTTATAGCTTGCGGGCGAACCCGTGGCTTTCGGGGCCGTGCCCGAAGAGCCCGATGCCAGCTGCGCGGGCGCCACTTGTTCGCTCGGCATATCCGGCTCGGTCGGCTCGGACTCCGGCGCGACGGCGTTCTCGGCGTCGGCGGGCAGCGTCTCTTCGCCAGGTTCGGAAACGTCTTCCGCGGCATCCTCATCGCCGGAAGCTGCCTGTGCCTCGAGCCCCTCAGCGTCTTCCCCCGTAGCTGTATCGGGAGAGGCCACGTCGCCTGCCGCATCAACGGCTTCGACAGCGCCTTCGGTTTCTCCCGTCTCCAGAGCACCCTCGGGATCCTCCGGGTCGGAGGCAGGGATCTCGCCGGGCGCACCCTCTGCGAATTCAACGACATCCGGATTCACAACATCGCCTGCGGGGACATCCACGGCAACCGGTTGCGTATCTTCCACGTCCAGCCCATATGCTCCGCGCAGGGGAAGGACCGCGAGCAGCACGGCAAGCGTCAGGCACAACGCCACGTGCCACGCATGCTGCGCGGTCATAATCGTTGTACGCTTTCTCGCGTGCGCACCAGCGCGATACGTCATGGCAAAGCCCCTGCAACAGCCGCTGGGATTATCCGGCGTAGTAGGGAATGGTCGTGCGCTTCTCGGCCTTCATGGTCGTGAGCATGTTATGGCCGGGCAACACCACGACATTGTCGGGAAGCTGCCCCAAGCGGCGCAGGCTTTGGCGCATCTGCTTCATGCTGCCGCCTTCGAAATCGGTGCGCCCGATGCTGCTGCAGAACAACGTGTCGCCGGAGAGCAGGATGGGGGCACCATCGTACGGAGCATTTTCGGGACGCAGATAGAAGCAGCTGCTACCCTC
>JAUNCA010000036.1:12635-16545 GCA_030526775.1 Coriobacteriia bacterium | reverse complement strand
CTGTCGGCCTCTAAAACCTAATCGAATAATACTCATAGGTCGGGCGCTGGTGCATACGGCGAAGAAGGGCAACGCCTTCTTCGATATAGCCATCACTCGGTGATGGCTTGCTAGGCTCCACGCCCTTCGCTTCGCATATTCGCTCTATCGCCTGACAAACACGGGCGAACTGCAGGCGCAAAGGCGCGTTGACGCCTCGAATAGCGCGCCCTGAAGGCGGCAGAGTTCCAACTCTTGCGAAACGAGTTCCCTCATGGCAGCAGCTCCTCGATATAACGTCCCATTGCCCGGTATTTCCTTTTAGCTGCTTTTACCTTATCGGCCCTAACCCCCACGCGCCTCCCGTAATCCTGAAGACACGCCGCCTTTTCAGCTTCGCAAAGATAATGCGGCTGGAAGCTTACGATACCCTGCAAAGCCACATCGGTTCGCAACACATATTGCAAACCGAGCCCTGTCGCAGACAAGCTATGCTTGCACTGCTCATCGGTTATCTCGCCATGAATAACTTCTTGGTAACATATGTTACCAAGAAGTTTGTCAGCGAAGGATTGCACTCAGACCCGCCTCCAGGTTTTCACAGTCTCGGCTGCGAGGAAGGCCTTCATGGGTTCGAGTTCCCCTTCCGTCTCCCAAAGCTCGATGGCTCCGTAATAGGCGAGCTTATCCTCGTTGTAGATGACAACTGGCGGATGGTCGTATAGCAAGAAAAGGTAATTCATGAGCGCGCGCCCGCATCGCCCATTGCCATCCGCAAACGGATGAATCGCCTCAAACACAAGATGGAAATAGGAGGCTACCGTGAGGATGTTCTCGCGCGTTGCCATCTCGAGCTCCCCAAAGAGCGCTTTCATCTCGGCGGGCACCTGGCTTGGAGCGCATCCGGAATCGCGAACGCCTACGACGTAGCCGCCGTGCTTGTATTCCCCAGGCCGCTCCCCCGCCTTCCATCGCGCCTCGTCGTAGGTTCCCTGCATGAGCGCACGGTGAAAACCGAGAGCCAATTCTTCTGCAAGAGGTGCCCGGCTACCGAACGCATCCAGCATCAGCTCGTGACATTCCTTCAGGTTCTGCATCTCGAAGAGCGTGCGCACGTCGCCGGTGTACCCGACGATTCGGCCATCCTCGAATACCGACCGTGTATCGTGGTACGTGATATTCGCATTCTCGATGCGGCCTGAATGATACGAAAAACGCACGCGGTACCCATCGAGCGCTTGTGCGAGGGCATCGCGTGTCTGGATGCGCTGCGCACGCCACGATGCCACGATAGATGCATATGCGGCCTGGATTGAATCTTCCATGTGGATCACTCGCCCAGATAATCGATGAGCCTCTTATGCGAAGGGGTGGATTGCAGCGAAGAGTCGATCCGCGCAATCGCCTCCGACACCTCCCGCCGGTGTTGCTCCGCCGTACGTGCGCTCGAAAGCTGAATGGTAAGCCCCAGCGCGTTGATAAGCCGCAAAGCCTTCCCAACCTCGGCACCCGGTTTCCCGCGCTCAAATTCCGAAACAAACCGCTGCGAGCAACCGCTCCGGCGGGCAAGTTCCACCTGGGAGAGGCCCTGGTCTCTCCGCGCGGCACGCACGGCCTGCCCTAATTCCTCGGGCAATGATATGTATGCATACTCGATCATGCACCTATCTTAGCATCGTTCGCTCTATTACTGTTTTTGAAATATCCATTTCACTCATAGGCTATTCAATCGAATTCCCGCTTGGAACAACTTCTTGGCAACAAGCGATACCGTGTACTTTTTCACGAAAGGAAGACGCCGGACACCCCGACGCCTTCCTTCACTTGGCAAAACCGCATACGAACCGATTTAGATGAACAGCTTCCCATCGAAACGAGCACGCAGCAGATAGGGCGCATTCTCCTCAGCGTCGAATTCGCCGATCTTGTAGGTGATGAAGTTATACATGCTGTACTTGCCCACGCCAGCGGCGAGCACCTGGCCTACGGGCAGGCTCGCCCAGGGAGCATCCGCGCATTCGGCAAGCTCGACTTCGGCGGTGGCGGGTTTCCAATACTCGTACAGGGTGTCATTCTCGGTCGATAGCACGCGGCCGTTCTCGAAACCGATATGCCCATCCTCATACTGCTCGAGGTTGTACTTCATCAGGAAGGAATCCTGGTGGAAGGCCTGTCCGGGCACGTTCGCGCCAAACATCTCGTTGCCAGCCGGGGTATTGTACTCACCAATCTTCAGCTGGCACTTCAGCATCTCGACACCGCTCTTCACGATGGTTGCGGAAGCGGTCTCCTCGCCCAAATCAATGATGATGTCATCGCAAATCTTCTTCGGCATGCCAGCCATTTCGCGGCCGAAATACAGCGCTTGTGGAGCACCCGGACCGCACAGCAGAAGGCTCTGCAAGATGGCGCTCGGCTTGCCCTGATACACGCAGGGGATAATCATCGCAGCTTCGTTGTATTTACCAGCGAACTTGGTGTCGGCCTTCACGATGTAGCTCAGCACCACCGGTGCGGCAAAGTCCATGCACGGCGGCAGCATAGCTTGGACAGCGGCGGGATCGGTGGCCCAGGCGAGCCAGATGCCCTCCATCTCGTCCATGACCAGGCCGTTCTTCAGAATGCCATCGGCGCTATACTGGCGACCATACTCTTCGGGATTAAATTGGAAGGTAGTCATTGCAGTTCCTTTCGGGTTAGTATCCGATATCGATAAATTGTGGGTAGTTAGCACATAAGTGCGCCGCCATCAGCGGTAATACAGGTTCCTTGGATAAAGAAGGCCTCGTCACTGCACAAGAAGACAATTACGCTCGCAAGCTCTTCGGGCTGAGCGGGACGACCAGCAGGCGACATGGCGATTGCCTGGTGAAGCGGGTGGTCTGGATTATCGAAGTCGGCCTTCGTGAGCTCGGTGTATACACCACCGGGAAGCACCGCGTTGCAGCGCACGCCGTTGCGACCGTGGTAGAACTCGGTCTCGCGGGTGAGGCCGATAACACCGTGCTTTGCAATGGTGTAAGCAAGCGGACCACGTCCAGCACCCGTTCCGGCGATGGATGCGACGTTGACGATGCAACCAGCACCCTTTTCTTCCATCACGGGCACGACGAGCTTAGTAAGGAATGTGGGAGCCTTCACGTCCACGAGCATCACCCGGTCGTAGTTTTCCTCGGTCAAATCCTGGAATCCACGGATGTTCATCGGATCATCGGTAGCTGCATTGTTCACCAGGATATCAACCGTGCCATAGGCGGCCATAACGCCATCGAATATCACCTGGGGCGCATCGGCAGTTGCCATGTCAACCAGCAGCTTCGTTGCCTCGCCACCCTTAGCCTTGATGCTATCGACAACCTCATCGGCGCGCTGCTCATTGCGACCGCATACCACGACCTTGGCGCCACCTTCCGCCAACTGGTAGGCAACCTGACGGCCAATACCAGATGTCGCACCGGTAACGACGGCAACCTTATTCTCGAACTTGCCCATACTGGCTCCTTTCACGAATCTTCTTTGGTGCGCTCTCGGACAGGCGAACTGGCCACCTTTCACCTGCCCTTTCCTGGTTTTCATGGTAGGAACACGCCTCTTAGGAAAAAAGCAATCCTTGCCGCGCTTTGATGCAACATCAGCGTTGCATCGATGAAAACCTGCGAGGAAAATGCTGCTTGTCGTGGGCTTCAAGCTCCCGTACGATTTGATTGGGGGAGCAGCACGATGCTTTGAGCCGACAAGGATTGCCCATGAATACAGACAACATGAATCTGTACTGCATCGTCTATGAAGCCGGAGGAATCAGCCAGGCATCCGAGATCCTGTTCCTCTCGCATCAAGCCGTGTCCCGGCGCATCGCCTCCATCGAGAAAGAGGTCGGCGCCACGCTATTCGAGCGAACCACACGGGGGCTCGCCCCCACCAAAGCTGGGCA
>JAUNCA010000036.1:0-12625 GCA_030526775.1 Coriobacteriia bacterium | reverse complement strand
CTATCAAACCTTCAAGCAAATGCTCGACGCATACCGCAAGTTCCAGTCGCGGCTGGGCGATCAATCCACCAACCGCCCCGTCATCCGTTTGGCGGTGGAATTCTACGACATCGACGTCATCAACCACGAAGCTATCCTCGCATTTGAGAAAGAACACCCTGCTCATCCGCGTATCACGACAAAATACCTCTCGAACATGGAATGCTACCGCAGCTTGTTGGGTGGACGCATCGACCTCGCACTTACCAACCGCCCCTTTATTAATATCGACAAGTTCGATTTCATATCACTTCGCACCGACCGGGCGTGTATCGCGGTTGCGGAAAACAGCCCCCTCGCCACCAAAGCGCGACTGGAACCGCTTGATTTCGAAGGGCAGACCTTCCTCGCCATCATCGATGCAGACGGTACGAACCAAGCCTTCATCGAGCGATTCAAGGAATATGGCGTGAACGTGCTAACCGAGGCAGTGACCTTCGATATGAATTCGCTCGCGAGCCTTATTCAAAGCAATCGTGGGTTCCATGTTACCCCCGAGGCCTACACAAAGCCGCTGAAGAACAGACCGGGCATCACAACGCGATTGCTCCCCGGATTCAACAGTATCTTCGATATCGGTCTGGTTGCGGCCAAGAATCGGCCGCTCCAACGCCTGCTCGATGAATTTGCGGCGTACCTGGTAGATCACGCCGATGACATCATGAGCTTGGAGTAACGCAAAACTAGTGTCTCATTCAAATTGCTCAGCTTGCAGGATGCGGCTGCAAGCTTAATACCTACATACCAGCAGCAAACGCCAGCAAACCCTAGCGCAGCCTCGAGATTGCACCAAAAGGACGCTGCTGCTGCTTTTCGTATCACTTTCGTCCAGCCTATTCTAAAAGTCGGAAAAGCAGATGAAAGGTGGCCAGTTCATCTGCCTGAACAGGCGTAATCCAGCAATGAAATCACCTGAATCTTTTAAACCCAAAGGAGGGCATCATGCAAATCAAGATGACCCGCGAGGACGCACAATTCATGCTGAAGCATTTCGCAACCCCGCATTTCACCAACACGCGCAACTACATTACGGTGGTCGAAGTCGACCCGAAGTGGGTTGCTGAAATCCTCCCACCACCGCTCGAACCCGCGGCCCCCATCGTGAGCATCTCGATGTCTGCCGGCGACCAGTTCAGCGGACTGGTACTGGGCGTGCAAGCCAAGTTCGGCGATATCGTCGGTGACTGGGGCTTGGCGTACGTCATGGATACCGACCTCGCGGTAATCTTCGGCCGCGAAGGCCTGGCAGAGCCGAAGAAGCTCGGCGTCACCGCCACCGAGTTGAAGGACGGCAAGTTCGTGGGAACCGTATCCCGCTTCGGACAGGAACTTCTGCGCGTCGAAGCCGATGTCATCGGCCCTGCCACTGAACCCATCGTCGGCGACACGCTCGACAACTTCCACTTCAAGTACACCATCAACGCAGACGGCTCTGGCATCTCCGATGCGGACCTCATTCTGTCGCACTTCGATTGCGCCACCGAGAACACCACAATCATGCAGCCCACCAAGGTCGAACTCAACGATTCGCCGTTCGACATCTACGGCCAGATTCCCGTGGTAAAGCCGGTTGCTGCTTTCTACGCTGATTTCGACATGCGCGGATCCGCCAAATACCTGGCGAAAGTATCCGGCGACGACTTCCTGCCCTGGGCGTTCTTCAAGCATGACGACTATCGCCTGACGATGAGCATCGACTAGGTACAGGCATGGCGTTCTGGTCGCCTCTCAATGCAACATTCGCGTTGCATCAAACGGACGCAGCTGCTTCTTTTTCCGCAGGTCACACGCACCTACTATAAAACCAAGGAAAGCGGATGGAAGGTGGCCAGTTCATCCAGCTAGGCGGGGCAACCCGCCGACACCAAGACCCAACCCAAACTTGTAAGGAGAGAACAATGAGCTACTTCATGACCGACGAGCAGGAGCTTTTGAAGCAGGCGGTTGCCGACCTTTGCATGTCCCCCGCCGCCCAAGCTGCCATCGAGGCCGACCGCGCCAAGGGCGGCTTCCCCCGCCAGTGCTGGGACCTGTTGGCTGAAAACGGATTCATCGGCATGTCCATCCCCGAGGAGTACGGCGGTCAGGGCCAGACGGTGGTTTCCGAGCTGATCGTCTCCGAGGTTCTCGGCGATTTCGGCTACCCGGCGCTCGAGGCGCTCGCAGGCCACGAGCTTGGCTGCGCGGTGCTGTATTACTGGGGCACCGAGGAAATCAAGCAGAAGTTCCTCGTGCCGTGCGCACAGGGCACGAAGGTATGCTGTGGCGCTGCCACCGATCCGTCTGGCTCCTTCAACATGACCGAGTGGGGAATCTCTTACCGCATCGAGGGCGACGAGGTCGTCATCAACGGCCAGAAGGTCGTCTGCACCAATGCCGACACCGCCGACGTCAAGGTGATCTTCGGCAAGGAGCCGAACGGCAACACCCAGAGCTGCGCGTTCGTCGTTGAGAAGGGCACCCCGGGCCTCGGCTCTGGCGGACAGGAACAGCGCCTTATTCCCGGCACCGACGACTGGGGCTCCATCTTCCTCGACGACGTTCGCATCCCGAAAAGCCAGATGCTCACCGGCTCCCCCGCCAGCGTGAACCTGTGGACCGCACTCGGCTTCAACAACGGCGCCCTCATGACCATGACCATCGGCCGCACCGCCATGAACCTTGCCCTGAAGTACACGACCGACCGCACGAACTCCGGTCGTCCGTTGAACCAGCTGCAGAAAGTCGCCCATCGCCTGGTCGACATGGGCATGGTCATCGACATCTGCCGCGCTTCCATCTACACCGCCGGCCGCCTGTGGGACGAAGGCCGCTACGAGGAAAGCGCGAAGCTGTCCTTCATGAACAAGGCCTACACCACCGAGCAGATGTGCAAGGTCTGCCACGACGCCGTCGTACTCCATGGCGCAGTGGGCTATAACCCGGCCACCGTCGTTCCGGTGCTCAACGCGATGTGCGTTTCCACCGAGATCGCCGAGTGCCCGCCCGACATCCTCCGCGACATGATCGCCCAGTTCTACGGCATCGAGCCCGTTTGGAAGGCCGGCCGTCCGTAAGCAGACTTCCTTTCTCAAGCGTCCCGCCGCATTCCCCGGCGGGACGCGCTCTAAGTAGCAAACAAGTCAATCGTAGGAGCGGAACACCCTCTTTGGGAAGTTGCGCCCAAGTTAAAGGAGATCAACATGTCAGAACAGGCAATCCCCGCCCCCACGGCAGCCCCTCCCCAGACCAGCGCCGTGCCCCTCTGCAACATGATCGTCGGCCTGCTCATCATCACGCAGTTCCCCGTGATGTTCGGCATGATATCCGGCGAGCAGACCATCTGGCTACTCCCCTGGATCCTGTGCGCCTATCCAATGATCATCATCTGCGTCGTTAAGATGTTCCGCGACGGTGCAATGATGGACGCCACCATCAACGGCGTGCTTTCGGTGGTTCTGATGGGTCAGAACGCCATCTCCGCAGCCATCTGGCTCGCGTATTCCAGCCAGGGAACCGCCGTTCCGCCGGAGGTCCTCGGCGGCATGGCGCTCATCAACGGCGTGGCTTTCCTCGCCGGCGCCTGCATCCTGCTGCCGTTCTCGTATCTGCTGTTCAAAGGCAACAAAATTGCAGGCGTATGCGTTGCTTGCGCCGGCATCGGCTTCCTGTCGTTGTTCCCCACCTATTGGGGCATTGCAAACCTCGGACTCGTTGCGGGCATCGGCCTAACCATCTTGGGCGTCTTCCTGCTCATCCCCGCCGGCGTGCTGCTGCTGTTCCCCCAGAAGCCCGCGGAATAGCAAAGGGAGCATCGCGATGGCCAAAGATGACGTCGAACTAGACAGTGCAGATGAGATTTACTACATCCTGTTGATGCTCGAGCAGAACAAGCGCCGCACAGTGCACCGGACATAACCACAACGCGTTACACCCCGAGAGGCCTCGACAGTTTCCGTCGGGGCCTTTGCTTGCCTATGGGTACTATCGCCGGTTGCGGAAATCGACTACCCCAAGCCCAGCCAGAAAGCCACCTTGGGAGCATAGCCCATGATGAAGATGAGAATCATGAGAACGGGGATGCCCCAAGTGCACCAACCACGAAGGAAGCGCGGAAACTTCAGGCCCTTGCCAGCATCGGCCTCGGCGATGAAGTTGTCCCAGCCCCAACCGAACTTGCGCGTGCAGTACAGTGTGAATACCAAGCCGCCGATGGGCAGGATGTTGTCGGACACGAGGAAGTCCTCAACCGATTGAATGTCACCGATACCGGGAACCACCACATCGGACCACACATTGAAACCGAGCGCACACGGGATGGAGAGAATCGCAAGCACGATGGCGTTGAACGCAACCGCGCGCGTGCGCTGCCAACCCCAGCGGTCTTCCGTCCAAGTAACGAGCGTCTCGAACACGGCGATAACCGTTGACAAGGCCGCAAAGCTCATGAACACGAAGAACAGGGCGCCCCAGAGGCTGCCAAGGGGCATCTCGCCAAACACGACCGGCAGCGTAACGAACACGAGAGACGGGCCCGCATCAGGGGAGATTCCGTACGCGAAGCAAGCCGGAAAGATGATGAGGCCGGCCATGAGGGCAACAAGCGTGTCGAGCCCGGTTGCCGACAGCGCCTCGCCGGTAAGGCTGCGCTCCTTGCCGATGCGACTGCCGAAGATGGCCATGCCACCCATGCCCACCGACAAGCTGAAGAATGCCTGGCCAAGAGCCGCATACACCGCATCGCCGAAGGTTCCCATTTGCTGAGCCAGCGTAGTACCCGCGAACAGCTTGCCAAAGTCGGGCATGAGGTAAAACTCCAAGCCCGCACCGGCACCAGGCAACGTCACCGCACGCACGCACAGGGCGATAAGGATAACAAACAGGCCGCTCATCAGGAATTTCGACGCTCGCTCCACGCCCTTCTGCACGCCGCCGAACGAGGCTACAGCACCCACGGTCACGGCGACGAGCATCCAAAAGATTAGTTCTTGCGGGTTAGCGGTGAGGGCGGCAAATACCTGACCCGAAACATCGGCGCCCTGGCCTTCGAACTCACCGTTAATCATGCGCGGGATGTAGGCGATCATCCAGCCGCACACGGTGGTGTAGAACATCAGCAACAGCATGCTGCCCGCATACCCCCACCACGAGAACCAGCGGAAGTTGCCTTTAGCCGGCAGCACATGGAAAGCGCGCGCCGTGCTTCGCTGGCTCGCGCGACCAACCGAGAACTCCATCACCATCACCGGCAAGCCGAAGATGAGCAGGAACAGCAGGTAGATGAGGATAAACGCACCGCCACCGTACTCGCCCGTTATGAACGGGAAGCGCCAGACGTTACCCAAGCCAACAGCACAACCCGCCGCAACCAGGATGAATCCCAGTCGCGAGCTAAAATGCGCGCGCTCTTCTTTTTCCTGAATCTCTGCGACTACCCCGTTATCCATATCATCATCCTTCGGTTGTGCAGGTTAAACCCGAACACTATACCGCTTTCCCCGTCGATCCGTCGTTACAGCTCGATAAGGTGGGACCCCATGTTTCACACCTTGACAGCAAAAATGTTGTACGTAATACTGATAGTATCCCGCACATAAAGAAGGGGGCAAAATGAGCGACGCAATGGTTACGGCACGTATGCCAAAAGCAAAGAAGGCCGCGGGCAACCAAGTGCTGGAAAAGATGGGCGGCAATGCCTCCCAGCTTATTAACGATGTGTACGATTACCTCATCGCCCACGGAAGCTCGCCATGCGAGAGATCGGAATCCAGCGCCGATCAGCTCACCCACGACCGAATCTCCGACGCGCTCGCATCGATTGACGCAATGTGCCTACCCCGCGAAAACCGGTTCGCAACGATGGATGACGACGCAATCAAACGCGAACGCTTGGCTCGCCGTGGACTTCTGGAGGAATAGCCATGGCGCTAAAACTCTTTCTCGATACCAACGTATTCATCGACGCCCTTGCCCACCGCGAACCGTTCCAGCAAAACGCCAAGCTTATCCTCGCCTTGGGAATGCTGGGGGAATTCGAACTCTGGATGTCTGCCACCCAGGCAACCGACGTATTCTACGTGCTCTCGGAGGGCGGCAAAGCAAGCTGCATCCCTTGGGCCAAAGAGCAGCTGACAAAGTTGTACCAGTTCGTACATGCATGCGACTTCACCAGCGAAGACATCAATGAAGCGTTGAAATCGACCTGGAAAGACTTCGAAGATGCCTGTTTGAACCAGGGTGTTCATAAGGTGAAGCCCGATGTTGTAGTAACGGGCAATTTGCGCGATTTCGCGTTGTCCGATTACCCGGTTGTCGATTGCAACGGACTCTTCGACTGGGTGGAAACAAAAACAGGCATCGCATACTGCGAAATCGCATTCCCCGAAACATGACAGCCTGTCATTCGGGTTTAGCGCAATTAGCCGATTCCGGAGCACACGACAGTCGCAACGTGAGACAATACGCACGCAACTTGCGACGATTGGAGGCTCCGTGGAAGCATATAAGCAGGAATTCATCGACTTCATGGTGGAAAGCGACGTGTTGAAGTTCGGGGAGTTCACCCTGAAGAGCGGCCGCAAGTCCCCCTTCTTTATGAACGCGGGCGCCTACGTTACCGGTAGCCAGCTGAAGCGCCTCGGCGAGTACTATGCCAAGGCCATCCACGAGAACTTCGGCGACGATTTCGACGTAGTATTCGGACCGGCCTACAAGGGCATCCCGCTGAGCGTGATTACCGCCATTGCCTACAGCGAGCTTTTCGGCAAGCAGGTGCGCTACTGCAGCAACCGCAAGGAGGCGAAAGATCACGGCGACACCGGCATCCTGCTGGGCAGCAAGCTGAAGGATGGCGACCGCGTGGTCATCGTCGAGGACGTGACAACCTCCGGCAAATCCATCGAGGAGACCTACCCCATCATCACCGCGCAGGCGGATATCGAGGTGAAGGGCCTCATGGTCTCGCTGAACCGCATGGAAGTGGGCAAGGGCGGCAGCAAGTGCGCGCTTGACGAAGTCGCCGACCTATACGGGTTCCCCACCGCCGCCATCGTGACGATGGCCGAGGTTACCGAGTACCTGTACAACCAGGAACGCGGTGGACGCGTGGTCATTGATGACAACATCAAGGCCGCAATCGACGCGTATTACCAGCAGTACGGCGCCAAGGAATAGCGCATGGGCTTTTACCGCGCGCAATACGCCAGCCCGCATAACGCGAATCCGCAAAGCGGCCAGTTCACCTTTGTGTCGAAGCATTCGCTGGGCAGCAAAGGCAACGAACAAGACGCCCGCTACAAGATGCTCGAACTCTTCGGAAATGAGGCGGTTTCGTGGAATATTATCCGCGTCGAGCGCGCAAAATCAGCCGAGGCTGACGCTCCCGTCCAGCTCGGTTTGGACTTCCGCGAGCCTAAGAAAACGCGGAAACGCCGTACCGTGGAGCGAGGTAGGATGTAGTATCATAAACTACCTAAGAAACGATGCTGAAACGAAGACGGGCCCGCAATACGGGCCCGTTTCCTGTGCAAACGAGGAGATACGTGCATGAAACTTGAAGAGGCCATCGAACACGCAAGCATGATGTTCATCCCGGAGTTCCTGTTCGGGATGGGCGATGCGGTGCTGATGAGCGAGCGCGCCAATAACGAGGAGGCAATCCGCCTGATGACGGATGCCTTCATGACCGACGCGCGCCCGAAGTACGGATTCGACCTCGTGCTGGACTTGGCGGATCGCAACCGCGAGATCTGCGACGAGATGACCCCGGAAGGCACGCGCGAGAGCCGCAGCCAAAACCTGCCCCGCAACCTTTCCGACGAGGACACGTACCGCGCCATCGCGAAGCTGCAGCACAAGAAGCCCGAAACCGTGGCGAAAGCGGCGGGTCCCAACGTCGACCGCGGCGTTCTGTGGGCTGGCAAAGCCTATCGGGGCACGGTGCTCGGCATCGACATCGAGACGACCTCCACAAGCCCCGACCGCGGGCGCATCATTAACGTGGGTTGGGAGATTATGGACCTGTCGCTGGGCGCTGAGCCGCATAGCGCCGGCAGCGTCTTCTGCGGCCTGCCCGAAGCCTACGCCGAGCGCGGGGTGCCGCTGCAGGAGATTCACAAGATTACCTGGGACATGATTGGCAACGAACCGGAGTTCCGCCACAACGAAGAGCTTCAGGCGCAGCTGCTCGAACTGCTGACGAAGTATCCTTTCATGGCGCACAACGCCGCGTTCGAGGACGCGTGGTTCATGCTGAACCTGAAGGGCTATGCCGAGGCGCGCAAGGCCGGAAAGATCATTCCCATCGACACACGCGACATGTGCCGTGCCCTCGACCCAGAGGTTCGCCGCATGTCGTGGGACCAGCATCCCGCAACCTTGGAGAACTGGGCGCGTCGCCGTGGCACCCTGGCGGCCGACGACAAGGAACGCCACCTGGGTCTGGACGACACCGACCTCATGCTCCGCACCGTGCTCGCCGAGCTGAAGGAGCGCGAGCTGGTGAAGTAGGGTTCGACTTACGTCATTCTGAGCGAAGCGAAGAATCCCCAGCGTCCCTACCTCGCGGAAGGTCGCTGGGGATTCCCTTTGCAAGATGTCGTAACGGGACAACTCGCGATTCGAGCGCTATTTCTCGTTCACCATCTTCTCGATGGCCATGCGGATGAATTCGGAACGGGACACGCCTTCGCCACAGGCAGCCGCTGCTTCGTCGGTTGCCGCGATGAGGCTCTCGGGCATCTTCAGCGAGATGACCTTCAGCTTCTCGCCCTCAACGGGGGCATATGTGGTGCTCGCCGCGGTCTCTTCGGCCACTTCTGCTTCCGTCTGCTCCACGACCGCGACCACATCTTCAGCGAGCGGCTCTTCAACACCGAGGGTAGCTTCGCGCTGAGCCCGCAGCGCCTCCGCCATTTCAGCGGCCTTGGCTTCCAAGAGCTTGTCTTTCTTCGCTTTCTTCGCGGCTTCCTTCAAGGCCTTCTTCTCGGCCTTGCGCTCGGCCTTCTTCTTGTCTTTCTTGCTCATGGATGCCTCCTAAGAAGTATTACTTTGTGAGTAATACAAGGATAGCACCAGATAATCCCTTTGAATACAGCATCCTTGCATGTCAGCGCACATGGCCTGACAATCTCCCCGTAGCCCTTTGTCGGCTTTGGCGCGACAAAGGGCTACGGGGAGATTGTCAGGCCCAGCACCGATTGCTGCCCTCATTACTATTCTGTTACACGGAAAGCGGCGGCAGGGTGGCCAGCCATGCTGAGTGGTACGATGTGCCCCACGAAAAAAGGAAAGCGCTTAAGGAGCGACCATGACGGTGAAAATTGGCATCTTGGGATACGGCAACCTGGGTAAGGGCGTCGAATTCGCCATCCAGCAGAACGACGACCTCGAGCTCGTGGCGGTGTACACGCGCCGCGATCCCACTTCCGTGAAGATTGCGACCGAAGGCGTCGAGGTACGCCCGGCAGCCAATCTCGAGACTGGCGATGAACCCATCGACGTACTCATTATCTGCGGCGGCAGCGCCACCGACCTGCCCGAGCAGACCCCGAAGTACGCCGCGCTCTACAACGTGGTGGACAGCTTCGACACGCATGCGCGCATTCCCGAGCACTTTGCGAACGTGGATGCCGCAGCACAGCAGGCAGGCAAGACCGCCCTCATCTCCTGCGGTTGGGACCCGGGCCTGTTCAGCTTGAACCGCCTGTTCGGCAACTGCTTCATCCCGCAGGGCAAAGACTACACGTTCTGGGGCAAGGGCATTTCCCAGGGCCATTCCGATGCGCTGCGCCGCATCCCCGGCGTGGCCGATGCCAAGCAGTACACCATCCCGGTTCCCGAAGCGCTGGAAGCTGCCCGCTCCGGCAAGAACCCCGAGCTCACCACCCGCGAGAAGCACACCCGTGAGTGCTGGGTCGTTCTGGAGGAAGGCGCCGACCCCGCGGCGATTACCGAGCAAATTGTGAATATGCCGAACTACTTCGATGAATACGACGTCGAAGTAAACTTCATCAGCCAGGAGGAGCTCGACCGTGATCACTCCGCCATGCCGCACGGCGGTTTCGTGCTGCGCAGCGGCCAGATGGCAAGCGGCGATTCGTCTGTTATCGAGTATTCGCTGAAGCTCGAATCCAACCCCAACTTCACGTCGTCGGTGCTGGTGTGCTACGCACGTGCCATCGCCCGCCTGTCCGCTGAAGGCGTGACGGGCGCAAAGACGGTGTTCGACATCGCCCCGGCCTACCTCTCGCCCTTCGACGGCGAGTACCTGCGCGCGCATATGCTGTAAGCGAACAAAAGCAGAAACGCAAAGCGGCCCGAAATCGGGCCGCTTTTCTGATGAGTCGAAGAACGTATCTTTGACTCATTTTTCGCAATGGCTCACGAGCCGAGACATGTTTCCAAAAAATGAGTCGAAGATACGTTCTTCGACTCATTCGCCTAGTCAACTTTGTTGCGCAGTCGGCGGAATTCCTCGAGCGCATGCTCGTACTCGGCTTCGTATTCCTCGAGGAACCCGAAGTCGATGCCGAACGCCGACTGCCCAATACGCCCGTGACTGCCAGCAGTCGCCTTCACGATCTCCTCGTCGTCCAGGTCGAACTCGATAGCGCCCTTGTCTTTCTCTTCGACATCCGTAGAGGGCTCAGCCTCTTCCGCCGATGCGGGCTGCGCGCTTTCAGCAGCTTCCTCCTGCTCTTCGGCGGGCTCTTCATCAGGAGCCTCCTCGGATCCTGCGGCCTCCTCCGCCACCTCGGGCGCCGCTTCAGGCTCCGGAGCCTCGGGTTCCGTTTCGATAGCCCCCTGTTCGCCCGAATCCTCGGTAGCAGGCTCCTCGACAGCTGGCTCCTCTTCAGCCTGCGCAACCGGCTCTTCTTCAGGCTCCGCTTCAGCTGGCTCCTCGACAGCTTCTGCTACCACAGGCTCATCAGCCGGCTCTTCCTCAACGGCAGGCTCTTCGTCAGTCGTTTCCTCGACAGCAGGCTCCGCTTCCGCAACAAGCTCTGCGGCTTGCTCGTCTGCGCCAGCCTCGGGCTCGGGCTCGGGTTCGGGCTCGGCCTGCGGCTCTTCCTCAGGATTCTCATCTTCTGCAGGCGCGCTCGTCGAAGCGGGAACCGCAGGAGCAGCTGCCCGCTTGGCCGCAGTTGCGCGTTTCTTGGCTTTCCCCAAGCTTACGGCCAGAATAAGGATGATGAGCACGAGCACCGCCAGCAGCAGCAAACACCACCAAGGCAAGCCGCTCAGGCGCTCCAATTGCAACACGAAGTCCGGCATATTCTGCATCGCTCCGCCTTCCACAGCCCGTAACACCAGGCCTTAATAACGTTTTTTGGTTGCCCCCGAGTATAACACCCCCACTACACCAAGAAAGAATGCGTTGCCACATGTCCGCCCCGCGCAACACCCCCCAACACGGTTACAATATACGTTGCTACTACCAACGAGCAGCCCACGAGGCGGGGCGGGGGTGCCACGCGCAGTTCCGCACGACGCAAAACACCCAGTGGGTGTTTTGCCAAAGCTCAGGACTGTTTGAGCATGGCACCCCCGCCCCGCCTCGTGGGCGGACAGGTCGATTGCCGACGCACATGGTATGTACGGTAGGCGTACTTCGCGAAAGGTAAAAACATGGTCTCCCGGATTTACGTTGAAAAGAAGGCCGGTTTCGACGTGGAAGCCCAGCAGTTGCTTGGCGAACTCCGCAACATCCTGCAAATCGAGCGTCTCGAAGGCTTGCGCCTGCTGAACCGCTACGACGTGGAAGGCATCTCGGACGAGCTGTTCGAGCAGTGCGTGCCCACGGTGTTCAGCGAGCCGCAGTCCGACACCACGTATCGCACGCTTCCGGAAGCCTCGGGCGCCGTGGTCTTCGCCGTCGAGGCCCTTCCCGGGCAGTTCGACCAGCGCGCGGCAAGCGCCAGCGAATGCATCCAGCTCATCAGCCAGGGCGAACGTCCCGAGGTGCGCAACGCGAAGCTCTACATCCTGGAGGGTGCGCTCACCGAGGCCGATATCGCCGCCATCAAGAACTACGTCATCAACCCGGTGGAGACGCGCGAGGCTTCGCTTGATACCCTCGAGACGCTGCACATGGATTACCCCGAGCCGGCACCGGTCGAGATCATCGACGGGTTCCTCGAGCTCGACCAGGCAGGTCTGGCTGCGTTCATCAAAGAGCGCGGGCTGGCCATGGACCTGGCCGACATCACGTTCTGCCAGGAGTATTTCGCCGGCGAGAAGCGCAACCCCACCATCACCGAAGTGAAGATGATCGACACGTACTGGTCTGACCACTGCCGCCACACCACCTTCGGCACCGTGCTCGACAAGGTGGAAATCGACGACGCGATCGTTCAAGAGGCCTTCGACAAGTATCTGGCCATTCGCCACGAGCTCGGGCGCGACGAGAAGCCCATCTGCCTGATGGACATGGGCACCATTGGCGCGAAGTACCTGAAGGCCACGGGGCAGCTGAAGAATCTGGACGAATCTGAAGAGGTGAACGCCTGCACCGTGAAGGTGAAGGTCGACGTGAACGGTGTGGACGAGGATTGGCTGTTCCTGTTCAAGAACGAGACGCACAACCATCCCACCGAGATCGAGCCGT
>JAUNCA010000157.1 GCA_030526775.1 Coriobacteriia bacterium | reverse complement strand
CGTTGAGGAGCCGAAGCCCGAAGTCGTGGCAGAAGAGCCGAAGGCCGAGCCCGAGGTTGTGGAGCCCGCTCCGGTCGAGGAGCCGAAGCCCGAACCCGAGGCCGTTGAGGAACCGAAAGCCGAAGAGCCCGCACCGGTTGAAGAGCCCGTTCCCGCCGAAGAGCCCGTGGTTGTCGAGGAAGCTCCTGCGGAGGAGCCCGCTCCGGTCGAGGAGCCGAAGCCTCATCTCGATTACGAGGATGTACCCGACGTGCTCATCGCTGCTGCCGAGTGCGCTCCGTTCGTGAAGGTTGGCGGCTTGGCCGACGTCGTCGGCGCTCTGCCGAAATACCTGAAGAAGCTTGGCATCGAAGCGCGTGTCATCATGCCGCTGCACCGCCAGATCAAGGAGAAGTATTTCGACCAGATGCAGCACATCTGCGATTTCCAGGCGAGCCTGGGCTGGCGTTCTCAGTATGTGGGCGTCGAGCGCATGGAGTTCGATGGTTGCGTCTTCTACTTCATCGACAACGAGTTCTACTTCGGCGGCCCCATCTACTGCGGTGGCGAGTTCGAAGGTGAGCAGTATGCCTTCTTCACCCGTGCCGTCATGGACTGCATCCCGCAGCTCGACTTCCAGCCGCGCATCCTGCATTGCAATGACTGGCATACGGCCATGATGCCGCTGCTTGTGAAGACGCAGTATCAGGGCGGCATGCAGTCTGGCCTGAAGACGGTTCTTACCATTCACAACTTGAAGTTCCAGGGCCAGTTCAGCCATGAGTTCGACCGCGATTTGCTGCGCGTTGACGATTCGCTGGCCACGCCGCAGTTCATCGAACACTATGGCTGCGACAACATGTTGAAGGCCGGCATCGTGTTCGCCGATAAGGTGAACACCGTGAGCCCGACGTATTCGCAGGAGATTTGCGGTCCCGCGATGGGCGAGAGGCTTGATGGCGTGCTGAGGAGCCGCGGTGGCGACCTCTGGGGCATCCTCAACGGTCTCGACAACGATGCGTGGGATCCGCGTACCGATCCGGAGCTTCCCGTGCATTACTCCGCGGAGAACCTGGAGGGCAAGGCGCAAGTGAAGGCCGCCCTGCTTGAGGAGCTCGGCCTTGCACCTGCTCCCGAAGGCGAAGAGGTTCCGGTTATTGGCATGGTCGGCCGCTTGACCCCGCAGAAGGGCATCGACCTCGTGAAGCGCGTGCTCGACGAGATCATGGCCGAGAACGTTCGCGTGATTATGCTCGGCTCCGGCGATGCCGAATACGAGGACTTCTTCCGCGATGCCGAGAATCGGTACAAGGGCCGTCTGTGCTCGTACATCGGCTACAACGGGCCGCTGAGCCATCGTATCTATGCGGGTTCCGACCTGTTCCTGATGCCGTCCCTGTTCGAGCCCTGCGGGCTTTCACAGATTATTGCGATGCGCTACGGCACCCTGCCCATCGTGCGCGAGACCGGCGGTCTGAAGGACACCGTCCATCCGTGGAATGAGTTCACGGGCGAGGGCAATGGCTTCAGCTTCGCCAACTATAACGCGCACGAGATGCTCGACTGCATCCGCTACGCACTGTACACGTGGTGGAACAAGGACGCCCGCGAGATTCTCGTGAAGAACGCCCTGGCCACCGATTACGGCTTCGACCTGTGTGCCCGTACCTACGCGGAGTTCTACCGTACGCTTGGTGCATAAACGCGGTTTACAGTCCGAATGCTGCAGGCGCCCCTCCCGGGGCGCCTGTTTTGGTGCTGGGTGCCGCCCTTCGCCCGTCGCTCATTGCCTGTATCAATTCATCCGCACCGTGCGGGATTCTCGATGGTTTCGTGCAGGGTTTTCATGCTTCGTCCGCTGTGTGCGAGGGCATGGAGCGGACGAAACGCCGTTTTCGGGGGGTTAATCCGCCCCGTGCGGGATGAAAACACCGCACAGGGCGGACGAGGTGTTGCACGACCGCCATGTGGGGCTGTCCTCCGCATGGCCGTTGGAGTTTCATGACCCATGGTTACACGTTTGATTTCCAATCTTAGGGCGACGATAGCTGTCGAAGGCTTTCTGCTACCATGAAAGCAAGCGGCCTTTATCGGAGGGAGAAGCGAAGATGTTTTGCACGAGATGCGGAGCGCCCAACGGTGACGAATGGGTTCATTGCTCTAACTGCGGCGCACCGTTGAAGAAGGTCGAGCCTCCCGAAGATGCGGTTAGTCCGACTCCGACGGCGACTCCCGCACCCGTTACGCCTGCTCCTGCCGAGCCCGCACCCGTTACGCCTGCTCCCGTAGAACCAGGTCCCGTCCCGCCGATGGGTTCAGGCCCCGTTGTCGCGCCGTCCCAATACACCCCGGCTCCGAAAGCCGCTTCAACTTCGAAACTCCCGATTATCGTGGCTATTGTCGTTGCGCTTGCAATCATCGGAGCGGCTGCCGCCTTCGCTTCTGGCGCGTTTGACCCTCGGGACGGCTCGACATCTGCTTCCGAACATGCGGTGAGCACAAGCGCAGGTGAAGCTGACGAAGAAGAATCTGCTACAGAGGAGGAGGAAGCCGCCGCGGAAGCTGAGGAATCCGAATCGCAAGATGATGCAGAGAGCGAGTCGTCAAGCGCGGCTGAGGAGGAGTCACCCCTGCCCGTATCCGAGACGCCTCCGGCCTCCCGTGCGCTCGATTTGTCGGATGCTGGCACCTATGCCCAGGTAAACACGTTTATCAGCAACTTCTCGGAAGTCGAGATGGGCGACATGCCGGATGTCTCGATGGCACCTTCGGAGGATCTAGCCACCTTTGCCGTGAAACACGTGGGCCGCAACTCATTTAGCGAGTGGGAAGAGGCACCGTCGAGTAATCCGGGTTGGGGTTTGCCGCGCGATGATAAGTGGTCGGGCGGCCCCAACGGCATGCGCGGCTGGCGGCTTTCGGCCGACCGCGTAGACGAGCTGGTGACCCGCTACTTCGGGCGGAGCATCGATTTCACGGAAATCGCCGTTAATCAGCATCCCGGTTGGGTGGTTTACGAAGATGGTTATGTGTTCTTCGGCACGACCAACGGTGCGAGTTGGCCCGGTGGCGTCGCGTTGGCAAAGGCTGCGTACGACCTACCCGACGGTACGGTTGAAATCGAGTTCGATGTCTACAACAACTTCGGCTACGATGCGACCGACCAGAGCCTGTATTCCTGCACGCCCGCGCAGATAATGGACCGCCTGGGGGTCGATGGGCCGATTTCCACGGGCGTGGCCGTTGTGCGTCAGGGCGCCTATAACGAGTACACCGGTGGCTTGGTGTTGGTTTCGTATTCCACGAGTAAGGTGTAGTGGTGCGTCGTTTTGCACATTCGCGGTTAGCGGCAGTCCTGGTCCTCTGCTTTGCCCTGGTTGCCTGCTTGTGGTTGAGCGCTTGCGGGTCGAACGAGCCTGCTCAAGAGGCAAGCACCCAAAAGGGATCGAGCCAGGCTTCCTCCTCTGCCGCCGAGGACGTTCAGGCGCCTGAAGAAGGCGTCGAGGATGATGCCCCGCTTGCATTTCCCACCTGCTGGCTTGCCGTGGATGCCGAGGACATCCCTGCTGGCGTGGCGGTGGCGGTCGAATACCTCCCCGACCTGGAGATAACCGCCCATCGTGGTGGCGTGCCCGTATCCGATGCCGACATGCAGGCGTATCGCGCGGAGTGGGATTTCGAATACGAAGGCCTGGCCGTTGTTTCGCATGAGGGCAGGCGAGTGGCTGTCGACCCGGGCGTCCTGCTCGTGAACCTGCCGGATGTGCTTGACGGGGCTGTTTTTGATGTTGCGTACTCGTATGCTGCCACGAGCAATGTGGCGGGCATGGAGATTCCGGGTATTACCGGCTGCCATCTAAACGGCTACGCGGATGGCAAACAGCAGAATGCCTACCTGGGCAAAGAGGAATTCGTCGTGCCATGCGCCTATGGGACGGCGCTGAAGGCGCGTGAAGCGGCAAAGGTGCTCTCCGACCAGGGATATCGCCTGCTCGTGTTCGATGCGTACCGTCCCATGGCAGCGCAGATGCAGCTTTCGAATGCCTTTGAGGAAGCGTACTACTCCGACCCTGCGATTCAGGATGCGGTTTTCGACTGGGGAACCGGTTGGTTCGTCGCTTCGGGCGCCTCGGGCCATAACTACGGGACGGATCTCGACGCGGGCGTTTGCGATTCGGCGGGAAACCCGTTGCCCATGCCCTCGAGCTACGATGCTTTCGACGAGACCGGTTGCCTTACGGCGTACCCTGTTTCCGCCGCTGAGATAATGCCCGATGCCTATCGCGAGGAAGTCATCGAGAACCAAGCCTGCATGGCGCTGCACGAGGCGTTTACGGGAGCAGGTTTCAGCGAGCTTGCCAGCGAATGGTGGCACTTCGCCGACGATGAAACCGAATCGCAGATGCGCGCCATCGTCGGCGATACCGGTCTCGATTTCGTCGCGGAGTGAACCTTCGATGGAAGTTTAACGTCGAAGCGGAATATATGCGCTAGAATGCCCTCCTGCAACGAGTGGTCGAAAGGCGTAAGTCCGGTTGCTGGACGACCATTCGCGTTGTGGCTGAAATACGAGCCCGC
>JAUNCA010000035.1 GCA_030526775.1 Coriobacteriia bacterium | reverse complement strand
CCAAGAAGGGCGAAATCGGAGATTTCGCGACGGCTGGCCTATGGCCAGCCTATTTGTTGCCGCATACGACCGCAGGAACCCTCCCGCCGACCCCGGCTTGCCTGTGCTGTGACATATAACGAGCGGCTTTCATCGCGGCAAACCCTGCAATTGGGACCATCGTCGCCACCGGCTGGCGCGGGATGCAGCTTCTGCTGGCGGCAAACCCTGCCAGTGGAACCGCCCCCGCCCCGGCCTGGCGCGGGATGCAGCCCTTGCTGGCGGCAAACCCTGCATTTGGGACCACCCGCGTCCCGGCCTGGCACGGGATTCAGGTTTTGCTGGGGGTATGGCTGGGTTTGGGGGGCTTGTTTCGTTGCGTGATTGTTAATTCTCTTCCGCTCGCGGATGGGGTTCGCGGGGGGTTGCAGCGCTTGTTATAATTTCGGGCACCATCTTGGGCGACTGGAGAAGGAGACTGCTCATGGCTTGGACGAAAGAAATTCCCGCAAATCCCGTGGTTGCTGTTGCCGGTGCTACCGGTGCTGTCGGCCGCGAGTTCCTGAAGGTGCTGCACGACCTCGACTTCCCGGCGAGCGAAGTGCGCGCGCTGGCTTCCGCACGTTCCGCTGGCAAGACGCTGCCGTTCGATGGCTGCGGCCAGGTTCCCGCGGGCGAGCTCGTCGTGCAGGAGATGACCCCCGAGGCGTTCCAGGGTGTTGACATCGCGCTGTTCAGCGCAGGCGCTGGCATTTCCAAGCAGTTCCGCCAGGCCGTGGTCGACGCTGGCGCTGTGATGATCGACAACTCGAGCGCGTTCCGCATGGAAGAGGGCGTGCCGCTGGTGGTGCCCGAGGTAAACCCGCAGGCTGCTTTCGAGCACAATGGCGTTATCGCGAACCCGAACTGCTCGACCATCCAGATGGTCGTGGCGTTGAAGCCGCTGAACGACCTCGCGCACATCAAGCGCGTCGTGGTTTCCACCTACCAGGCGGCCAGCGGTGCTGGTGCACGCGGCATGGACGAGCTGTACACGCAGACTGGCGACTTCCTGGCTGGCAATGACCTCACCATTGATGCGTTCGCGCATCGCATCGCGTTTAACCTCATCCCGCATATCGACGTCTTCATGGACGACGACTACACCAAGGAAGAATGGAAGATGGTTGTCGAGACGAAGAAGATCTTCGACGACCCGACCATCGCCGTGGCTCCCACCTGCGTGCGCGTGCCGGTGCTGCGCAACCATTCTGAGTCCATCAACGTCGAGTTCGATGCTCCGGTGAGCGTCGAGGCCGCCCGTGCGGCGTTCGAGGCGGCACCGTCCGTAGTGGTGGACGACGACCCGGCCAACAAGGTGTACCCGATGCCTGGCCTGCTCGCCGGCTGCGACGAGGTGCACGTCGGCCGTCTGCGCAACGATCCCACTGTGGAAAACGGCGTGGCATTCTGGTGCGTTATGGACCAGATCCGCAAGGGCGCGGCGCTGAACGCCGTGCAGATTGCCCAGCTGCTCGTGCCGAAGGCATAGCGCGGGCGTACAAACCCGCTTGTTGCAACTTGTCGCGTAACAAGAGAACGGCCGGAACCCTGTGGTTCCGGCCGTTTAGTCTTTCAGCTGGTAGTTGGACGTCGGATTGCTTCGTCAGCGCTTGCCCTTAAACCCGGCCTTGATGGTCTCCTTGGCTTCCGATGCTACCTCGGGGATTGCCTTGGCGGTGCCGACGATGCCTCCCGTAAGATTCGAGACCTTGTCGAGCTTTTCATCGAGATTCACGAGCTCCGTATCCACGGCATCCAGCGTTACGTTCACGCTATCCATAATCGGTCCGGCCTGCTCGCAGGCGACAGCGACTGCCGCTGTTTGCTCTTTCAGCTCGTTGAGCTTGGGGGCGTACTCGGTGTCCATTTTTCCGAGAAGTTCGCGCAGCTTGATGACGCCGAAAACGGTGGCTCCCGCCACGCCGATAACTACGACGATGCCGACGATAAGGAGGATGCTGTTGGTATCCATACGAACTCCTTGGGTTCGGATTGCACTCCCATAACTATAGCCGATTTTGCCAGCTCGTGCGCTCTGGAAGCTTCCTGGGGGATTGGTGGGGCAATCTCCGCTTTTCCGCTACACTAAGGAACAGCGCAAGGGGCTATGGATTCAAGGCAGGGTGATTGTATGGCCGAGAACTTCTACTATTACGTGAACTACCACGCCGATTGCGAGAAGTGCGGAAAGGGCTTCGATAGCTATATCAAGCGTGCCGTTGCGAAAAACGACTCAGAGCTGCTAGGAGACACCATCAATTCGTTTGCCGATTCCGTCGATGGGATGAACGCGAGCAAGTTCGTGGAGGCGCGCGTGAAAGAGGGGCGTTGGTCCGAGCTGTGGATGGACTACGGGCCGACTGGCCATGGATGCCCGCACTGCGGTGCCCGCCAATCGTGGGACCCGCCCGTGGTGCCGCCAAAGCCGGAGAAAACGCAGGGTGCCTCGTCGAAACTGGGTTCCATCGGATTGTCTGTGTTCATCTTTGTGGTCGCGGGACTCGTCATCGGGCTGCTGCAATACATAGTCCAAACATCCTTCTTCTACGACAGCGATCCGACCATGCTCATGGCCATCGTCGTCATCTGCGCGATTGCCGGCGTTATCTTCGGCATCTGGATGAACAAGAAGACTGGCGAAGATCTGGTGGATACGTATGACGAACGCATGCGCAGCTACCAGGAGGCGCTTGCGAATTACGAGGCGTTCCAGCAAGAAGTCGCGTCGCGCCCGTCGCGGAACACGCCCGTCGTCGACCTCAAATCGGGCATCTTCACGAAATGGGAGGTCTCGACGCTTGACGAGTTAGCAAAGGCGCATCCCGATGCGTGCCCGAGCTGCGGCAAGAAACTCCAGGGCCAGGTGCTCGCCAATTCCGTGCATGCCTCGCGTGTAAATGCCGGCTGCTGCCCTTGGTGCGGCGAGAAGCTCCCCGCGGCTCGCCAAGTGCGGCTGAGCTAGATAGGATATGGTGTGCCATAACGATGTTCGCCCAGGTGAAAGGGAGGCCATGGGACTATTCACCCCGATTTGGATGAAGGAGTTCTACGGAGTGTCCGAGAACATCCGGAATAAGCGCGCCAAGGCCAAAGCTGCGGTCGAGAAGATGAGCGACCCGGCAAAGCTGAAACAGGCGGCGTTGCTGGCTCCGGATGAGGAAGTGGCCAAGGCAGCATGCGGCCGCATCGACGATGACGAAACGCTCGCCGAAATTGCCATGCGCGCAAAAACCCGCGGGGCGTCCGATTTTGCCGCGAGGCGAATCAAGGACCAGGCGCTCCTACGCAAGGTTGCACTCGAAGCTGAGCCCCGCAAAGGCGGCCCCACGGCCGCGAGTAGGATAGCCGACCAAGAAGCACTCGGTGAGGTGGCATGCAACGCAGCAGATTACTACACGCGAGAGAAAGCGTTCGAGCTCATCAAAGATCTTGGCGCCGTCATGAACCTCATCCGCACCGGCAATGACGTGCGTCTCTTCTTGCTCGCCGACCGCGTTCAGGGCGACGAGAACCTGCGCGAAGTGCTATTCGAGCGATTCCATCCCGAGGCTGTCGCATACGACAGGGACCTGAGCACGCACGAGAAAGAGGAGATCTTCAAAGCCATCGCGGTGGCGGCTGGGAAACTCAGGGAGCCGGAGGATATCGAGCGTGCTCTCGAGGTTTTTGGCCCGCGTTGTGCAGCCGGTTACTATGCCGAACCCGTGGCTAAAGTCGTGGAAAGGCGAAAAGCCAGCTTGGAAGCAAAGCGTCTATCGGGGCAGCTCGTGCTCGTGTGCAAAACCTGCGGCGGCGTTGTGCATTACATCGAGGATTACGACACCGAAGACGGGAACTGGGCCAAAATGTGCTGGTTTACCTGCGGTTGCAATCTCGTTGGCGGTGGTCCGCGGAATAATGGCGATTACGATAAGCCCTCGAATGTGGAAATGGCCGCGCGAGCGGGGCGTTTCGAGGGCAAAGTGATCCACTTGTGCCCGACATGCCTGGGACTTGCGGGAAGTTCACCGAACGCTTGCAGGATTCCCGCGTGCAGATGCCGGGAAAAGCAGCGAGATCCGCTGGTTGTGCCGTTCAGTCCTGCTGAGTGGTAAGAAGCACGCAGTCTCGAATGGAGGAATGACTCATGTTCTTGAAAGCCCGGCTTAAGAGCGGTAACCCGCAGACGCGTATGAAGGCCATCCGCGAGATGGTTTGGAAGATAAGCCAGGAACAGGGCAGGCCAAAGGCGTTCGACTGGCTAATCGAGCAAGCGCGTGAGGAGACGAATCCCGAGCTGATACGGGAAATCTTCGGGCAGGTCGACGAGGCTAGGCGCTTTATCGCCATCGCGTCCGACGATACGGAAAGCGATGCGTTCCGGGTGGTTGCCCTGCGCGCGTTCGCGGACCGGATGCATTCCCGTGCGCGGTCTCGGATGGAAGCGGGGGAACCTGCGGAGGCGCAGCGGCTTTTGGACGTGCTGGCTGATGAATGCCGCCCGATAGCCGAATCGAATGCGAGCGAAGAGGTGCGTGCGGCGGCGCGTGAGGCCATGGCCGACCCGGAACCCATCGACTTGGCAGCCGCGCTTGCGAAGCGCCCGAGTGCGGAAGAGGTCGTGCGCCTATTGCTTGCCGAGCGCGACTCGACCCGCATCGATATTTTGGCGGCCTACCTGAAGGGAATGAGCACGCCGAAGGACCTTTCGGGCATAGAGGGCGCTTTCGCCATGATGATGTCTCGCCGTGATGCGTATCCGCCCGAAACCGTGCGCCATTTCACAAACCTGTATTCAAGTTGGGCCGGGATTACCAGCGAAGAGGCGCGCTTGAAGTACATGACCCAAGACGACCTGGAGCGCTTGAAAGCGCAGCTGTACGGCGATAACGTGATGGGAAACATACGCGCCCTAGAAGAATTGCAGAAGCTCTATCGCCTGGGGAAATTCCGCCACGAGATTGGCCGGATGACATACAACGGCCGGCCGGTGGCGACCTATAAAGACCCCAATGCGGGCAATATCATAACGGCTCCGACGCACTAGGGGCTATGCCGTTACGGCAGCTTCGCCTTGTTGATCTCGACCGTTGAAAGCACGGTCTGCAAGTCTGGGTCATCAAAGCCCATGTAGTATGCGACGAATCCGATGCAACGCGTATCGGTAATGTCGGCGTAACCCATTACCGAATCGTTGGGTTCCTTGGCTTTGAAGGTCGTGACGTAGTACGTGAGGCCGCCAATCTCGACTTGCTCGAGGTCGGCCTCCGGGGCATGTATTTCCAACCCGCGCTTGGCATCGGGCCAAGCGCCTTCGCGAACCTTTGGCATGATACGGATGGCCTTCTCGTCCAATTTGTAGTTCAGCGGGTCGGTATCTGCCGAAACGCTGATGGTGGCGCATTGAACAAGGTCGTTGACCTGCGTGTACCCTTCGGGAACTTGGTATTTCACCCACCCGAAGTCCGTAGGTCCGCCCGAACATGCGCTCAAGGCGAATGCTGCGAGCAGAGCGAAAACGACAAGCAGCTTCTTCATGATGTGTCCTGACGACGAAAGCGAATGGACATGACGATTATCGCATAGCCGATGGGGAGGGGAGGAGCTCGGGTTGATATGCCGAGTTCGTACAGGTCTGCCCACCGGTGGGCTCTTATCGCGCAATGGAGCCGAGATAAAACAATAGAAGACCGCGAGGTGGCAATCGCCAATCGCATGTTGTCCGAGAATCGTTAGCTTTCGGCTTCTGCATTGCTCGACTTTCTCCCCGTAGGGGACGGCAACGCAACTTATGAACGGCAGTGCCCATTTACGAGTTGCTTTTCTGTCGCCCCGGGGGTGGAAACGCCACTTGTGAATTACCAGCTGCGTCAACTAAAAGCCGGGGCCGCAGCATCATCGCTGCAGCCCCGGCCAGTCAGGCTTTTAAGCAGCTGTTACTCTTCTTCTTTCGCCTTCTTCTTGGCATCCAGAATGGCCTGCACTCCCTTGGCGCGCATGGGGATGCGGGTGTAGGGGTCGGCCTTCATCGTGCGTTCGGCATAGCGCTCGATGGACTTCTCGGAAAGCTCGGCCATCTTCGCCAGGTAGTATTCTTGGCTGTTGAACGGCTCTTCGCCTTCCTTCTGGAAGTGCCCGAGTTCGGTGAAGGTCTTGTCGGGCAGCAGTTCGCGCAGCTTCACGGTGTCGGTCAGGGAAATGTCGATGTACTCGATGACGCGCTCGTGAATCTCGGTGCCCTTCTTCAGCGGCCAGGCGATCTCGACGCGCTTGTCCATGTTGCGGGTCATCAGGTCGGCGCTGGACAGGTACAGCGACATATTGTCGTGCGGGCCGAAGCCGTAGATGCGGCTGTGCTCGAGCAGGCGGCCGACAATCGAGACCACGCGCACATTGTCGGTGTAGCCCTCGATGCCGGGTACGATGCAGGAGATGCCGCGCACCCACAGGGTAATCGGCACGCCGGCTTGGCTGGCCTCGACGAGCTTCTCGATGACGTCCTTGTCGGTAATCGAGTTCGTCTTGAAGAAGACGCCGCAGGGCTCGCCCTTCTTCGCGAGCTCGATTTGGTCGTCGATGCTCACGAGGATGCCCTGCTTGATCTGCAGCGGCGCCACGGCCAGGATCTGGTAGGCGGTCGAGATGCTCTCGAGGCTCATGTTGTTGAAGAATTCAACGGCGTCGCGACCGATGGCGGGGTCGGCGGTGAGGAACGAGAGGTCCGTGTACAGACGGCTCGTCTTCTCGTTGTAGTTGCCGGTGCCGAGCTGCGTGATGTACTCGAGCTTGCCGTTTTTGCCGCGCTTCGTGATGCAGCAGATCTTGCTGTGGACCTTGTAGTCGTGGAAGCCGTAGATGACCTTGCAGCCTGCACGCTCGAAGCGCGTGGACCAGTCGATGTTGTTGCTCTCGTCGAAGCGGGCACGTAGCTCGAACAGCGCGGTTACTTCCTTGCCGTTCTCGGCGGCGGCGATGAGCGCTTCGGCGATGGCGGAATTGCTGGCCAGGCGGTAGAGCGTGATCTTGATGGCGATGACGTCCGGGTCGACGGAAGCCTCGCGCAGCAGGTGTACGAACGCGTTGATGTCCTCGTACGGATACGCAAGCATCGTGTCGTGCTCTTCAATCTGCGGGATTATCGGGCGGTTGCGGTCGAGCGAGAACGGCCATGCTGGGTTGATGGGCCCGGTCCACAGGCCGCGCTCGAAGGAGTCGGGCACCATGTCGGCCAGCCCGAATGCGTAGGACACGTTCAACGGGACGCTCGTCACGTAGCACTGGTACGGCTCGAGGTCCAGGCGCGACAGCAGGAACTCCGCCACGTGCTCCGAGAGCTCGCGTTTGCTTTCCAGGCGGATGGGAGCCAGGCGGGCGCGCTTCTTCAGGATCTTCTTCATGAACTCGCGGTAATCTTCTTCGTGCTCGTCGGCGCCCTCGGTCACGTCGAGGTCGGCGTTACGGGTGACGCAGATGATGTTCGTATGCTTCACGCGGTACATGTTGAAGATGTCGGGGGCGATCATCTCGAGGGCATCTTCCAGCAGAACGTAGTTCACGCCCTCTCCGGGAAGCTCGATGACGCGTTTGCACTGGCGCGGCATGGGAATCATGCCCAAGGTGACGTCGAGCGCACCGGCGCGTTCCATCTTGCGGAACTCCTTCAGGGCCTTGCGCTCGGCCTTGGTGAGGTGGCTTTCCTTCTGCAACAGGCGGACGATGACGTATAACGCGCCGTTTTCCAGATGGGGGAAGGGGTGGCGCGTGTTGATGACCTGCGGAGCAAGGAACGGGATGACGTTGACTTCAAGGTAGGTGCGCAGGTAATCCATCTGGTCGTCGGTGAGCTGTTCGGGTTTCAGCTCGTGCACGCCCTCCTTGGCGAGTTCGTCGATGATCTCGTGATACACCTGCTCCTGGTACGGCAGCAGCTCATGGCAGCGTGCATAGATGGCTTCGAGCTGCTCCTCGGGGGTCATGAGGGTCTTGGAGTCCAGGATTTTCTTCTTCAGCAGGCTCATGTCGGTGAGGCTGCCGGCGCGCACCATCATGAACTCCTGCAGGTTCGACCAGAAGATGGATACGAACTGCAGGCGGTCGATAAGCGGTACGTTCGGGTCGGCGCCTTGGTCCAGGCAACGCTTATTGAATTCGAGCCAGGAAAGCTCGCGATTCTGCATATACGGCGGGGCAACCTTTTTCTTGGATTTCTTGTCCTTTGAATCGTCAGCCATGTCGAACTCACTCCTCATGCATGTCTGGTCTTCATTGAATGTACACATTATACCGTAGTTATCCGTGTTCCCCGAGGGTTACCCCGCCTATTGGAAAGGGGGATGGGCCGTGCCGGCGTGCCATTAGGTGCGACCCCAACGGCACGCGACCCAAACCTATAATGGGAGTGGCGAAAGGAGCTTCCGTGGGTGCATTCAACGATAAGGTGTTCGAGGCGGTTCGGCAGATTCCGTATGGGTGCGTGAGCACGTACGGGGATATCGCGCGGGCGATTGGCCAGCCGCGAAAGGCGCTGTTCGTGGGCTTTGCCATGAAGAGCAGCCTCGAGGAGGGCGCGGTGCCCTGCCATCGGGTGGTCTACAAGGACGGCTCCATCTACGCGAGCGATGACGAGGAAAGACCGAGCATACAGAAGCAGATGCTGGTGAAAGAGGGCGTGCCCTTCATCGACGAAACGCATGTGGACCTGAACGCGTGCCATTGGATTCCCGGCGCAAGCGACCGTCTCGGTCGCCCTGACGACATCGATTGGGAAGCGGAAATGGCGGAAGAGTAGGCGGCATTCCAGCAAGCCCTTCGATAAGCGTTCACACTTCCCCTCATCGCAGTTGTAAACGTGTATACTACATGTAGTAAACACGTTTACAAGGAGGTGCGCCGTGCCGACGAGGACGTTTTCTGGTCGTGCGGAGGAAAAGAAACTCGCGTACGCTGACAATCTCGTGCGAAGGCGCTTCGGAGTGTCGTTTGGGCAATATTGCGCGACGATTCTCGTTGACGCTATTTACGATGGCGGTGATTTGCCAGAGCCGAGCAAGAATGCCGACAAGCTGGCCAAACGCCAACGGGCGCTGCAAGGCATGAAGGAACTCTCGCTGGAGTTCGTGAATTCCGAAGTCGCGGCACTTGACGATGTGGAAGTAAAAGAGCTGATTGCGAGCCGTTATGCCTAGCAAGATACTGCTTGATACCAATATCCTGCTCGACATCGCGCTTCCTGGAAGGCCGGATCACGAATCCGCTCTTCTGCTTGCGAACGAGATTGCCTACGATGCGGGTCTGACTGCCTATATAGCCGCGACGTCTGCCAAGGATGTCTACTATGTGCTTGGCCGTGGGGGAAATGAAAAGGCGGCGCGCGATTACCTTGGGCAGATGTTCGACTTCTTTGAGCTTGTGGCCGTCGATGCGGATGTATGCCGAACGGCTTATTTGCTTGACGAGCCGGATTTTGAAGATGGCATCACCCGCGCCTGCGCAGAGCATGTCGACGCCGATTGCATAATCTCACGGGACGAGCGTGCGTATCGCAAGAGCACGGTTCGCCGTTTGAGCGCCCGAGAATATGTCGAGCTGTTTTGCGATGTCGAATCGGTAGAGCTGTAGGCTCGATGGCTCTGACCGATATAAGGGACTAATTAATCGTTTGTCTCCGGTAGGGTGGGGGAAACGAGGAGGCTTGGCATATGCATGATTATTCGCAATACGACGTGGTGCTGTTGCCCACATTTATACAGGTGGAGGCGTTCCGGAAGCGGCGGGCGCTCGCTGGCGAGTGCGGCTTGTTCGCGCAAACGGCCACGACGTTCAATGCATGGATTGCCGATTTATGGGAGCTGTACGGCGATGGCCGCTCGCTGGTGGATTCGGTCGAGCGCGCAACGTTGATGCGCATTGCGTTTTCCCAGCTGGCGGTTCCGGTGATACCGGCTGATTCGGCTGTGCCCGACTTCGTGCCCGAAGCGGAAAGGATTCCCTCCGATGAGCAGGGTGGTCTCGATGCGCTCACGCTGTCGCCGGGAATCGCACGGGTGGCGACCCACTGCGAGTCGCTCGCGGCAGGCCTCCCGGAATTCGATGCCGCAATCGAGGTGGTGGCATCGGGCGGCGTCCCCGAAGGGCTTTCGGTCCGCGAAACGCTGTTCCTGCGGGGCATCGCCCGGTATCGCGAGCTGCTCGGAACCTTTGGCCAGGTCGAGTTCGGAGAAGTATGCAAGGTCCTGGCGGAGAATGCCGCGGAGGTGTTCCCGCGTCCCTTGCGGGTGCTGCTCGAAGATGCATCGCCGCTCGATTGGCGGATGAGCCGCTTCTTCTCGGCGTGTCAGATGCTCGAGCTTACGGTGAATCTGGCTCCCGGCGCCGAGGGCGTGCAGCTTCCGTGCACGGGTGCGCAGCTGCGTGTGGCGCTTCCCGCCGGCCGGTATGCGACACCCGCGCTGCTGATGCGGATCGTGGGTGACCTCTTGCCGGGTGAGCGGGCGGTTATCTGCTGCGCCGACCCCTTGGCCCTGTATCGCCAGCTGGAACCGGCGCTTGCGCGTGCGGGTCTTACTGGCGGCGTGCAGGCGCAGGTTGGGTTCTGGGAGACGGATTTCGGCCGGGCTTTCCTGCTTGCGCTCGACGTGGTGAACGGCGCGACATGGGAGCCGTCCGAGCTGGCCGATGTGCTGCGCATGCCGTGTGCCGGATTCACGCCGACGCGGGCGCGCGAGTACGACGTGCGTTTGCGTGCAGACCGTATCGCCGAGCGCGAAGCGTGCATCGCCGAGCTCTGCGCCGAATCGGAGGATTTCGCCGCGCTTGTAGCCCTTGCGAAACCGGGGGCGTCCGAATACGACTTGGCCCGTTTCGAGCGATTGGTCGATAGCCAGCAGCATCGGTCGCTCGAATGGCGTGGGCAGGAACGGGGGGCCATCAATTGCCTGCGCTCCGTGCAGCGCTACGCCAGCGCCTTTCAGGCGGGGTGGCGCGATTACGCCGAGGTGCTCGGACACATGGGGGTAACCGTGTCGGCTGTTGGCGTCCCGCAAGGCGGCAATGCGCGCCCCGACGTCCTCATCACCACGCAGGGCGCAGCGGCGCAGCTCGACGCCGGGTCGTTTGCGCTGCTCGTCGCAGCCGACCTGACGGCTGAAGCGTACCCGCTTTCGGAGAAAGACGATGCTGCGACGACGCTGTTCGCTAAGCTCGGGCTCGAGCCAACCGACGATGTGCTTTCTCGTTCGCGCCGCACCTTCACGGCCTTGCTGCAGATTCCCACGCGCGAATTCATTTGCGTGCGGCCCGAAAACGACGTGGATGGCAACCCCGCCTATGCCTGCGCGATGCTCGAGGAGCTGCTCGATGCATACCGCGCGGCGGAAGGCCATGCGCGGGATGCGGAAGGCGATGCCGATGAGCTGCCGGCCGGCTTGGCTGCAACCCTCGTGCAGCGTGGCGAAGACGCGCTTTTTGCGAATTCGCAAGCCTCCAAGCTGGGCGTGGGGCAATCGGTTGCAGCACGGGTGGAGATGCCCGTAACAGGGGAGTTCCACGCGCCGGTGCCTGTCGATGGCATGCTGCCACCTCGGCGCAGGGGCGACGGCATGGGCGTACTGCGGAAAAGCCCCTCGCCTTCGCAGGTGGAGGCATATCTCGAGTGCCCGTACAAATGGTTCGTCGAACGGCGCCTGAACATCACGCGCCTGGACGAGGACTTCGACGTGTTCGGCCGCGGTACCTTTGCGCACGAAGTGCTCGAACGCTTCTATCGCGTTTTCGCCGCTGCAGGCTTCCAAAAGGTGAACGACGAGAACATCGACAAGGCGCGTGACATGTTGCGCGATGTCGGGCGTGTGGTGCGCGCCGAAATGCGCATGCGCAAGCCGGGCGATCACCGGTGGGTGGCAGCGAACACCCTGGAGGAACGCGAGATAAGCCAGATGATCGAGCGACTTGTGGAGTATCTCGATTACGACAAGCAGATTTTGCCCGGGTTCCATCCCGCCTATCTGGAATACCACTTCGAGGAGGGCACCGCAGACTATGCCGGTTGTCCGATGGTGGGCACGGTCGACCGCGTCGATGTCGACGATGCGGGGCATGCGGTGGTTATCGACTACAAAGGCTCGACGAAACCCGCGCAGGATATCGCGGGCAAGGATTCTGGTAACCCCGGCAAAGTTCAGACCCGTATCTATGCACAGATGGTAAAGCGCGAACTCGGATTAGATGTGGTGGGGGCGTTCTACGTGAGTTACGGGAAGGCGCATAAGATGGCCGGAGCGGCCGATGCGCGCGTGCTCGAGGCGGCGCATCTGCCGGGCGCGAAGGCTGACGGCGTTTGGTGCGCGCTTGCCGACCCGCCGGGGGGCAGCGATGCGGCGGAATCGCTCGACCAGCTGACGTTCGCCACGATGCTCGATGAAACCGAGCGGTTGGTGGCTGCGGCAGTCGAGCGTATGGATGCGGGCGATGTCGCGCCAAATCCCGCGGCACCCGAGGTATGCGAGTATTGTCCCGTGGCCGCGTGTCCGCGCAGGGCGAAGAAGGGGAAGTAACATGGCCCTGAAACCTGGACAGAAGAAATGCATCGAAACGCTCGATAGGCCCATCGTCGTCGCGGCAGGAGCTGGATCGGGCAAGACCTTCACGCTGACGAAGCGCATCGTGGGTGCCTTGGAGTCGAGGTATATCGACGACATCGGTCAGGTGTGCGCCATCACCTTCACGAACAAGGCGGCTGCCGAGTTAAAGTCGCGTGTGAAAGCCGAGCTGCGCGCTGTGGGGCTTGTGGAGCAGTCGCTGAAAGCCGATGATGCCTGGATTTCGACGATTCATGGGATGTGCGCGCGCATCCTGCGTGCCCATGCGATTGAGCTCGACCTGGATCCGAAATTCAAGATGATCGACGAGGGCAAGTTGCGCCGCTTGCGCGCCGATGCGCTGGAGGACGTGCTGTCGCTTGCGGAAAGCTTGGCGAAGGGTGCGTCTGACGATGGGGGCGAAACCTCCGACACCAGGGAAGATGCGGTTCTTCCCAGCGTGACCGCCGAGGATATCGCGGCCTTGTTCGCGGAATACCCCGCCCGGTCGAACAGCCAGTTCGGATCTTCGACGGTCGAAGGCATGCTCGAGACCCTCATTGGCTTAGCCGGTGGCAATCTGCGCGGCGCGGATGCGTTCAAGGTCCCCACGGGAGGTGCCAATCCTGCTCGCGTGCTGCAATCTGCAACCGATGCATACGCCGACCTCGTCGACGCGGCCGAGTTGTTGAAGTCGAGCACGAAGCGCGACACGTGGCTTGCTACGGCGCATGAATCCCTCGATGCAGCGCAGCTAGCCCTTTCGACGGGTTCGGTGGGCGATGCCCGCGAGGCGTTAAAACTGCTTGCCGGGTTTACGACGAACAAGCAATTTGGCGCGCGCGATTTCAAAAGCCAGGTGGACGATTGCATTGTCATGCGCGACACGTGCATCATGGAACTGCGGCTGGCCGCTGCGGCGCCGCTCCTGCGCACGCTTGTGGTGCTCGCGCGCACGGCGCTTACGCGCTTTCAGGACAAGAAGCGCCGCGAAGGGGTGCTGGACAACGACGATTTGCTGGTGCTCGCATCCAAGGCGCTCGAGGAGCATCCGGATATCGCGGCTGCCTACGCCGACAAGTTCCAGCTGGTGATGGTCGACGAGTTCCAGGACACCGACCAGATGCAGGTGGACATGATCAAGCGCATCGCGGGTCCAGGCGCATGCCGCCTGTGCACGGTGGGCGATGCGCAGCAATCCATTTACCGGTTCCGCGGCGCAGATGTCTCGGTGTACCGGCGGCATCTCGAGACAGTGCGTGCCGTCGATCCGGATGGCATCATCTTGCTGCCCGACAACTTCCGCAGCCATGCCGATGTGCTTTCGCTGGTCGATCGCGTGTTCGCGCAGCCGAGCATGTTCGGCGGGGAGTTCATGTCGCTAGCTCCAGGTCGTGACGAAGCCCAGGTGAAGCGGCCACTTATCGCAGACGAGCCGCGCATTCAGATTCAGCAGGTAACCAGGGCGTATGCGAAGGGCGCTTCGGCCGATGAGGTCGTGCACGAGCAGGCCTGCCAGGTGGCTTCGGCATTCGCGGCGTATCATGCGGCCGGGCATCCGGCCGGCGATATGGCGGTGCTGCTGGGTCGTATGAAGAATGCGGGCGTGTATGCCCAGGCGCTGCGCGACGTGGGGCTTGCCTGCGTCGTATCGGGCGGCTCGGTATTCCGCGAAACCCCCGAGGCCAACCTCGTGGTGGAGCTCGCGCGTGTCGCGGTGAACGCAGCCGACACGCAAGCGCTTTGGAATGTGCTTGCGGGGCCGATGTTCCGCGTACCCGACGACGACCTGCTTGCGCTCTCGACGACGGCGAGCCGACACGACGGCCTGCCGAAACGTCGCGGCATCGATGTGGGCTTGCGCGCATTGCGACGGACGCTCGCGCGCATGGCGCAGGAGGAAGGCTCCGCGTCGGGCGAGGGGGACATCGGGGATGCCGCGGATGCCGCAGCCCAGATGGATGCCGATTTCGCCGCGCATTGCTCCGAGCAGATGAGATGCGCCGCACGGGTGCTCGGCGCGTTGCAGCGGGCTGTGGGTCGCACGGCGCTTTCTCGCGCGCTCATGCGTGCGGTAATCGATTCGGGTTGGATCTCGCGCCTGGAGTCAGGTGGCCCCGAGGGCCTCGCAGGTGCCGCGAACGTGTACAAGGCCATCCGCATGGTCGAGGACATCGAGGCGGAGCAGGTTGCCGGCCCGGTGGGCGTGATGCGCGCGCTGGAGGAGATGCTCGTGCTGGCGAAAGAGGCGCCAGGTGCGCTTTCCACGGAAGGCGGCGACTTCGTGCGCATCATGACGGTGCACGCGTCGAAGGGCTTGGAGTTTCCCATTGTGGCTGTATCGGAGTTCCGGGAGGGGAGCGGCAGCTCGTCGGGATTGCTTGCGCTCGATGCGGGTGACGCGATCCTGCTATCGCTCGACCTGGGGCAATCGAAGAGCCGCATCGGCGGCGCGGTAAATGGCGCAAAGCCGGCCGAAACCGTGTATCCGGGATTCGTCGAAGGTTGCGACGATGAAGACGCCCTGAAGGATGCGGCTTTGCACGCGGAGGGTGCCGTTGCCTTGCGCGCCGCGCTGTGCGAATACGATGCGCGCGGCGACGAGGAGGAGTCGAAGCGCTTGCTCTACGTGGCGCTTACCCGCGCTAAGGAAGCTCTGGTGGTCTCGCTTACGGGAAAACGCTCGAGCAAGAACCCGAACGGGATGCCCGGCAACTGCCTTTCCCAGCTGGTGGGTGCGCTATCCGGAACCGATACGGGGTTCGAACCCGGGGTTACGATGTGCAATTTCGGCGGGTCGAAGCCGGCGGTGGTGAGCCACGAAGCGCTCGAGAAAGACGATGGATCGGCCGACACCGGTCAGCTGGCGGAAGCAGTGGCGGATGCAAGCACGGAGCTGTTTGCCGTCCCTGCGCCGACTGCCCGTCCGTTTGTGCTGCGCATTCCCTATGCAGATGCGCACGAGGGCATTTTCAGCTACTCGTCGGTGGCGGGTGCCTCGCATGAAGGCGATCTGCTGCCTGCGCTGGCGGGACGCTTTGCCGTTTCGTGCGATGTTGCGTTGCCGGATACACCCTGGCTCGAGCCCGAGCGCCCGGACAAAGAAGGGTTCCTTCACGACCAGATGTGGGAGAACCGATTGGCTGTGATGGCGGAAGAGGACGATGGATCGTGGGCGTATTTGGGGTCGGACTGTAACGATTCCGATAAGGCGACCGACTTCGGCACGGCGTTTCACCGACTGGCGCAACATGCGGTGGAGCATCGGGTGCCGGGTGCGCCGCTTGCGATGCCGCCCGCGTTCCGCATTCGCATGATGATGCGTACCTGCGGGCTTGATGGCCGTCAGTGGTCGCGGCTCGACGATGCCCTCGAGCGCTGGTTTAGCAGCGATGAGGCGCGCCGCATGGAGGCTTGGCCCAGCCTGCAGGCCGAGGTGCCCTTCTTCGTGGCGCTGCAGTCGGCGGAAGGCGATGCGCCTATCTACCTCGAAGGCGAAATCGACTTGCTTGCCGTGGACAAACAGGGCATGCGGGCATCGGTGGTCGACTATAAGACCGGTGGCCATCCGGGTGAGACGGAAGATACACTTCGCCAGAAGCATGTGCTGCAGGCCAGCTGCTATGCGCTCTCGTTGTTACGGCAGGGCATGGAAGAAGTCGAGGCCTCGTTTGTACGTGTCGAACGGCCCTGCATCGACGACCCGCATCAGCCCCAATGCGTGCGCTACCGCTTCATCGCAGCCGACATGCCTGCACTCGAGCAGGCCATCGCCCAGGCGTACGCGATGGCGCAATAACCGATGGCTGTGCAGGTGGCGCATTGCCGGATAGCAGTGCGCCACCATGATTCTTATGGCATGGCCTGTGGGTTGCTATTGCTTGGTGCCGCACTGCGAGCAGAAGAGGTCGCCTTCAACCAGACGCGCGCCGCAGTTGTAGCAGGTGGGAAGCTCTTTGCCCTGGATTGCGGCATCGGCTTCCTCCATGGCTTCCTTGATAACCGAGGTGGGCGTGCCGCAGCCGGTGCAGAACATCTGGGTGCCCAACACGCGCCT
>JAUNCA010000156.1 GCA_030526775.1 Coriobacteriia bacterium | reverse complement strand
CTACAACGACTACGGCGAGTACGGCTACGATCCCGACGAGCCCTATGACGACTACACCGATGCCCAGGGCATCGGCGAGATTCGCACGCGCTCGGTTCCGTCGTCGCCGCGCAACCACCCGCCGCTGCTGAGCTTCGACGAGGCGCGCGTGAATACCTACGTTCCCGACCGCCTGATGCGTGACCCGCTCGAGCACACCAAGTCGCGTTCGCGCTACTCCTCCGGATATCGTCCGCGCGTGCGTGATTCCGTGAACGTCGGACACGCCGCGGAGTACGACTTCGCCTCGGTGGGCGGCGCGAAGCTCGATGAGGATGGGGTCGAGATTCCCCAGGTCGAGGTTTCGAAGCCGGCTCCGAAGCCCGCGGGTTACGACCCGTACGCGTCCTTCGAGGGGGCCGGTGCCCCCACGCATAGCCCCACGCGCCAGCTGAAGGTCATCACGCCAGTGAGCTATGGCGACGTCGAGAGCGTCGCGCGTGCGCTGAAGGCGGGCGATGTCGTGGTGCTCGTGCTGAAAAAGACCCCGGGCGACCTGGCGAAGCGCGTGCTCGACTTCTCGTTCGGCGTGGCAAGCGCGCTCGATGCAAGCGTCGACTGCGTTGCCGAAAAGGTCTTCGTCGTCTGCCGTGGCAAGGGACTCTCGGATGCCGAGCGCTCCACCTTGCAGGCGCAGGGAATCCTCTAGGAGGCGGGTATGCTCGATTACCTCCTCATCACTGTCGTCGACCTGTATGCGTGGATTATCTTCGCGTACTGCATCCTGTCGTGGATTCCGGACACGGGCAACACCGTGCTACGCGACATCAGGGCGTTCCTTGCGCGCCTGGTGGAGCCGTTCCTCGCCCCATTCCAGAAGATTATTCCCCCGATTGGCGGTATGGTGGATATCAGCCCCATCATCGCCTTCTTTGTACTACAATGGGGTGTACGTTTAATCGTAGGGTTGTTCTAAGGTGAAAAGCTAATACGGGCGCGTGAAACGCCTGATAGAAGGGATACAAACATGGCCATAACTTCCACCGACATCGAGAACCAGAGCTTCTCTATCGACCGCCGCGGCTACGACGTCGACGAAGTCGATGTGTTCCTCGAGCGCGTCTCGACCGAGGTCGACGGCATGAACGCCCGCATCGCCGACCTGCAGCAGCGCCTGGATGCCGCCATCGCGCGCGCCGAGGAAGCTGAGCGCAAGCTCGAGACCGCCGGCGATGACGCCGATGCGACCATCGCGTACACGCCGGGCGAGGCATCCCCCTTCGAGCTGCGCGAGAAGGATCGCCGCATCAACGAGCTCCAGAAGCAGCTTGAAGAGCGCAACGCCGACGCGAACGCCATCGCGCAGGCGCTCATCATCGCCCAGCGTTCGGGCGACGAGATTATCGCCAATGCCAAGAAGGCCGCGCTGAACACCCAGAAGGATGCTGAGGACGAGGCCAAGCGCATTCTCGAGAAGGCGAACAACGAGAAGCAGCGCGTGATGAACAACATCGCCGAGCTGCAGTCCGACCGCGAGACGGTGCGCGCCAACTACCAGGATATGCTGCGTAACTTCATCAGCGATGCGACCCAGCGCCTCACCGAGATCGGTGGGGAAGCTCCCGAGCCGCTGCTGAAGAGCTACGACGTGACCTCCGCCACCGCTCCCGAGCCGCCTGCCGCTCCCGAGCCCGCACGTGCGGTCACGCCCGACCCGCTCGAGTCCTTCACCGCCACGTACACCACGCCGCGCTCCGGCGCCCATGGCGTGACCCCGGTGGCCCCGAAGGTGTCCACCGCCCAGAAGGACCTCTCCGGCTTCGGCGAGACCGACGACGCCTTCGGCTTCGACGACCTGGACTAAAGCGAAGGTTCGAGAAAGTGACGGCCGTGCCCCACTGGGGTGCGGCCGTTTTTCTTTGCGGAGACGAGCGTCTGGCGATGGCACCCATGGCGAGTGTGTGGAGGTAGCAGTGGGCTCGGTGACGATGTGTCAGCTCGCGGGGTACGCGAAGCGCGATTCTGATACAATGCCGCTTCGGAGCGGGCCAGACGGCCGCGGGCCTTCGGGCACGAGGAAAGTCCGGGCTCCACAGGGCAGGATGCCAGCTAACGGCTGGGCGGGGCGACCCGACGGAAAGCGTCACAGAAAAGAAGACTCCCCTGCCGCCTCCGGGCGCAGGAGAAAAGCTGAAACGGTGCGGTAAGAGCGCACCAGCGCGCGGGCAACCGCGCGGCTTGACAAGCCCCATCCGGAGCAAACGCAAATAGGGATGCCATGCGGTGGCCCGCCGTGCATCCGGGTTGCGCGCTAGAGGCGCACGGTGACGTGCGCAGTAGATAAATGGCCGTCCGCGACAGAACCCGGCTTACAGGTCCGCTCCTTCTAGGTTGCGACGTTCTGACGAACGCCGCTGTCCTTGCCGCTGCGGACGAATCTGGCGGCACTGGGCCCGCGCTGGCCTCCGGTCGTTGGCCAAAGCTAACTCCCTCCGGTCCATCACGCCCCCAGCGCTCGCCAGATTCACCCTCGCTGTCGTTCCCAGGCGAACCTGGGACTCTTTGAACCTGCGATGTTTGGATCTATCATCATTGGTGCTCTTCGTTTGATTGGGGGAGTAGACTATATGCAGGTGCTCACTTATACGTATTCAAACGACGTTAGGAGTGGAGATGCAGAAGGAAATGAGCTTGTGGAAGCGGTTGCTGCCTATCTTGGCGGTTATGGTGTTGGCGTTGGGGTTAGCGGGGTGCGGTGATCAGTCGAGCCCGAGTGAGTCCCAGGGCGGCGCGACCGAATCCAGCGCGGATCAAGGAGAGATGGTCGGCGGTTGGGAATGGAACGCCGATCCTGCGGGAAGCTATCTTACCGACAAGGAAAAGGCTGCGTTCGACGAGGCTTATAAAACGAGCAAGATCGAGGAGCTCGGCTGGACCTTCAACCCGGTAGCGCACGTGGCCACGAAGAAAGCCGAGGGCGATGTAAGGGACGTGTACCTCGTGCAGGGAGCATGCGGCGATGAAACCGAGTGGGATTTCATCACCGTTAAGAAGCTCGAGGGCGAGGACCAAGAATTCGTCTTGAACCAGATAACGCCCGGCGACTTGGAGCCCGAGGACGAGCCCGATGAGCTCGACGCGGAGGAAGGCTGGAAGTTCCTGCCGGTTTCCACGGCAAAGCCGGTGATGATGCCCGAAGAAGCGCAGGTTGCATACGATAAGGTGGCGGGAGACCTGGCCGGTGCCACGCCGCTTGGGCTCGTTGCAACGCAGCTCGTTTCCGGCATGAACTACCTCTACCTCGTCCAGATCACGCCGGAGGGTGCCGATGAGCCGACCCTGGCGTTGGCAACGGTGTACAACGACCTCGAGGGCAACGCGTCCATCACCGAGACCGGGTACCTGGAGTACGCGGAATACTTCGACCTTTTCTAAGGCGGGCTCGATAACTTATTTCGCATTCACGGTGAAAGCGGGCGTGCGGCAGCTGGCTGCACGCCCGCTTCGCGTTGCTATTGCTTGTCGCCGGCCAGCGCGATGATGATGACCATAGCGACCATGAGGGCAAACCCGATGTAGTCGGTGAGGCCGAAGAACGTGCCGAGCCAGACGACGCTGAAGAACGTGGCCGAGACGGGTTCCATAACCGAGAGCATGCCCACCTCGACGGGCGGCAAATCGAGGATGGCCTGGAAGAACAGGCTGTACGACGTGCAGGTGCCGATGACGACCATCACCGCGAGGGCGGCCCATCCGCCCATATCGAGCGGCGGGAAGCTCCATTGCGGGATGGCCGCGGCTGCGCACATGAGGCCGCCGACGATCATGCCCACCGCGACCACCGGCATGCTGCCGAACTTCGCCATGAGGGGTTTTGACTGCAGCGTGTAGATGGTGATGGTCGCCGCGCAGGCCAAGCCCATCAGCAGCCCCAATGGGGTGACCGAGAGCTGAGAGGGGTCATCGCCGATTGCGATGAACCAGGTGGCGGCGATGGCCAGCGCGATGCCGAGCATCTCGACCGGCACGGGCGCGCGCCTATCGCGCACGCACACCACCACGAGCAGCATGATGGTGGACAGGCATCCGAGCATCGTGGCCGTGCCCGCATTCGTGTACGCGATGGTTTCCAGGTAGGTTACCTGCGCGAGGAAAATGCCCATGAGGCCGAAGAACAGCGTGTGGAAAGTGTCGGATTTCGTGGCGAACATGCCCTTGATGTCGGCGGGCGTGCCGCGCAACGCGCAGATGGCTAGCAGGATGGGGCCGGCGGTGAGGGTGCGTATGGTGGTGAGGACCAACGACGGCATGCCCCAGGTATCCAGGAGGTATTGCGCACACGTGCCCGAGAAACCCCAGGCTAAGCAGCCGCCGAGGGCGCAGAGCAAACCGCGTATGCGCGTGCGGGACATCTGGCTCCTTCCGTAATAGACAATCCGCTTGTCCGCTTCTGCCGGGGCGGGGGGTGACACTATTTAAGTATGTTCCGGGGGTGTCCGCAAGCGGACACCCATTCTCGCTGAAAATGTGCCACTGGCACATTTTCCGGGCGCTCGAATCATGCTCAAACAGTCCTGCTTTGGCGAAAGTGCCACTGGCACTTTCGCGTCGTGC
>JAUNCA010000155.1 GCA_030526775.1 Coriobacteriia bacterium | reverse complement strand
GCTCGAGCGCAAGGCCAAGCTCGAGAAGGAGGAGGCCGACATGGCCGCCGCGGAAATCCAGGCGGGGAAGACCACCTACACCGGCAAGGCCGCGCATCCCACGGTGCAGGTGCAGGTGAATGGCAGGACCCTGCTGCAGGGGGCCGATTTCGAGCTTGAATACACCGATGCCGTGGACGCCGGCACCGCAGAGCTCACGGTTACGGGCAAGGGCAACTACACCGGCAGCGCGACCGGCGAGTTCACGATTTCCCCGAAGTCGCTTGAAAACGCGAAGGTGTCCGAGATTGGCTCGCAGGCGTTCACCGGCGGGGCTATCGAGCCCGCGGTGGAGGTGAGCTGCGACGGCAAGGCGTTGGAGGCGGGCACCGACTTCAACGTCGTTTACAAGAAGAATACCGAGGTTGGCACCGCGAAAGCCGTGGTGAAGGGTACGGGCAACTACGCCGGCAAGACGTCGGTGAAGTTCAAGATCAAGCCGCGCTCCATCCGCAAGGCCGCGGTGAGCCCGATTCCCGGGCAGAAATCCGATGACGATTCCGGCGCCCCCGCGTTGCAGGTTACCGACGACGGCGAGCTGCTCGAGCGCGACGTCGACTACCGCGTGGTGTACCTGCCCAACGAGGATGGCGGCTACGACAAGGCCATCGTGAAGGGCATCGGCAACTACAAGGACACGCAGACCATCGACATCAAGGTGTCGACGCCCGGCGAGGCGCTCGCCCGCGCGGCGTGCGTCGTTTCGTACTCGCATGGCCAGTACTACGGCGGCGGTACGCATGGCGCGTACCCGGCCACGGCGCTTTGGCAGAAGGTGTATAGCCAGGTGAATCCCGGAAGCATGTGGATGCGCGGCTGCGTGACCACCGTGAAGGTCGTCGTGCGCTGGGCCGGCTTCGACGATAGCTTCCCCTCGCCGCCGAACAATCCGAGCACCATGTACCAGAACCACCTGAAGTCGCGCTCCGACGTCTGGGCGATCGTGGGCACCTGGGATGGCAACATCTCAAGCCTGGAGCCGGGTGACATCCTCACCGTTCAGCGAAACGGCGTGGTCGGCGCTTCCGGCAGCGACCATTCGATGATGTACGTTGGCCACGAGATCGCTTCCGAGATTTACGAGGAGTACCTGAAGGGGACCGATGCCGATTTGGGCGCTCCCAACGAGGACGAGGTATTCGTGAGTTCGCATGGCGCGGGCAATCCGCAGAGCAACCGCTCGTCAGCCCCGTGCATCTGCAACGCGAGGTTCGCGCTTGCCTATGCGTACGGCAAGAACGCCTACGTCATCATCCGCCCGATTTCCGGCCCCAACGTCGAGGGCAGCAAGTACGCCAACGTCATGCCCGAGTACCGCCCGTTCTAGCTTGCGAACAGGATGAGTCGAAGAACGTATCTTTGACTCATTTTCTGGGAATGAGTTTCAACCCATAAGACCATGCGAAAATGAGTCAAAGATACGTTCTTCGACTCATCGCCCCTACTCCACCGTGAGCAATGCCGTTTCACCTCATGGGCGGTTTGTGGAGGCCTGCTTCTGTGGTTATAATAGGGCGTTCCGATTTCAACAGAGAGGATTTCGCCGTGGCAATTTCGACCGCAGATTTCAAGAACGGCATGTGCATTGAGTTCAAGGACAAGCTTTACACCATCGTGGAGTTCCAGCATGTGAAGCCGGGCAAGGGCCCCGCTTTCGTGCGCACCAAGCTTCGCGACATCCGCACCGGCCGCGTCATCGACAACACCTTCAGCGCCGGCGCCAAGATGGAAAGCGTGCGTCTGGAGACCAAGACCATGCAGTACCTGTACAACGATGGTGCCGACTTCTACTTCATGGACACCACCGACTACGACCAGATCTCCATGTCGGCCGAGACCGTGGGCGATAAGGCCCAGTGGCTGAAGGAGAACGACGAGGTGACCCTGCTGTACGCCGGTGACGAGCTCATCAGCCTCGAGCCCAAGATGTTCGTCGAACTCGAGATCGTCGATACCGAGCCCGGCTTCAAGGGCGACACCGTCCAGGGCGGCGGCAAGCCGGCTACCCTCGAGACCGGCGCCGTGGTGCAGGTCCCGATGTACATGAACGTTGGCGAGATCGTCCAGGTCGACACCCGCGACGGCCGCTTCGTCAAGCGCGTCTAATCCAAAACGATAACGGGGGCGTCCCACCTTGCATTCCCAATCGGGTACGCAAGGTGGGCGTTCCTTTTAATTTCATAAAAAGGGACAGTCCCTTTTTATGAAATATGCGTCTGCCCCCGTCGCAGCGCAGCTGATTGCTCCTAGCGGCAGGCGGGCGTTCATGTAAACTTATCGGGGAATGGGGTACCGTGAAGACGGGCGCTGCATTCCCGGCATATAATGCTCGATTAACGTATATCGCATTGCTCGCCGTGAAGGCGAGCCAGCGCATTGATAAGGCGGAAGCCGAGATGGGAGATTTGCAATGATCGATCCGCTGAACGAGACCACCGAGATCACCCACGAGGTGGTCCAGACCATCATCGCGCTCGCTGTGAAGGACATCAAGGGCGTGGTGCAGGTGGGGAATCCGCCGGCGCGCCTGCTGCAGGCCGTTTTGCGCAGCACTCCCAGCAACCAGGGCATCACGCTCGAGCAGGATGAGAACGGCGACCTCACGGTCGGCGTCCATGTGAACGTGCGCTATGGCCGTTCGCTCGGCGAGATTTCCGACGACATCCGCCAGGCGGTCGTCGATGCCATCACCACGCAGACGAGCATGAACGTCAAGGCCGTCGATGTCTTCGTCGACGGTATCCGGTTCTCCGACTAGCCCGCGCCGGCATACCGAGAGGGGTTTTCATGGCAGCGAAGCGTCATGAGCGTACGTATGCGCGCAAGCAGGCGATACAGGTGCTCTACCAGGCCGAGATCCTGGAGTCCATGCCGGCGTCGCTGCTTGAAAGCGAAAACAGCTTCATAGACGGCACCCGGCCGTCCGAATACGCCACGCGCGTCATCAACGGCGTGTCGGAGAAGTGCGTTGCCATCGACCGCATGCTGGGCGAGTATTCCGAAAACTGGGCGGTGGACCGCATGCCCGCCGTCGACCGTGCAATCCTGCGTTTGGCCTGCTACGAAATGGCCTACGTGGACGAGGTGCCGGTGTCGGTGGCCATCAACGAGGCCGTCGACCTGGCCAAGGAGTTCGGCGGGGAAGACGAGTCGCCGCGCTTCGTGAACGGCGTGCTCGGCCGCATCGCGGATTATCTCGAGGAACATGGTTCCCTGCCCGAAGAGAATGACGAGGAATCCGCCGAGCCTGCTGTCAAGGCAGAAGCCGAACCCGCAGCTGAAGCGGCAGAAGCGGCTGAACTCGGAGAAGAATAGCCATGGCGACCCCCCGTATCGATGCGCACGACCTGAAGGCCGTGAAAGCTCGCTTGGATTCCATTGTCGAAGCCGTGAGCGACGAGGACATCTCGCTCGACGACGCCCTCGCATATTACGAGGAGGCGGTGAAGCTCGGCATGAAGGCTTCCGAAATTATGGAGGCCGACCTTCTGGGGCCGGCGGCGCAGGATTCCGAAGAAACCGCATCGTCCCAGGTTGAGGGGGCATAGCATCGTGTCAGACCGCATCATCGACGTTATAACGAGCCCCTCCGACCTCAAGGTGCTTACCGACGCCGAGCTCAAGCTCGTCGCCAAGGAGATTCGCGAGGAAATCGTTGCGACGACCTCGCAAACCGGTGGGCACGTGGGCAGCAGCTTGGGCGCGGTCGAGATCATCCTCGCGCTGCACGCCGAGCTCGATTGCCCGACGGACAAGATTGTGTTCGACGTGGGGCATCAGGCCTACGCGCACAAGATTCTCACCGGGCGTCTGGACCGGTTCAATACGCTGCGCCAACAGGGCGGCATTTCCGGTTTCCCGAAGCCGTCCGAAAGCATCTACGACGTGCATCCGTCGGGCCATGCGTCCGATTCGCTGTCGGTGGCGCTGGGCCTCGCGAAGGCTCGCGACCTGCGGGGGACCCGCGAACGCGTCGTGGCGGTTATCGGCGACGCGGCCATTTCGGGCGGTATGGCGTTCGAGGCCCTGAACCAGATGGGGCAGGACCAGACCCAGATGGTCATCATCCTGAACGACAACGAGATGTCCATCTCGCCAAACGTCGGCGCGCTGATGCACCACTTCGGCGAACTGCGCGCTCGCAACGAGTACCGTGAGAGTCGCGACCTCGTGCAGAAGCGCATGGAAGACGCCGGTCCCGCCGCGCGATTCATGCTGGAATGGGGGCGCAACGCCAAGGATTCCGCCAAGCACTTCTTCCTGCCCGAGCACACGATGATCTTCGAGCAGCTGGGCATTACCTGCACGCCGCCCATCGACGGGCACGACATCACCACGCTGCGCCGCATGCTGCGCACGGTCCTGCGCACGCACGGGCCCACGCTCATGCATGTGGTTACCAAGAAAGGCGCAGGTTACGAGCCTGCCATGCGCAAGCCCGAGACCTTCCATGGCATCGGGCCGTACAACGTGAAAACTGGCGAGCCCGTAAGCAAGCCGTGCAGCGCGCCCAAGTACCAGGACGTGTTCGGCGAGGCGCTTGTGCGCGAGGCG
>JAUNCA010000154.1 GCA_030526775.1 Coriobacteriia bacterium | reverse complement strand
TACGCGGCTGCTGCATTCCGGAACTCCTCGGACCCGGCGTACGACGGATAATGGTGATTGCGCGGGTTCTGCAATGCGCTCACCATTGCGTCTACGATGAATGTGGGCGTCGGGTTATCGGGATCGCCGACCGAAAGCGTGATGACATCAGCCCCACGTGCGAGGAGCTCGGCCTTCTTTCGATTCAGTTCGACGAACATGTACGGCTTCGTCTGCTGCAAACACCTCGATACGCGCACGGCACATCCTTTCACCCCATTGCGCTTTATTCTAGCGAAGAGCCTTTACGAATCGTGGCCAATTTCCACGAGGGCTTGCTGGAGAAGCGCGTCCGCCCCCTCGTTCGCATTGAGCCATATCACCCGGTCATCCGCACGCAGCCAGGAACGTTGTCGTTTCGCATATCGGCGGGTCGCAAGCTTTATCTGCTCGATAGCCTCTTCCATGGTGCATCGTCCCTCGAGGGCATTGACGACTTCCTTGTATCCGATGGCCTGGGGAGCAGTTACGGCATCGCGGAATCCTTGCGCGAGCAGGTCGCGAACCTCCTCCACCAGCCCTTCGCGCACCATCGCATCGACGCGGCGCTCGATACGCTGGGCAAGCGCTGCCGGTTCGATCGACAGAGCGAGGTATACCGCAGGAACCACCTGCGGTAAAGCCTGCAGGTTCTCTTTTTGCCGGGCATAGCTCTTTCCCTCAGCCAACAGCTCGAAAGCCCGTATGACGCGTTTAGTGTTATTGGGGTGTATGAGCGCAGCAGATTCCGGATCGCGCTCGTTCAGCATATCCCATATGACCTGTGGGCCATGCACCTCGAGCAATGCAGTGTATTCATCGCGAACCGGGTTCCCCACCTGATCGCCCTTCGGGTATTCGTACCCATCGATGACGCCACGGATATACAGTCCCGTGCCACCGCAGAGCACGACGCGCTTTCCCCGCGCATCGATATCCTCGGCTTTTCGCCGTGCATAGTCCTGGAACAGTGCGACGGAATAGGGCTCACCCGGATTCACGAGATCAAGCCCCCAGTGCGGAACTTTACGCTGATCTGTGGGAACCTTGCCGGTGCCGATGTCCATGCCCCGGTATACCTGCATGGAGTCGGCGCTGATTATCTCGCCGTCGATGCGAAGCGCTATTTGCTGGGCAAGGTCACTCTTACCCGATGCCGTGGGGCCGGCGACGATGATGATCGGTTGCGAGAGTTCGGGGATGAACGCCATCAGCGCTCAACCAGTCCGGTGTATTCGGCCCGCAAGAACCAGGGACGCGCATCCGCAACCCGCGCGGAAACCACGCTGCCCACCAACTCGGCGGGATTCTGCCCTGCAGGCAGGGTCACGTGGACGTTCTGGTTCTTCGGGCTACGCCCGGAAACTGCCTGCGGGTCCTTGCGATTCACGCTCTCGACGAGCACTTCGATCTCTGCATCTTGATCGCGGCGGTTGGCTTCCCACGCCTTGCACTCGACGATTTCGCGAAGCCGGTCGAAGCGGTCTTGGATAACTTCACGCGGCGTGTCGTTTGGCATCTTGGCGGCAGGGGTTCCCTCTCGCGGCGAGTAGATGAACGTGAACACTTGCGTGTAGCCGACGGTCTTCACCAGGTCGTAGGTCGCCTGGAAATCCTCCTCGGTCTCGCCAGGGAAACCAACGATGATATCCGTGGAAAGCGCGATATCGGGCCGCGCTTTGCGCACCTTCTCGACAAGCCCGAGATAATGCTCGGCGGTGTAGCGGCGGTTCATGGCCTTCAAGATGCGGTCCGAACCGGATTGCACGGCTAGATGCAGTGCGGGCGCCACTCGCTCAAGCGAACCGATACGCTCTATGACCTCGTCATTCAAGTCCTTCGGATGGCTCGTGGCAAAACGAAGGTAGCGGATGCCCGATTCGTGTACGGCGTCGAGCACCTGCGCAAACCGAGCGTCGCCATAGAGGTCGCGACCATACGAATTGACGTTTTGCCCGAGGAGCGTGATTTCCTTCGCGCCAGACAGCACAAGGCCGCGCGCTTCTTTCGCGATATCCTCGAGCGGACGCGACTTTTCACGACCGCGTACATAGGGAACGATGCAATACGTGCAGAAATTGTTGCAGCCAATGGTGATGGGAAGCCACGCACTCCAGTTCTTCTCACGATGGCTCGGCAGCGAAGTCGGGAACTCGAGGGATTTCTCCAAGACCTCAACCTGCGCCTTCTCCTGCCCGATGGCATCGGCGATCAAGCGCGGCAGCGCACTGAGGTTCATCGTGCCGAAAACGATATCGACGTTGGGAAGCTCTTGCACGAGTTTCTCGCCATCACGCTGGCCAATGCATCCGCCAATCGCGACATGGCGCTTCCCCGTAGGCGAACCAGGTCGCACGGGAATGTTTTTCATGGAATTCACCTGGCCGCGCAAGCGTACATCGGCAGCTTCGCGTACGCAGCAGGTCATGAAGATTACCAGGTCTGCTTCCTCGATGGTCTGCACTTGCAGGGACCCGAGAGCCTCGAGCATGCCTACCACGCGCTCGGAATCGTGCTTGTTCATCTGGCATCCAAAGGTATGGATGCAGAACCGCAAATCGTTCAACATCGAATTCATGAGGACACTCTACTGAGCTTTGATTTAGAGCTCGCTGGGATTCACCGGGTTGCGCGGCTCAACGGCGAAGCGAATCGCCGTACGGTATTCACCGTCGATAACGATATCGGCGAACGCCGGCACGCAAACAATCTCGATACCTATGGGAGAAAGGAACCCGCGAGATATGGCAATGGCCTTCACCGCTTGGTTCACCGCACCAGCGCCGACGGCTTGGATATCCACGTTCGAACCGTCTTTGATCATGCCGGCGATTGCGCCGGCGACCGAAGCCGGCGAAGAGTGAGAGGACACCCTCAGGCATCCGATATTCTGCTTTTCCATAGTGCTTGCCACTCGCGTGTCCTTCTATTGCGTCGTTTGGACTGCATACTTTGCTCTGTTTTCGCATATCACCAGTTAGTGCGACATGCTGTAAAACGTGATTGTAGCAAAGTTCCCTTTAAATGGAAACTTCGCTTATGCGAAGGGAATGAAGATGCGCAATCCCTCACGCGTGACGCGCACCTCGGGTTGGACGTCCGCCTCGAGATAGTATCCCTCAGCAAGGCCCGCATACGCGTCCTTCACCTGCGCGGCAAATCCCTCGACATCTTGCTCGTCCATGCGCACGGGTTTCGGACGAGGCACGGTATGCTTCGATTTGGCCGGCGAATCGCCCACACCGAGCTCGAGACGGCTCACAAACGGCTCGAGAGGCGCTATCTCGCCGTCGAGTATTCGCCGTGCGCTGCGCGAGGAAATATCCATGCCAAACGAAAGCGCAACTTGGGCGAGCTCTTCGGGCGATGCCGCTAAAGCCGGACGCAGGCAAATGGGATACTCGGCATAATCGTGCGCGAATGCGAGCTCCACCGCAGAGAGCACACGCTGCCCATAGGCCACCAAGGTTGCGACGATTTCGTTTGGAGAACCAAGGTATACGAGGCACGATGCCTTTTGAGCTAACGTAAACTCAGTGACGATGCGGTTGATGTTGCGCGGACCCCGAACGACCTTGCGCCCATCGGCATCAACGGCCAGCCGCGGAACCGTGCTCTGGTCGGCTTTCTCGGCGAGCTTGCCCGTATCGGCCACGACTTGGATGGAAGTGCCGAGGCCGACACCCGACTTCGCCACACGATGCACCGTGGAATTGCAGGCTATGGAAAACAGCGCCATACCACGGCCATGGACGCCCCATTGATCGGCGTGGAAGCTATCCAAGCGGCTGGTTACGCGCGGTTCGAATACCTTTTGCTGCATATCGAGGGGTATGCCCTCGCCATCGTCGATCACGACGATATTCCGCGCAGCTCCATCTCGGTTCGTCGCAACGCAAATCATTCGCGCTCCCGCATCACGGGCATTGCGAAGTAGCTCGAGCACGATGTCCTCGACACCGCGAATATCCTGCTGTGCTTGCCGCCTATCGGCTTCTGACGTGCGAAGGCGAACGAAGCCACCCCCGAGGTCCTCTTCGACCCGGAGATGGCTTTCGCCCGTTACTTCCTCTATGAACCCTTCGAGGCCCGAAGCGCCCATCGCGTCCGTTTACTTCGCGATGCCGATGGCGCGGCTCTCGCGGATGACGACAACCTTCACCTGTCCGGGATACTGCATCTCGTCCTCGATGCGCTTGGCGATATCGTGCGCGAGAACCGTGGTCTGCGCCTCGTCGACGATTTCGGGGACGACCATCACGCGCACCTCGCGGCCAGCCTGGATGGCGAAGGTGCGATCGACGCCTTCGTAGCTGTTGGCGATGGCCTCGAGCTTCTCGAGGCGCTTGATGTAGGCATCGAGCGTCTCCTTGCGAGCACCGGGACGGGCTGCGGAAATAGCGTCAGCAGCCTGCGTGATTACGTCAAGCACGGTGTTCGGCTCGATATCGTGGTGATGCGCCTCGATGGCATGGACGATCTCGGCCTTTTCGCCAAAACGGCGGGCAAGGTCGGCGCCGATGACCGCATGGCTGCCATCCACTTCATGGGTGACGGCCTTGCCGATGTCGTGCAACAGTCCT
>JAUNCA010000153.1 GCA_030526775.1 Coriobacteriia bacterium | reverse complement strand
CATCGTGTGCGAGATGATGAAGACCGCGATCGAGAATGGTCAGAATCTGATTGTCGAAGGCTGCTACATCCCGCCGGATTGGCGTCGGGACTTCGACGAGGGGTACCTGTCGCACATTCGGTTCATCTGCCTCGCCATGTCCGACGAGTACATCGACGCGCACTTCGACGAGATTCGCGCGCATAGCTCCGATATCGAGCGCCGGCTGGACGACTCGACGTGCACACGCGATTCGCTGAAAGAGGACAACCGCCGCTTCATCGAGGCGTTCACGCGCTGCGGGGAGCGGGTCACGGTGATCCGCTCCGACTACGAGAAGGAGACGGCTGCCCTGCTTGGCGTGTGCTAATCGCGCTGCGTACCCTTCGGGCGTTGGCGGATGCGCCTGCGACACGAAAACGCCCCGATTCTGCACGAGAATCGAGCTTGTGAACGATGCCTTGCCTGAGGAGTCGCTGCCAAACCGTTCACGACCTTCGATTTCGCGCGTTTTGACCCTATTTTGGCTTCATAATGGGTGTACGGCTAGCCGGCCACCGTTCACAACCTTAGTTCTCGTGCAGAAAGCAGCCGAATTGATGTCGCTGTGTGAAAGCGGGGAAGAGTTTCGCAGCTTGGAGGTGCGTATATGACCATAGACGTAGACGCATTGCGCGAGTATCTGCGGGATTACTATGGCACGGCCTTGTTCGCCGGGTTTGGCCCCGCGCTGCTCGACCTGGCCGACCTGGATCGTATGGATGGCGTGGAGCTCTGCCGCCTCGCCGAGAAGCTCGGCGTCGACCTGCGCCGCTTCGAAGTCTAGTTACCGTGTGGGACAAAGAGACCAGGTCTTGTTGTCCCACCTGGTTGCAGCGTTTCACCGGGCGAACCTGCTAGCAGGTATGCCCTGCCATTGGGCAACCGCCCGGAGTGCCTGCATTTACCATGATACGCGTCAAAGGGGCGGTGGCGTTGGGGGGTGTCACCGCCACGGAACGCGTGGAAAGGTGAGACGATGCTTGGCGCGATTGTGGCTGGTTTGGGGGTCTTCTTGATGGTTACCGGGTTCGGCAGTGGGTCGTCCGGGGTTGGCATGCTCGGCGTGGTGCTGCTTGTTGCGGGGCTCGCGCTGTTCTGGCGGACGTCCGCCACACGTGCGTACCTGAACGACCAGAAGAGCAGGAGGTAGCCATGTACCGCGACCAGATACTCGGCAGCTGGCAGAGCGTGTGCTACACCGACGCGCGCGGAATAATCCAGCCGTACGACCGGCAGACGCTCACGTTCCGCTCCGATGGCTCGGGAAACATGCATGCGCGCACTCTGTTCAAGCGCAACTCGTCGTTCAGCTGGGAATTCGATGGGCTTGACTTCTACATCCGCAACCTCGGAGGCCCCGGATCGGTTGGCGTCGCTCAGGTGGAAGACGGCAACCTCGCCGTTATCGAAAACGGCATGCTTATGGTTTACCGGAAGCTGTAACCAGGGGCTTTCGTTTCTCCGACGACGTAGGTGGGACAAAGAGACCAGGGCTGGCTTATCATTATTGTACGACAGCTGTGTATGTAAAATGTTATACACGTCGGGTTTTAGAGGTTCGAAATGAGGTGTGCGCGATTGCCGCGGGAGAGGAGCACGTATGTCGAAGGAACGCACGGAGAGCAAGTTCATTACCGTTGCCCCGGGAGTGCAGATTCACGTGTGGGATGCGGGCGATCCCGATGCGCAGGCGCTCGTGTTCATTCCCGGCCTGACGTTTTCGGGTGAGGTGTTCAAGGGCCAGCTCGAACACTTCCGCGACCGGTACCGGGTGGTGTTGGTCGACCCGCGCGGCCAGGGGCTTTCCACCAAGGCCCCCATGGGCAACGATTATCAGACTCACGGTGCCGACCTGGTGAAAGTCCTTGACGAGCTGGGCATTACGAAGCCCGTGCTGGTGGGGTGGAGCTGCGGCAACCTGGAGGCCTGGGCGTTCATGGAGCAGGCGGGCGTGGATGCCTTGGCCGGGTGTGTGACCGTGGACATGTCGCCGCTGCCGCACAACGAGGATCCGGCGGCGTGGACCGAGGGCAGTCCGGCCGAGCTTTCCGAAGTGATGACTCGCGTGCTGAACGCGCCGGAGACCGCCCGCGCGTTTTGGGATGAGTACTTGCGCGAGGTGATGTGGGAGGGCCCCATTACGCCCGACGAGTACGACTACTTCATGGACATGGGTGCGCGCACGCCCTATTGGGTGGCGCACGAGCTGTTCGGCGACGCCATCCTGTCGGATTATCGCACCATCGCGCAGGAAGCGGCGGCTTCGGTGCCGACGCTGATGTACATAGCCAAGCACTGGGCCGATGTGGCCGAGCCCTGGTATAACGCGCTATGCCCCCAGACGCCCACGTACGTGATGGGCGGGCACCTGATGGCGGCGCAATACCCCGATGAGTTCAACGCTCGCCTCGAGGAGTTCCTGGCTACGTTGTAAGGTTGCGCGCATGGCGGCTTAGCCCATCAAAGTGGGGGAGCGGGGTCGAAAACCTGCGCGATTGTTGGTTGTTAAGCCGCCATCAGCAAACCTCGGGCGAAATCGGCGCGAAATGGTATCGTTTCCAAGGTTTTTGATAGTCGCAATCGCGCCATGCCTGAAAACGCATTATTCTCTGAGAAAGATAGAAGTTTCTGACCTGCACTTTTGGTAAGCCTTCTGAGCGACTATTCCAACTAGTCAAACTGACGCTATCAAAAACCTTGTTTTTGATACCAAAAACAAGCAGATTTGCCCGAAGATTGAAGAGGGCGCTGGACCTCCCCAGAATCAAACCTCGGGCGAAATGGGTGCGAAATGGTATCGTTTTTCGCTCATTTGGCAGCCTCGTTTTTGGTATGCGCGAAAAATAATTATTCTCAGGGAAAACAAAAGCGTCTGACCTGCGCTTTTAAGAGGCTTTTCGAGCGGCTACTTCGGCTAGCCAAAATTACCCTGCCAAATACGCGAATTTTGATACCAAAACCCCGTTTTCGCCCCGAGGTTTGCCACGGGAGTGGGTTTGCCGCGGTTTTCTTACGGGTTGCAGTGCATGCAGGGCACGTAGCCCCATTCGAGCATCTCGTCGCGCGTGGCGGTAACCTCGAGTTTGTTCGCCGCACTCATCTTTGATACGTCGCGGCAGCCGGGCAGATGGAACTTGCCGCTGTCTTTGTTGCGGATGAGGTACGCGCCCACGGGCGCCAGGCAAGCCAGCGCTCCGAGCGCCCGCGCGCCGCAGGGCTGGCTAGGCGGCGAGCTTGGCATCGCGCATGCGGTTGCGGGCGAAGACGAACCAGTTTGCAAGCAGCGCGGCGAGGTTGATGAAGTAGACTGCGAGAACCCAGTTTATCGTGCCGCCGACGAACTTTGCCGCGATTCCCGCCACGTAACCCAGGGTTATAAGCGCGAGGAACATCCAGGACGTGCCGGCTGCCGTGCCTGCCTTCCAGGCTTTCATCGCGTTGATTGGCCACGAAAGCCCGAAACATACCAGCATGATTGCCTCTAAAACCGCGGACATATCCGAAGCCCCCTCGCTCGATTCGAAAAACGACCAAGAAGGTATAAGCCTGTCCCGGCTGGAGGGCAAGCGTAAACGGCGATTCTTCACAGATGGAGAACGCGCAACAGGCGCCCGCGGCCGCGCTAGATGGCCTTGATTACCTTTGCGGGAACACCGGCGACGATGCAGTTGTCGGGCACGTCTTTTGCCACGACGGCGCCAGCGGCGACGATGGCATTCCTCCCGATGGTCACGCCGGGCAGCACCGTGGCGTTCGCGCCGATCCACGCGCGGTCCCGAATGATAACGGGGCTGCTTTGGTAGTAACGCGCCGCGCGGCGTTCGGGGTCGACGGGGTGGGTCGCCGGGCTGATGACGGCGCCGGGCGCAATGAATACATCGTCGCCGATGGTGACGTAGTTCGTGTCGAGGATTGTGACGTTGTAGTTGATGAACACGTTGTTCCCGATGGAGATATGCCGCCCGTAATCGCAGTTGAAGTTGCTTTTTATGACGACGCCCTCGCCCATGCTTGCGAACAGGCCGCGCAGCAGCTCCTGCCGCTCGGGGTCGCGCGGGGGTAGCGCGTTGATGGCCATAAGCGTCTTGCTGCACGCAATCGCCATCGGAGCGAGCTCGTCGTCGAAGAGGTATTCCTCGCCCGCAAGCATCTTCTCATAGTTCGACCGACCGTCCATCGTTTTATCCCCCCAACGTGTATCGCGTGTGCCGGCTATCCGTAAGCCCCATTGTGCCATTGCCGCTAGTCCTCGAACAGGTAGCGCAGCATCTGCTCGGGGTTTTCGAGGAACTTGCGCGTAACCAGGTAGTGCTCTGTGTCGCGGTAGTCGACGCGCTCGATGCCGCTCTCGTCGATTTGCAGCACGTCGGCGCCGGGCAGCGCCATGAGCATGGGGGAGTGAGTCGACACGATGAACTGGGATTCGCCTTCCACCAGCTGTTGCATGAAGTGCATCAGCCGCATGATGCGCATCGGCGAAAGTGCGGCCTCCGGCTCGTCGAGCACGTAAAGCCCCTTGCCGCCGAAGCGGTTTTCAACCAGCGCCATGAAGCCTTCGCCATGCGATTGCGCGTGCAGCGACTCGCCGCCGTAGCTGTCGATTACGCGCCGCCCGC
>JAUNCA010000152.1 GCA_030526775.1 Coriobacteriia bacterium | reverse complement strand
TGAGGTCGCCCAGGCGGTCCTTGAAGCCGAGCGGGCTGACGATCGACGCGACCAGGAGGTCGCCGCCCATGAGCTGGTCGATGGGAATGCCGCGCCAATCGGCATACACCTGCAGCGCGGGCTTGCCGTCGATTTCGGCGATGCCACGGTCGCCATCCATCTTGGTGACGACGCCGAAGTCCTCAGTCTCGGCATACGCGCCGGTGAACTTGTTGGTGAACGGAGTGTCCGTGTAGAAGAACGCGATGGCGCAACCATCCTGGAAGGCCTCGGTCCCGTTGTAGATCCACCACTTGCCGGCAATCTCGTTGTCGGCAGCGGAACCACCGAAGAACGGCACGCGGCCGATGACCTCGGTGACGCCCTTGATGTAGTACTCTTCCTCGGCAGGCGAGGCAACCATGTACCAGTAATCCGGCGGGCAATCCTTGCCGGCAGCGGCCATGGCCTGCTCGGCGAGCTTCTTGCCGATCTTGCGCGGGCAGCAGTCGGTGTCGCGCGCGGCGCCAGCGGTGCCAACCGTCACGTCATCGCCGCCCAAGGCGAGGATGCCGATGAAGGGCGTATCACCGCCCACGAAGCCTTCCGGCGTGATGACGCCGGTGAACGAGGTATTGCCCACGACCGCGGTGCCCGGCAGCTCGGCGGCGATGGCGGCCAGCAGCTCCGGGGTGTCGTAATCGGCGCTGCCATAAGCAAATGCGAACTTCGCGCCCTCGATTCCAGCGGCGATTTTCGCGGCGGCTTCCTTGCCGGCATCAGCGGCGGCAGCGGCGGTGGATGTTGCAACAAAACTCTTCATGTCAGGACTTCCTTTCACTTGGTTTTCCTGCGGTTTCGACAGTTCAAATTGTACTCTTTCGCAGCACCGTGTGAAGGTGTTTCTAGTGTCGCGTATGCCTGGCAAGCCCTATACTCTCAGAGGGGGTCTTGTTGAAAGGACCGTCTATGAGCAAGCTCGAAGACAAGCCGCCGGTGCTTCGCACCGTTATCGGCATAAGCCTTTTCATGGGCTTCGCCGGCCTGTGCAGCATGATGATATACGGCCCGACGGTTATTGCAGTTGCAGGCATTGCGCTCGGCTTAATCGGCAGCGGCATCTGGAAAGCAAGCGATGCCCTGGAAAAGAAATCCGTGGGAAACACCGAGCCCGATGAAAAGTAAACAACCATTTGGGGGCAGTCCCCAAATGGTTGTTCGTTCTCTATAACCATTTGGGAGCCATCCCAAATGGCTGCTTGTTGGTTATCGATGCAGGTTCCAGATATGATTCAGCGGGCCGACACCCTTGCCGAGCTGCGGATCCTTTTCGAGGGCGCCCGTGAGGTAGGCCTTGGCCTGGGCGATGCTCGCCTGCACGTCGTAGTCGCGCGCCAAGCCGCATGCGATGGCGGAGGAAAGCGTGCAGCCCGTGCCATGCGTGTTCGGCGTGTTGATGCGGCGATGCTTCAGCCACACCTCGCGGCCGTGCTCGGTGAGCAGCAGGTCGTTCGCGCCTTCCACGGCGTGTCCGCCCTTCACGAGCACCGCAGCGCCGGGCGCCAGCTGGGCTACCGCATGCGCGGCTTCCACCATGTCGTCCCGCCCGGTGATATCCATCTGCGCGAGAACCTCGGCCTCGGGGATGTTCGGGGTAACCACCGTTGCCAGCGGAAGCAGGCGGTTCACGATGACGTCGACCGCATCGTCGGCCATCAGGACCGCACCGGTGCTGGCAACCATCACGGGGTCGACGACGATGTTCTTCGCCTGATACTTCTCGAGCGTATCGGCAACTGCCGCGGCAATGTCCGCGGAACCCACCATGCCGATTTTCACCGCGTCGGGGCGAATGTCCTCGAAGACCGCACGGATCTGCAGGGCGACGAACTCGGGATCGAGTTCGGTGATGCCAAGCACGCCGAGCGTATTCTGCGCCGTGATGCAGGTAATCGCGCTCATGCCGTAAATCTTGTGCGCTTCGATGGTCTTCAGGTCGGCTTGGATGCCGGCACCGCCGATGGAATCGGACCCGGCAATGGTGAGAACCGTTTTCATGTGCTGTCCTTTCACGCCGGTACCCGCCCCGGCTTCTCGTACCCTCTTATGATACCCCACCTGGCAGGGTGCCGTATGCGCTATTTCTTCAGGCTGAAAGTGAGCTTCACGGGGTTGTGGTCGCTATATTGGAACCCGGCGTCGATGTTCTCGGCAGTGGCATCCACATTGTCGGACACGATGAACCCGTCGACCGTGGTCGTGTAGGTCACGTCCTTTTCATAGGGGATGTCACACCCACGGCACGTGGGCACGCTGCTCAGGTTCGTAGCGCGCACCGCATGGAAGCCCTTCGCCAGATAGCCCTCCTCGAGCACGCTCACCCACGCGGGAATCTGCTGCTGCGAGGGATACAGGTCCACGCTGCCGCACAGCGCGTGGTTCCAGTCGCCGCCGGCAACCACGTAGTTGCCCTTCGCGTATTCCTCAGCAAACACGGTGTTCAGCAACTCGAGCTGCTGCGCGCGGATGAGGCCGCCCTCGTCATAGGCGCTCATGTGGCTGTTGATGAGCACGAGCTCCTTGCCGTTTTCCACCGGCAGGCGCAGCACGGCGAAGCAGCGGTCGAGGTCGAAGAACTTCGTGGGGAAGGCATCATCTACCGGGTAGCTGCGGCGCTCGGCCGAATCCACGTGCATATCGGACAAGGTGAGCAACCCCGCGTTCACGATGCCGTGCATCTCGGGCCAGGGATACGCCAGGAACGAGGAATGGAAGTTCACCGCGAAGGTGCTGCCATACGACGCAAATGCAGACTCGATGGCCTCTTGCTGGTTCACCTGGAAGCTGCGCGTGGAATCGGTGTCGACTTCCTGGAACAACGCGAAGTCGGGCGCGATATCCTGCATCATCTGGACGGCGCCGGCTGTGCACGCCTCGACGCTCTCGCGGCTCACAGCCGTTCCGTGTACGCCGGTCTTGGGCGTTCCGTCGTTCATCACGCCCTCGTCCATGAAGAAGGTGTAGTCGGGCGTGTAGGCGCCAAAACCGATGTTATAGGTCGCGGCCGTGTATTCCTTGCCAAGCTCGAGCGTGGGCGCCTGGTTGTTTTCGATCTCCACCGCGAAATGGTCGTCGATGCGGTAATACGTGCCCAGCATGTAGGCGAGATACCCGCCCACGACAAACGCCAGCACGAGCACGATGATGAGGAGAATCTTGAGGATACGCTTGACCGCTGTCATGGCTTTCAGCCCCTTCCGCGATGCCGTTTCGGCATGCTGCCAGCTACTGCTTACCCCCAAACGTATTTTCGCACACTTGGCGCAGCTCACGCGTGGCAGCGGCGATATCATCTGCGGCAAAAATGCCTGAAACCACGGCTGCACCCGCACAACCCAGACCTTTGAACTGCGGAATCGTGCGGGCGTTCAATCCGCCGATGCCGACCACGGGGATATCCACCGCCGCGCAGATAGCTGCCAGCTCTGCGGGAGGCAGCGGGGTCACGTCGCTTTTCGTGGCGGTGGCCACGAGAGCTCCCGAACCCAGGTAATCCGCGCCTTGCGCTTGGGCGGCAAGGGCTTCGGCCACATTGTGCGCCGATACGCCCACGATGGCATCGGGCCCGAGCAGCCGGCGCGCCTCGGCGCAGGCCATGTCGTCCTGACCGACATGCACGCCGTCTGCACCCGCGGCCAAAGCCACGTCCACATCGTCGTCGATGACGAAGGGCACACCCGCTGCGCGGCATAGGGGAACGATGGCACGCGCGAGCTCGACCTTCTGGTCGAACGAGGCTCGCTTCTCGCGCAGTTGTACGAAGGTTGCGCCCGCATCGATGGCCGTACGCACGCATTCGGGCAGGCTCCGCCCGTCCAACCACGTGCTATCGGTAACCGCATATAGCAGCAGCTGCTCCGGCCTTACGTTTCCCATACTGCTCCTCCCCCAGCGCGAAGCGCTCAGTCTTCCAGATACTCCCATGCTGCCAACGGAAATGTGACCACCAGGCAACCCGTGCGAACGCGTACCTCGGCCGCAGCGCCGGTGAACTCGTTCGAAAGTCCAAGCGACACGTCATCGGGCACCGTTGCATCGTCGAGCGCATACTTCAACCCGCGCTCACACACACCCGCCGCAGCGCCCCCATACGCGAACGCCGAGAGGTAATTCCGGTACATGCCATTCCCAAAGCCGTCGAGCGGAGCCGCCGCAAACCGCAAGCACCCCTGCCCCGCATCACCGCACAGCACCGCCAGCGCAAACTCATCCCCCACCGCGCAGACGCGTATTCCCCGCCGCGCAAACTTCACCATAACCTGCAAAACCGCAAGCGTATGGTCGAACCTCCGCCCCAGGCAGCCATAGAGCACGAGCGAATCGCACCCCGCTTCGCACGCCACCCGGCAAGCAAGCTCAAGGTCGCTCTCATCCTTCTCAGGAGGAAAACAGCGCACATCCTTCGCCTCGGGCACATACCCCAGCGAATCGAAGTCGCCAACCACCACATCGGCCGCAACGCCGACATCCCGCAAGTACGCAAACCCACCATCCACCGCCACGACGAAGTCAAAGCATTCCCCCGCGAAATGCCCCCCATTAAAATCCGATGCCCCAACCAAAGCAGCCCGCATGCAAATCCTCCTTCACGCCGACTCACTCCCCCAGTCTACCCCGCTTTCCCCCTTCTTGCTGGTAGAATGCCCGATGATGATTTACCGCGGGGATAATTCATCACATGATGATTCGCCGCGGG
>JAUNCA010000151.1 GCA_030526775.1 Coriobacteriia bacterium | reverse complement strand
ACGACCATTTATAGTATGGCTCGTACACCTCGTTCAGCAGGAATATGGCCGACATCGCGTGTTGGGCGAAGGCGATGGCCGCGAGCTGCGCTGCGCCGTTTTCGCCATGGTGCAGGCAGCGCGTGTAGTTATACTGCCCGGCTTGGGCGGCCAGCAGCAGATGGCCGGCGAGTTTCTTCTTCCGGATGTCGATGGGATACCGGGAAAGGGCTGCGCGGATACGCCCGACCTCGCCCAAGCCATCGTAGAAGAGCGCACCGTTCACCGCTTCTGCGAGCGAGCTCGAAGGCGTGGAAAGCCATTGCCCGATGGTGAGCACGCCGTCGGGGCTTCCGGTCTTCTCGAGGAAGAAGTCCGCCGTGCGCATCACACCGTGGCGCGATCCTCCGACCGGAGCCATCATCTGGCGTTTCAGGCCCATGAACTCCTTTGGCAGTTTCGCGTATGCGCGCTCGAGCGCAAATTCGGCTTTGCGGTCAATCGTTTCCTCGTTCGGCAGGAAGATGAAGAAGCCGGGTTCGAAGTCGTGGTCACGGGACACCTCGTCGTCGAAGCCGAAGCACTCAGACCCGCCTCCGCACAATCCTACCGCCACGTGGGGCATGAGCTCCGGGAATTGTTCCTGCAGCATCGGCAGGCCGCATTCGTCGAAATATGCGCGGGAGATCGCTAGCCCGTTCATGTCATGCCCTTGCGTAGATGTCGTTCGCGCGGGCGCGCAGGTCTTCGTCGGCGAGGAAGTACCCGTGGTGGCCGAAGGCGGGAGCGCACTTCTCGCAGACGAACGCGTAATAGCCGTCTCGGGGAACCGAGGGTGTGTCGAGCAGCTCCAATGCCGTGTCGAGCAGCCGCTCGATCTCATGCTCGGCAATCGAATCGTCGTCCTGCGGGTTGGAGTTCGCCTGAGACTCCACGGCATCGGCCATGTTCAAATACGTGATGGCCTGCTCGAGTTCGCCGTTCTCCACGTGGGACATCGTCTCGAGCGCTTCGCGGTACAGCGCGAACGCTTCGTCGAAACGCCCAAGCGCCACGCAGGTCAGCGCCATGTTGTTGTACAGGCCTCCGAGCAGTTGCGGAGCGGTATGGGGGCTGGCCTTGTACACGGCGAGCGCTTTTTGGAAGAGCTCCAGCGATTCCGCATCGCGGCCGAATGCGTTGTAGGCGGTGGCGATGTTCGTGTACGTCGTGCCGGCGCTGATACTTTCCGAAAAGCCCAGGTCATCGAGCAATCCCAAGGCTGCCTCAGCGTGCTTGAACGCCTGTTCGGCGTTGCCTGTTTTCCGAAAATGCCCGACGAGCTCGTTGCGGACCATCAGCTCCCCACGCCCATCGCCGATGGCCTGGGCTTCCGCAAGCCAATATTGCAGATGTCGCTCTGCACCCGCGTAGTCGCGATGCGACATGTATTCGTCAAGCTTCTCCGCAACCCGTTGCTGGGGAATGCTTTGCATGGGCATAGGCCGTTCCATAGGTCGCGCGTCCTTCCTCGGAGCCTATCGTTTTCGCCCCCTATGCTAGCGCATCTCGGCACAGGTGCCGAGATGCGTACGAGGTATCTCGTTTAGATGGAAGATCACTTCTCCGAGGATGACCGCATGACGAGGGTGGCAATCCCGCAGGATATGCCGCCGACGAGCCAGGATACCCAGAAGAAGCTCAGGGCGATATCGGCGTGTTCGACACCGGCGTGGGCTGCCGCCGCGCCGCCGAACAGCAAGAGCAGACCGACTATGGTGGCGATGAGCATGATGATGCTGCAGATATGGCCGACGCGTGGGTTGTCGCGTTCCCATTGCTCATCGGCTCGCTCGTTGTTGTAGCTCGCGATGTCGCTGAGACCGTGGATGATGCCGCAATGCACGATAATCCAGACGCCGGCGGCCACGAGCGCGAGCAACACGGCCGAGGCAATCTCCTCAAGTTTTTCATTTCCCGTCGCGCCCGAGACGGAAACCACGATGACACCGAATAGAATGAGAACGATGCCAGCGGTGAGCTGCACCGCGAAACTGCGATGTTCAGCTTCCTTTTGCTGCGGGGTATAGAAATCCTCGACAAACGGGTGCGCCTTCGCGTACGAGGCGTGGTTGATGGCGGCTGGCAGGATGAATGCAAGGCCAATGGCCACGAACGCGATAACGCAGGCGGTTACCAGCGCCTCAGACATCGGTTCTGGGATAAGGGCGGCGATGAGAACGGAGATGGCGGTGCCGAGGATGATGAGCGCGACGCCCGTCGCGATGCCGAACGCGAACTTCTTCATATGCTCGTCGTATCCGCATACATCTTCGGCAGGCGCGCCTTCGGGCAGTATTTCCGCTGGGGCTACCGTGCGCATCGAGAGGTCGTCGGACACGAGCTCGTCGATCGTGCAGCCGAAGAGTTCCGCCATCTTCAAAAGCTTGTCGACCTCGGGGGTGGACTGGCCGCTTTCCCATTTGGCGACGGATTGGCGCGATACGCCGAGCAGCATGGCAAGTTGCTCTTGCGTCATGTTGCGCTGCTGCCGGAGGTGCAGCAGATTATCCCTGAATTTCATGAGCGTACCTTTCATGGTTGTGCATTGTACTTCTAAGCGCTGCGCAAGGCCAATGGTGCGGTTGCATCCCGTTTTTCTCAATCAACCACGCTTTGCAAGTTTAGGAAATCGTGCAACTAGTAGTTGCAACCCCAGGTCAGAGGCCTGTGCATAGTTGATGTGGCATTGTGGCGAACATGGTGATGCAACCGGGGATATACGCGTAGAATGGCAAGCATGTGAACAGGCGGCGTCATTGGGAGGAGTTGCCATAGGCTTCGAAAGCACGACATATGAACGGCAAGACGGGTCTCGGGCTCTGGACATGCGCGACTTCTACCGGCGGCACCAGCTAATCTTGGCTCCGATGGCGGGGATAACCGACCGGGTGTTCCGGCAGCTTTGCCGCGAGCAGGGCGCGCAGTTCGCATTCACCGAAATGGTGTCCGCCAAGGGTCTTTCGTATGCGAACGAGAAGACGGCGCACCTTGTGGATTTGGGTCCCGACGAAACGGAAGTGGGCGTGCAGCTGTTCGGGCATGAGGCCGACACGATGGCCGCCCAGGCGGCATGGCTGCGCGAACGGCTTGGGGACGCGCTTGCCGTCGTGGATATAAACATGGGGTGCCCGGCGCGCAAGATCGTGACGAAAGGCGATGGTGCGAGCTTGATGCAGCGCCCGGATGAGGCGGCTGCCATCGTGCGGTCCGTATCGTCTGCCGTCGATGTGCCGGTGACCGTGAAGTTCCGGCGCGGATGGGCGGAGGGCGACGAGACCGCCCCGGAGTTCGCCAAGCGGATGGAGGATGCCGGAGCTGCCGCCGTGACCGTCCACGGGCGTTTTGCCCAGCAAATGTACCGCGGAGGCGCAGAGTGGGGGGTTATCGCGCGGGTCGTGCAGGCGGTGTCGATTCCCGTCGTGGGCAATGGCGACGTGAAGGGCGGGGCCGATGCGGTGCGCATGCGCGCGGAAACCGGATGCTCGGCCATCATGGTAGCCCGGGCCGCACGCGGAAACCCGTGGGTCTTCGCCCGCTGTGCGGCTGCGCTCGAGGGGCGCCCGGAGCCGCCGCTTCCCACGTATGAAGAAAGGCTTGCATTGGCGCGCCGCCATGCGCGCATGCTCGAGGAAACCTATGGCCGGCGCATCGTGAAGATGCGCACCGATGCCATGTGGTATGTTTCCGGCATTCCCGGCGCCACCGCCGCGCGCCGCGAACTATCCGCATGCACGACCGCAGATGATTTCTGCGACGTGCTCGACCGCTTGGAGGAGAGCATCCGTGGACGTGAGGATGCCTGAGGCCGTGATGGGTGACGGGGGAGCCTGGGAGCCGTACGAGGCGCTTTACGTTCACCTGCCTTTTTGCAAACGACGGTGCCGGTATTGTGATTTCGCGACGGAGGCCATTGCAGCCGATGATGCCCGAATCGACGAGTATGTCGAGCGACTGGTCCTGGAGATTCGCCGCGCCGGACGTGCGGGATTGCTCGGGCAGGTGAAGACGGTCTACATCGGCGGTGGGACGCCGAGCTATGTCGGCCTTTCGCGATTGTCCATGCTGCTATACACGATTTCGCTTTCCATGCACCTCACGCCCGAGGTGGAGTGTACGATGGAGGCGAATCCCGAGAGCCTATCCGCTAACATGGTGCGTGATTTGTGGGCATTGGGCGTGAACAGGCTTTCCCTTGGCGTGCAAAGCTTCGATGACCGTGTACTGGCTACGCTCGGGCGCGTGCATGATGCCCAGCGCGCGCGGGATGCCGTCAAGATGGCGCAGGAGCGTTTCGAGAACATCAGCATCGACCTGATATGCGGGATACCCGGGCAAACGAAGAAGTCGTTCGAAGCTGACGTGCGCACGGCGCTGGAGTTGGGCGTGAAGCACGTGAGCATCTACCCGCTGGCCATCGAGGAGGGGACCCCCTTCGATGCGATGGTGGAGTCGGGGGAAATTGCCGAGCCGGACCCTGATGCGCAGGCGGACATGATGGAGGCGGCTGCTGGTATCTTGGCAGCTGCGGGCATGCACCGCTATGAGGTTGCAAGCTACGCCTATCCAGGATTCGAGAGCCAACATAACCAGGCGTATTGGACTGGGAAGCCGTATCTGGGCATCGGCCGTTCCGCGGTAACGATGCGCCAGAACGATTGCTGCCGCGAGCGCCTGCGGGACGGCGCGGTGCTGGGCAGCTGCCTGTGCGCGCTGCGCGCCAT
>JAUNCA010000150.1 GCA_030526775.1 Coriobacteriia bacterium | reverse complement strand
CACCGGTCGAGGAGCCCCGGGTGCGCTATGCCGACCTTTCCACGTCGGAGCGCAACCGCATGCGCTGCGAGCGCGAATTCCTTTCGGTGTGCGCGCAGCACCCCGAGGTCGCCTTGGAACAGGCTGCAGCGATGGCGCAGGTGAAATGGCATAGCGCGCTCTATGCTTCGGTTGCGGGTGTGCTTTTGCAGGTGCTTGAGGAGAACCCGAATGCAACACCGGCGCAGATGGTGACGCAGGCAACCGCCGCGGTTCCGCAGGCGGCGCGCATCCTCACATCGGCGCAGAGCCTGCGCGATATGCCCGAAGCGGATGAGGCTACACCGGCGCGCCTCGCGCGCTTCCTCGCCGAGGAACTTGCCATCGGCGACCAGGAAGAGGCCATCGAGCAGCTGCAAGGCCAGCTTAACAATCCTTCGATTTCCCCCGATGAGGCGGATTTGTATTTCAACATGGTGGTGTCGATGCAGGCCGAGCTCACGTCGATGCGCCAAGCCCACAAGCTGCTGTAACAACCTTTCGGGGACAGCCCCCAATGGTTATTCGCGAGTTACTTGCACATTCTCTGTGTTCGATGCGCAATTGGGGTGCAGGCAGGCACTTCGCATTACAATATGGCGCGAAATATGGAAGCGCCCGATGGCGCATGAAGGAAGTTGGTATCGATGAAGATTGTATTGGCCCCAAACCCGCTGTTGCGTCAGGTATGCGACCCGTGCCAGCGCGGTGACAAGAGCCTGAAGCGCCTGAGCAAGCAAATGGCGAAGATCATGTACAAGAGCAACGGCTGCGGTCTTGCCGCCCCGCAGGTGGGTATGCTGCAGCGCCTCATTGTAATCGATTGCGATGACAGCCCGAAGAAGAACCCCATCACGCTCGTGAACCCTGAAATCGAGGAGACCTGGGGCGAGATGGTCACCTCGAAGGAGGGGTGCCTGTCCATCCCGGGTATCTCGGTGCCCATCGCACGTCCCGAGTTCGCGCGCGTTCGTTACTTCGACCTCGATGGCGACGAGTGCATTATCGAGGGCAATGGCTTGCTCGGTCGCTGCTTGCAGCACGAGATAGACCATCTGAACGGCCGCACGATGTTCGAGGCTGCCGGCCCGATGGAGCGCATCCAGGCGCTGCGTGACTACGAGTACGCTCTCGCGCATGGCGCGAAGCCGGGAGCCGTCGGCGAGGAATAGCTCATGAGGATCGTGTTCATGGGAACGCCGCGTTTCGCGGCCGATATTTTGGTGAACCTCATCGAGCAGCATGAGGTATGCGCCGTTTTCACGCGCCCCGATGCCGTGAGCCGCCGGGGAAGTCGTATGGTGCCCTCGCCGGTGAAGCAGGTTGCGGTCGATCACGGTATTCCCACGTACACGGTCGAAGGGCTGCGCCAACGGCCCGCGCAAGACCTCGTGCGAAACCTCGCGCCCGAGCTCATCGTCGTGGCCGCTTACGGGTACATCCTGCCGCGCGAGATTCTCGAGATTCCCGAATACGGGTGCCTGAACGTGCATTCATCCATCCTTCCGCGTTGGCGCGGTGCCGCGCCGGTGCAGCGTGCCATCCTCGCGCAGGATTCCCAGGTGGGAGTTTGCATCATGCGCATGGAGGAAGGCTTGGACACGGGCGATTGGTGCGTATGCCGCACGATGGATGTCGACGACAAGCCCTATGTCGAGATACTCGGCGACCTTGCCGACCTCGGATCCCAGGCGTTGCTGACCGCGATCGAGTTGATGGAGCTCGGCAAGCTCGAGTGGAATCGTCAAGACGAGGCGGGCGTAACCTATGCCGACAAGATTGCGAAAGGCGAGTTGTTCGTGCGTCCCGAAGACGACATGCTCTCGAACAAGCTGCGCGTGCAGGCGTCGAGCCCGGCTCATCCGGCCCGCTGCATCGTGGCCTCGCGCCCGGTCACGCTGTTGGAAGCGCGTTTGGTCAAGGATGCCGACCTGCTTCACGACCTTAACCTTCACTTGGAGCCTGGCCGCATCATCTACCGCGGCAAGCGCCTGTTCCTCGGCTGTTTCGACGGGCCCATCGAAGTGCTGTCCATCCGCCCCGATTCCAAGAAGGCCATGACCGCCCAGGCTTTCGCCGCCGGCGTCCAAAATGTGAAAAGCGGCGTCGTGAGCTGGCAGGGCGTATAAAACGAGAGCGTTTTACTCGAGCGTGGCTTTCTTCTCGTTCTGGGCAATCGTCTTAACGGTTACGCCGTCGATGCTGGCGACAAGCTTGTAGAACTGCGAATAGCCGAGGTCCTTCAGCTTGAAATCGGGGATGTTCTCGTACACGAGGTTCGAAAGCTCGTTCATCGTCATAGACTGATCTTCGCGAGCGCGCAGCTGCTCGACTATGAAGGCATTTACCTGGTCCTTCTTGGATTTCGGATCGACTAGTTTCACGGTTACCAGGCTATCCTCGCGGGTAAGCTCGAAGCGTGGCATGTCTTCGATGAACGTGGAAAGGTAGCTGTATCCGAAAGTGCGCACATCGAAATCGGGGTATTTCTTGCGCAGGCGGTTGCCGACTTCCGCGAGGCTCGTCGTCTTGCCGGAGTTTTCGTTGTCGCGGATGGTCTTGGCTATCACGTGCTCCACGCCACGCTGCGTCAGGTCGCTTTTCGTCGGAATATCGCCATGGCTCGAATGCAGGTTCTCGAGGCTCACGAACCGCGTGCAGGCGTTGCGGAAGGAGTCGGGGGTCTTCGCCTCGCCCATGCCGATGACGGTCTTGCCAGATTCCGCAAGGCGGCTGGCCAGGCGCGTGAAGTCGCTATCGCTTGACACAATGGCAAACGCGTCCACGTCTTTGTTATAGAGGATGTCCATCGCGTCGATGATGAGCGCCGAGTCGGTGGCGTTCTTGCCCGATACATTGTTGAACTGCTGCATCGGCGTAATCGAGCGGTTCAGGAGCTCCTTGCCCCAGGAGTGCATCTCGTTGCGCGTCCAGTCGCCATAAATGCGCTTGATGTTGACGACGCCCACTTCGGTGAGCTCGTCGAGGATACTGTTCAAATACTTGGCGGAAATGTTGTCGCCATCGATGAGCAGTGCGATTTTAAGGTCTTCCATGTACTTCCTTGCTATATAAGAAGGGCGCCGGCATATGCCTGACGCCCAGGTTGTCCTCACGGGAGTATACCGTGACCTTGTGTGCTCCCCGTGAATGCGTGGAAAATCAAATAACGCGCGTTCACCTTGGGTTTCGTATGGGTTTACTTGCTTTGGCGACGGTCGGGGCCCCAGAAGGCAAGCAGGACGACGCCCGGCCCGCCGTGCGTGCCGATGGTCGGTCCGGTCTGGCCACCGTAGCACTCGAGGCCCGGGTGGGCGGCGCGAAGTTCCGCAAGCACGCCGTCTGAGTCTTCGATGCAGTCGCCACCCTGGCAGAAGACCTGCTGATACGGGCTCGAGGCATCATGCTTCTCCTCGTAGATCTCACGCAGCTTCGCGAGGGACTTCTTGCGGCCGCGTACCGCGCCCGATACCGATACCGCACCGTCCTTGCCGATGCACATGATGGGCTTCAGGTTGAGTTTGCTGCCGACGAAAGCCACGCCACCGGGCAAGCGACCGCCATGGGCGAGCCAATCGAGGGAGTCCACGGTGAAGTACATGTTCACCTTCCACCGGGCTTCCATCGCCCAATCGGCCAGCTCTTTCGCGGAAAGTCCGCTTTCCCATTGGCGGATGCCCTCGAAGAGGAACAGGCTCTCACCTGCGGCGCAGGTGAGCGAGTCCACCAGGTAGAGCTCCATGTCGGGGTACTTGGCTTTCACCTGCTCTGCCGCCATTTCGGCAACTTCAAAGGTTTTGGAAAGGCCCGATGAAAACGCCAGATAGACTGTAGGAATACCGCTTTCAGCCACTTCCGTGAAGGTGTCGATGAGCTCTTTCAGCGGCAGCTGTGCCGTGGTGGGGTAGGCCCCGTTGCGCATGCGGTCGTAAAAGTCCTTCGCTGGGCTGCTCTGGAACAGGTCGTCACGGAACTCCTGACCATCGAAGTAATAGGGGAATTCAAGGAGCTTGATTCCCGGTTTATCGATGAACTCGAACGGAATATCGCTGCACGAGTCCACTATGAGGTTGCAGTTCGGCATGTTGCTATCCAATCATGTGTGTAAATCTATACGAAGTAACTATAACAAGAAACTAGGAGTAATAGATTAGAAAACTAGATGATTTGGATAATATCTCTCTATCGTAAAGAATTGGATGCTGGATGATTGCGTTGCTATGGTAGGTGCTCGATTGCGCCTTTTTTGGAGGTGATTGCGCATCTTGCGTTCGATCGGCAAATGAAGGTTATAATGCCGACAGGTCCTTTAAGGGCGGTACAGAGATACCGACAAGGCGAAGACATACGGAATACGCGCACGGCGCTCCATGCCGCGCGTACACATGCAGGAGAAGCCTTTGTCCGGTTGCAAGGGCTTTTTTCTTTGCAACGGGACGGTCGCTGTACATGCCCCCGCGTTGAAAGGGGAGTGCATGACCGACAATGCAATGGTAAAAAACCAGGTGATGGATGCTGTCGATGTGGAGCGTTGCATCACGCGCATCGCGCATCAGATTCTCGAGGCGAACCACGGGGCGGACAATGTCGCGCTTGTGGGAATCGTCACCCGCGGCGATGTGCTCGCGCATCGTCTGGCGAAGCGTATCGAGGAGATCGAGGGGGTGAAGATTCCCGTCGGCTCGCTCGACATCACGTTCTACCGCGATGACACTCCCGTGTCGCTTTCGCCCGACATTCACGATAGCTA
>JAUNCA010000034.1 GCA_030526775.1 Coriobacteriia bacterium | reverse complement strand
ACGAAGTGAGAGGGACGGTTGCCCATGACCGCAGGATACAAGGCATTTGCAAAGCTTTTCATCGCGCCTGCAGACGGAGATCCAGAATCTTCATTCGGCGGCGGCCTCGTGGCGCTTTTGCGTGGCGTTCAGGAAACCGGCTCGCTCAACCGCGCAGCAAAGGATATGCACATGGCATATAGCAAGGCGTGGAAACTCATGAACAGCGCCGAGGAGCAATTCGGAGCGAAGCTCATCGAGCGCGACGGAGCACGAGGCTCCACGCTCACCGAAGACGGCATGCTTCTTGTGACGGCTTTCGATGCGGTAAGCCGCGACGTGAACGCCTACGCCGCCAAGCGCATGCAAGAAGAGCTCGCAAAGCTCTAGTGAGACACTTCCCCTCAGAGGGCAGGTGTCTCATTTATCGCGGATCGTTCACCACCGCGAATGAATCGGAATGAGCCGAGCAGATGAGCGTGAGGTTATGCTCTTGCGCCATGCGCACGGCCAAGTCAGTCGGAACCGCCTTCGAGATAACCAGGGGGATGCGAGAGCGAACCGCTTTCGTCAACATGTCGGTGGGCACGCGTCCACTCGTGAACACCGTGCATTGCGTTAAATCGACACCAGCTAGAAGCGCGCTGCCCACCACCTTGTCGAAGGCGTTATGCCGCCCCAGGTCCTCACAGCAGAAAAGCACCTCGGCTCCCTGCGCCAAGTAACAGCTGTGGGCGCCATACGTGCGCCGGTGCATGGGAGTATCGCTTTCGAACACCCGCGTCAACGCGAACACATCTTCTGCCGTCCAAGGAATTGGCGTAACAATAGGGAGGTTTTCCTCGCGCCTGAATATACTGTTCAACGTGCGGTTATCGGTACAGCAAGTCCCCACATCGACCACCGCGCTCCCACCGGGAAGCGTCTCGCGGTCCATCAGGTACACCAAGATTCGCGTTGACTGCTCGCAAAGCCACAATTCGTCGATATCGTCGATGCCCGCAATCATGTTCTCGGTGAAAAGCCTACCTACCACGAGCTCCACGATGTGGTCGGGCGAACAGGTGAGGTTCATCACGAGCACGCCGTTCACGTACACCCGCACGACATGCTCGAGCTGTGTGGCATACTCCGTGGCTTCAAACCCACCATCAGGTTTCACCACCGTCGCTAGGAAGGCGGATGAATCCTCTATCGGAACCGATTGATCGACTATGCGCATCGTTTCTGCCTTCCCTGTCCTACTCTTCCTCCTTGCGGAAGCGTGGGTCGAGCGCGATGCGGTCGAGCTTGGCCATCACGACGTCCTCGACTTCCATGCACAAGGCACCCGGAATATCGTCCTGGAAAACAACCCGCTGGTACTGGCCGCATTTGTCGCAGCTCTGGATGCGGTGTGCGTCATCGCCTTCAAGGTTGTAGTAGTGCAAATTGGTCTGGTTCTGGGTTCCGCACACGCCGCAGCGAATGCGCTCGAAATACCATTGCGCACCGCACGCCGCGCAATACTGCATGCGACCCCTGCCGTCGGAACCCGCAGCCTGGCCGACATACGATGCCGCGGCGGGCGTGCCGCACACCGGGCAATCGAGCGGGCAATTGTGCTTGCGATGGTCGGTCGGCGCGACGGCCATCACCGCTTCGGACGCCGATTGCAACCAGGCACGCAGGGCGAAGACGATCGTCATCGCGAACAGCGAGGCGGGGGTATCCGAAGGCACGTCGAACATATCGATGTTCGCTACGCAGGTTTCCACGAACGCAGCGGGGTCGGAACCTGCCAGCTTCAAATCGGCCTTGTTGCAGAATTCCTTCCAGTCGTAGGCGCGCAAGCCATCTGCCGCAGCTTGCTCGAGCCCAGCGTGGTCGGCCAAATACGCGGCCACATCGGACAGCGTCGCGGCGAATGCCACAGCATCAAGCGTCACAGGAACTGATGCGAAAACGGGCTCGTGGTTCCAATACCAGGCTTCGACCTGCTCGGATGCGGGAGCCGTATAGCCATGTTCGGCAGCCACGCGATCGGCCCATTGCTGCTGAAGCCGGTACAATCCGGCGAAGAACTCCAGTCGGGCGCGATCGGCATCCTTGCCCATCGGCGCATATGCCTCAATCGCGCGTTCCATCAGCTTCAAATCCATGCGCATCCTCCTCGCATTAACTCTCGCATAGAAAGTGTACTTCATCTGCCGGTTCTCCGGCACAGGTATACCCGGGCACGGCGTATCCTACGCGCTTGCGCCATACACCATGCCCGCATATGCCGGCACCGCAATTCGTGGAAAATTCGGGCCGCACCGCCGCGCCTGCGGCGATGCGGCCCTAAGCAAGGTATCGCGTACGCAGGACATAATCCCAAACGTGCGCAAACAACTCCTTGCCCATCCTCGGCAAGCTCCAAGCCCGCCCAGGCGGGCTCGGAGAAGTTTCTGTGGTTGCGTCAAAAACACTGACGCGGTGTCCCCGCACCCGGCGGTGGGGCGCCGGGCACGGGACCATTTCAAAGCAGTTCAGCTCATCGGCTTTTCAGCCTCTGGGCCTTCCTACTTCTTCGGGGCATCAACGATCTTGCCCTCTTCGATCTCCTCGCGAGCCCACTTGCCCCAGTGGTACAGAGCGTCGGACTCGGAGATCTTACCGTCGCCCCACATCGTGGTGAGCGACCCCTTGTACGGCTGGAAGATGCCAGCGCCCAGGTAGATGTGAGCGATGACGAACACGACCAGCAGCAGGAAGAAGATGTCGTGCAGCAGGCGCGCCACGCTCATGAACGTGGCATCGGCCGCGAACACGCCGCCCAGCCAGAGCATGAGACCGGAGATCATCATGCCCAGGGCACCGACCATGATCGCGCCGTCGGCAACGACCTGACCGGACTTGACCTCCTTGGCATCCGGCATATGGACGCGCTTGGGACCAAGCATGTAGGGAACGAACTTCTTCATCCATTCCTTGTCGTCGGCATCCCACTTGTAGGAGTACTTCTTGAAGAAGTGCCCCGCTGCCTTCGGCGAAATGAGCGCGCTGGCGATGGGGGTCAGGATAAAGATGCAGCCTACGATGCGGTGCGTGACGCGCATGAACTGCGCCACGTCAGCACCGGCAGCAACGGAAAGCTGCGGGATGAACACGAACAATCCCGAGATAGCCAGCCAGATGCAGCTGACGACGAAAATGCCGTGCGTGATGCGGGTTTGCTTATGGTGACGCTGAAGATATCTCTGCTCTGCCATTACAACTCACCCGCCTCTCGGTCGATGTGCTTGATTACCTCGCCGGTATCCGCATCGACGACGTCGTGGTTGGCCTCGTCGTAGCGCATAGTCGGACGCTTGTAGCCAACGCCAGTGGCGAAGGAAATGCCCAAGCCGGCAAGGGTGGCAACAGCGGCAGCCGCGGTGAGCGGCTTCAGGACGCCGAGGGCGTCGGTGATGCCGGACTGCTGCGGATCCGCAGGCAGCTCGTACTGGTCGAGCCCGTACTTCAGCACGTAAATGACGTGCGTGCCGCCCATTTGGTCCTCGCCGTAGACGCTTGCCTGCTCGAAGCCCTTAGACTTCAGATAGTCGACGCGCTCGTGAGCCATCTTGATCATCTCGTCGCGATCGCCGAACTGCAGGGCGCCCGGCTGGCACGTGGACACGCATGCGGGCTTGCGGCCCTGCTTCACGCGGTCGACGCAACCGGTGCACTTGTTGATCTTGATATTGTTACCAGTAAGGCCCACGTTGGTGTGACGCGGCACGTCGAACGGGCACGCGGCACGACAGTACTGGCAGCCGATGCACTTGCCGGAGTCGTAGGTGACGAGCCCCGTCTCCTCGTCGATATACAGCGCGCCGGAGGGGCACACGTTAACGCACGACGGATTGGAGCAGTGCATGCAAGCACGACGGCCAAAAGCCCAGTCCACGCCGTACTTGCCCTCACGGTCCTTCTCGTTGAAGGTGATGATGAGGCGCGTGTTCGGCAGCAGGTCGGGCGGATTCTGGAGGGTGCCCGTGAACTCGCCGGCGCTATTCAGCTCGTAGGAGGTGGGCAGGTTGTTCCAGCACTTGCAGGCCGCCTGACAGCCCTTGCATGCCGTGCACTTCGAAGAATCGAAATAGATTGCTTGTTCAGTCATTTCTGCTACCTCCTTCCTATGCCTTCTCGAGGTTCACGAGGAACGCCTTGTACTCGGGGATGAAGCTGTTCGGGTCGCCCACGTTCGGCGTGAGGTCGTTCGTGAGGTCGTCCTGCTCGAAGCTGTGAGCCCAGCCCCAGTGATGGATCATGCCGACTTCGTGGATGGTCTCGCCATTGACGGTGAGCGGCACCAGGCGGTGCGTCACCATGGCCTTCATCTTGATGTCGCCACGGTTGTTCCAGACGCGGACGGTATCGCCGTTCTTGATGCCCTTCTCTTCCGCGAGCTCGCGGGAGATCTCGATGAACTGACCCGGCTGGGATTCGTTCAGCGACGGGCAGCTGTGGGTCTGCTGACCGGTCTGCCAGTGCTCCGTGATGGAGTAGGTGGTGGCAACGTACGGATACTCTTCCACCGTGCCAGCCTTGACGCTCGGGTCGTCGGCGAACTGAATCATCGGCGAATTCTGGTGGCCGTTCATCAGGTTCTTCACCGGGCTCTCGAGCGGCTCGTAATGCTCGGGCAGCGGCATGTCCTTCATGCCACCCGTGCTGAACAGACACGCGTTCTGCTCCCAGCGCATGAAGAAGGCCTTGTTGTTCGGCTCAATCGGCGTGTTGGTGCCGTCGGGGTTAGCCTTCTGGAACGCGAAGTCGGGAACGTCGTTGCGAATCCATTCCTTGCCGTCCCATTCCACACACACCTTGTCCTTGTTCCAGGGCTTGCCCTTCATGTCGGCGGAGGCGCGGTTGTAGATGATGCGGCGGTTCACCGGCCAGCTGAATGCCCAGTTCGGATACAGGCGGATGTTGCCCGGATCCTCGTGGCCACGGCGGGCAACGGGCTGCTCATCGGGCTCGAGGAGCGCTTCGTTGTTGTTGTAGTAGCCGGAGTAAATCCAGATAGCGCAGGCGGTAGAGCCGTCGGCGGCCAGCTGGGTGAAGTTGGTGAGGAGGTCGACCTTCTGCTTCGAGAAGTCGGCGCCATCGACCTTGTAGCCGTTGAGCTCCCACGCCACGGCGCGGAAGTCGACCTTACCGTCGATGTCGTAATCCCACTTCTGCTTCAGGATGGGCTCGGGGCAGACGCCGCCTTCCTTCTCGTAGAGCTCGGCAACCTTCTTGTGCAGCAGGTCCATGATCTCGAGGTCGGTCTTGGTGCCCTCGGCGGGCGGAGCGGCCTCGTGGCGCCACTGCAACAGGCGGCCAGAGTTCAGGATGGTGCCGGGCTTCTCCATGATGGAGGCCACGGGCAGGAAGTAGCACTCGGTCTGGATGTCGGCGGCCTTGTCCTTCATGTCCGGGGCGTTCCAGAAGGAAGCGGTCTCGGTCATGTACAGGTCGGCGCATACGAGCCAATCCAGGTGTGCGAGGCTCTCGCGGACGCTCTTGGTGTTGCCGCTGGAGTGAGCGGGGTTCTGGCCCAGGGCGAAGTAGCCGTGCATGGTGCCTTCGGCCATGTGCTCGAAGGTGCGCATGCTGGTCCAGTTACCCGGCTTGTACACCTTGGGCAGCCAGTCGTAGCCGTAGTCGTTCTCGAACGTGGCGTTCTTGCCGAACCACGACTTCAGGAAGCTCACCATGAACTTCGGCTTGTTGGTGTAGTAGCCATCCGAGTAGGTCTCGTGCTCGCACCAGGCCTTGAGGCTCGGGGTGCCATCCGACGTCGGCCAATGCAGGTAGCCGGGCAGGTCGGCGGGCATGATGCACATGTCGGTGCAACCCTGAACGTTCGGCTCGCCGCGCAGCGCGTTGAGGCCACCGCCGGGGACGCCGATGTTGCCCAGCAGCAGCTGGACGACAGACATGATGCGGGTGTTGTTCGCACCGTAGTGGTGCTGCGTCTGGCCAAGGGCGTACAGGATGGTGCCGGCCTTGCCAGGCTCGCCGGACTTGGTGTAGGTGTCGTACACCAGCTCGAGCGTCTCGGCGTCCATACCGCAGATGTTGCTCACTGCCTCGATCGTATAACGCGAGTAGTGCTTCTTCATAATCTGGTAGACGCAGTTCGGATCCTTCAGCGTGGGATCCTTCTTCGGGGTCTTGAGGACCGGCGGGTCGAACTCGGGAACGCCCTCGCCCTTCACCCATGCGTACGTGGTCTCGGTGTCCCAAGGAGTCTCGGTGTCCGTCTGATAACCCCAGGTGGACTGATCATACGACTTGGTTTCCTCGTTCCAGCCGCTGAACAGGCCGGTCTCGGGGTCGTAGGAGTAATCCGGGTTGATGAGGTAAGACAGGTTCGTGTAGTTCAGGCAGTACTCATGCTGATATCTGTCGTGCTCGAAGATATAGTTGATCATGCCGGCATAGAAGGCGATGTCCGTGCCTGAACGAATCGGGCAATAAATATCCGCCAGGGCAGCGGTACGGGTAAAGCGCGGATCGACCACAATCCAAGTCGCACCCTTATCGAGGGCACGATTAACCCATTTCATGGATACGGGGTGGTTTTCCGCATTATTGGAGCCACACGTGAGAATGTAGTCCGCATTCTCCATGTCCTCCCAATGGCTCGTCATCGAGCCGCGACCGAATGAAGGTGCCAGACCGGCAACCGTGGAGCTGTGTCAAACTCGCGCCTGGTTGTCGACTGCGACCACACCCAGGCCGCGCATGAACTTCAGGATGAGGAATTCCTCTTCCGAGTTCTGCTGCGAGCCGCCGAGGTGGCCGATCGCTTCCAGGCGGTTGACGGTTACGCCGTTCTCGTCCTTCTCGATAAAGTATTTGTCACGCGTTTCCTTGACGTGACGCGCGATGCCGTCGATGGCATCTTCCCAGGAGATTTCCTCCCAGTCGCTTGCACCCGGCCGACGCACCAGCGGGCTGAAATGCCGGTTCGGGTTCTTGATGATCTCGCCCGTCGCCGGATCGACGACCTTGACGAGCTGGAACATCGCGGCACCCTTCGGGCACAAGCCACCTTCGTTGATGACGTGGTCCGGGTCGCCTTCTACGCTGATGATCTCGCCATCACGCGAAGACACGACCGAGCCGCAACCACCGGAGCAGTAGCAGCAAATGTTCGTGTACTCCTCGGTGTTGACTAGCTTCCATTCTTCATCGGCTTCCATTGCGAATGCCTGCGACTGCGCCGACAGCTCGTAAGCCATCGAACCCGCAAGCACCAAACCGGTTGCCTTGAAGAAACTTCTACGCGTCAGTTCCATAGTTCCCCACACTCCTTTCTCCATACCGTGATTGCCGATTAGGGGAATGGACGCGAGCTGTCCCTATGCCCGCCTTGCACGCCCCTGCACGCGCAATCTGCCTCTCTCGAACCTGAGATACCTTGCCGAATACTCCAAGACGTTCGAGTCCTTTATCCACGATCCAATAACTCGCGTGCGAGATGGCACGAAAATTCGGTGAATAGTACCAATTAGCTGGGGAAATATTATACTTTACAAAGGATAATTCAACCCGTCCATGATAATTCACCGCGGGTATTTTTCGTCATCGCCCGCAGATGATGAATAATCCCCGCGGTGGTTCATCATATGACGAATCACCGCGGGGATTATTTATCATTGCTACAATGTTAATGCGTCGAGAGGAGGTGGCCTGGTGAGCGAAGTGGAGCGCATACGTCTGACGCACTTGACCGAAAAGGGCGGTTGAGCAGCTAAGTGGGGTCCGGGCGACCTCCGGGAAATAATGAAGCAAATAGCACCCGCCGTCGATCCGGAGCTGATGCTCGGCTTCGACACGAGCGACGACGCCGCGGTGTACCGCATAGACGACAACACGGCCGCCGTGCTGACGCTTGACTTTTTCACGCCGGTCGTGGACAACCCGTACGAGTTCGGGTGCGTGGCCGCTGCGAACGCGCTTTCCGACGTGTTCGCCATGGGCGGGAAACCCCTCACCGCGCTGAACATCCTGGCCTTCCCCGTGTCGCTTGGCACACAGGTGGTGGCCGAGGTGATGCGCGGCGGATCAGACAAGGTGCGCGAAGCGGGCGCCTTCGTGGTGGGCGGCCATTCCATTGACGACGACGAGCCCAAGTACGGCCTCTCGGTGTTCGGCACCGTGCACCCCGACCACATCGTGCGCAACCAAGGTGCGCAGGCGGGCGACGTGCTGTTCTACACGAAGCGCATCGGGACAGGCATCCTGAACTCGGCTTTCCGGGCCGGGTTGGAGGATGACGCGTCCATGCGCCCGGCTATCGAGAGCATGATGGAGCTGAACAAACTCGGCGCCGAAGCCATGTTGGAAGCGGGCGTGCATGCCGCAACGGACGTCACAGGGTTCGGACTCGCGGGACACCTGCACGAGATGCTCGAGGCGTCCGGTGTGGGCGCGCGCCTGGACTGGAACGCGCTACCCCTGTTCGATGGCGTGTGGGATTATTCCTGCGCCTACTGCCGCCCCGGACGCTCCTTCCAGATAATCGAATGGGCGCGCGCATTCGTGAAGCAGGGGACCTTGGACGATGCGGAATACGACAACCGCATGGGCGTGCTCTGCGACCCGCAAACAAGCGGCGGCTTGCTCGTGGCGATTCCACCCGAGAACGCCGATGTGTTCGCAGAAGCTTTCGAGCGCCGGGCTGGTCGAACCCCCGCTCGCATTGGCGAGGTCGTCGATGCCCCCGCCGGCCTTATCTTCCTGCGCTAGGCCATGCTGACACGATCCCAATGATGAAAAACACCCGCGGTAAATCATCATTCAATGATGAAAAATACCCGCGGTAATTTATCATTCCGCAGGTCATTCGTACACGATTACGCGTGTAGCCCAGGGAATGTTGTCGTAGATCCATTTCGCGTTCTCAAGGCTCAGGCGCACGCAGCCTTCCGAAACTTCCTCGCCGAGCCGTCCATCCTGCACGTCAAAGGTTCCCGGTTCGTATTTGATGGAGTGGAACAGATACAGCCCCCAGTACTGCGTGTAGTAATAGCAGGTGTAGCCTTCATAGTCGCCAAACGAGTACCCGCGACCCTCCACCTGGTACACGCCGGTGAGCGTGGGCGAATCAGGGGCTCCCGTCGAGCAAATCCAGTACTTCACGACCTTCCAGTCGTCCCCATCGCGCTGCATCACAATCGTGCGCTTGGCGCCAACATCGACGGCCAGGCAGTAATCGGTCTCGCTGCCCTCTTGTCGTGCCCATTCCAACGCGCGTTCCTTTACGGCCGCGTGCTTCGCAGCTTGCACGGCACGCTTTGCCGCCTTCTGCACGGCCGGCAGCGTGGCATCCGCCGCTTGCGATTCAAGCTGGACTAGCAAGGTCGTGCCCAATCCAATTGGTTCAACGCGTTCTTCTTCCACCCGCCCGGCACCAAATGCAGGAACGGGAAACGCTACGCCCACGCAAAACGCGAGTGCAAGCAAACTAAGTACGATGTCGCGGAACCACCTTGTCATCGGGGTGCGCTTTGTCCCCTTCCTTCAATCGAGTTGGCGTGCTTTGTTTATATCATGCCAGATAGACCTCGTGTTTTCTGCCAGAAATCGGCGTACCCCCGCGCGCGAATTCTCATTTGAGGAATAGCCTATGAAGTACGTCATCGACACCAATGTCGTCTCCGAAGTGGCCAAGCCATGGCCAAACGAACACGTTATCGACTGGTTCTGGGATTATGGTAACGATGCCTATCTCTCCGCCATAACCATCGAAGAACTCTACTATGAGGCACTCATCCTACCCGAGGGGAAACGGAGGGATGGCCTCCTTGAATTCGTGGAGGCTTTTGTCAGGGATTGCCGGGACAAGGCGCTCTTCTATGATGGATTCGCCGCGCACCTCTGCGCTGAATTGCGCGCCAAAGCCCGTCGGATGGGACGTTCATCCTCGATTGAAGACTACATGATTGCGGCAATCTGTAAGGCCAACGACGCGACGTTGGCCACGCATAACGTGAAGGATTTCGACTACCTCGGCATCGAGGTTATCGACCCGTTCGACTACATCCATCCGACAAACAATAGCTAGCAGCCCAAGCGCGCAGTGTCGAGGAACTCGCGATAGGCGGTGCACATGGCCTCGTAGTCTTCAAGAAGCTGCGCGTACGTCTTACCGCCGATGAGATGCCTCCAAGGCTGCGACTGCAGGGCAAGGGAACTCGGCGGCGCAACCATGCGCACCGTACCGCCCATGCCGGCGAGCCAGCGGAAGAAGGTCGGCGACTGCGCGACCTGCACGCAGGTATCGCCCGTGGAATCCTTGTCGCCGCGGACCCCGATGAAATTCGCGAATTCCAGCCCGAAGCCGAACAGGTCGAACATCTCGTTCGTGCGTTCCGCCGAAACGCGCAGGAACACGGTGCGCGGAATGCCGGAGAACATCTGGAATTCGCGCTTCATCCGGCGGGCGGCCGTGCGGCGCGCTTCCTCGACTTCCTCGCACGTGTCGCCAGACTCGTCTGACACGTGCACCGCGCGCATGCGATCCACGCGGCTGCGCAAGATATTGCGCCCATGCCGCCACGGCGTTGCGCTATACGACTCCAGATAATAGGTTCCCTCGGAGAAATACAGTGCGATGGGCGTTTCCACGCGCACGGGACTGCCGTCGTCGCCGGGAAGCGCGACCTGCGCTCCCTCGAAGTTGTTGAAGGTGTATTCGAAGGCAACCTTGCGGTCTTCCCGCATGGCCCGCGCGATGGCATCGCAGGCATCGAGCACCGCCGAGCGCCCCGCCGCCTCCATGCGTTGGACGACGTGCACCTCCCCCACCATCTGGTCTTCCTGATAATACGACACGAGGTCGAGCAGCGCTTCCTGCACTTCGGCGCTCTCATCCGCCGTGAGGAAACGCGACGACTGCACCGCGTTGAACAGCAGGCGCACATGCGCGGGGCTGAACGCGTCGCTCTCGCACCAGGTGCCCATAGGCCCCGTGTGGAAGGTGTAGCCCATGATGCGCAAACCGCGCAGCGACCGGATGTCGGCATTCAGCGTGTTTTCCGCCGGCACTGCGTTGAATCCGAAACGGGCGGCCAGCACAAGGCGCAAATCGGCGTTGCTCAGCGGATGTTCGCGATCGGTGAGCAAACGCAGTGCCTCCACGACGCTCAACAGGCGCTGCCGGGCATTGTCGCAGGACAGGCCATCGGGGAGGAACCGCGCAAACTCCCGCGCCTGCTGTTCGCTGATTGTCATGCCGCGCTCCTTTCAAGGTGAAACGCTTATGCAAAGCACTCCGTTCATTGCTTCCACCGCAATATTTTAAGGCGATATGCCGAAAAACGGCAAGCACGAGCGGAGCAGAACCCATACTCTATGGTTGTGCGAGGCGGACAGCATCGCAGGGTGCGGGTACTTCATCCAACTGCTTTTAATGAATCGGCGTTTTGGAGGCGTCGAGCCCTCGAAGAAAGAGGGTTATTCACCGCAACCGATACCATCTGTCCGCCTCGCCTATCTCAGCCAACCATACCAGCACGAGAGGAGGAACCCGTATGACCACGTTCAACATGAAGGCTGAATCCACGCTGACCAGGAACCGCTCCGGACACGTCGCCTATCGCCTCGATCCGCGAGACCGGCTCATGTCCTATGTCCTGACGAGCTTCGTCAACGAGCCCAAGTACTACGGCGACAACACTCCCGAGCTGGTGACCCTCGCCAAGGAACTCGCGGCTACTGACGGCCTGTTCGTCGCGCAGCTCGCCGTGTACGCGCGCACCGTCCTGAACATGCGCTCCTCGAGCCACCTGCTGCTTGCCACGCTCGCCCACGAGGTGAAGGGCGAACAGTATGTACGGCGCGCGGTTCGCAGCGCCGTGGTCCGCGGCGACGATGTGACGGAAATGCTCGCGGCGTTCTTCGCGCTGTTCCCCGGCGACCCGTTGCCCAACAGCCTGCGTCGCGGCTTGCGCGATGCGCTCGACCGCATGAGCGACTACGAGCTGGCCAAGTACCGCATGTCCGACCGTCCGGTGAAGATGGCCGACGCCGTGAAGCTGTGCCACACCCGCCGCCGCGAGGCCACGCGGGCGCTGCTCGCCGGCGAGCTGGGCAAGCCCACGAGCTGGGAAACCGAGCTTTCCGCGCATGGCAACACGACCGAGACCTGGGAGATGCTGCTCGCCGAGGGCAAGGTGCCGTACATGGCGCTGCTGCGCAACCTGCGCAACCTGCTGGAAACGAACCCGGCTGGCTTGGATGCCGTCCTCGAACGGCTCGCCGATCCGCGCATGGTGGCGGCATCGCGCCAGCTGCCGTTCAGGTTCTGGTCCGCCTATCGGGCGGTCGAGGCCATGCAGGTGGCAACGACTTTCAGCGGAACGCGTATAAGGGGCTTGGAGCAAATGTACGCCCTGTTCAGCCGTACCCACATGCCCTTCATGGGCAGCCGCCCCGAGTCGATGGACCCCGTGGACAAGGCGATGGACGCTCTGAGCCGGGCGCTCGACGCCTCGGTAGCGAACTATCCGAAGCTCCCGGGCCGCACGCTCGTCGCAGTGGACGTGTCGGGCTCGATGAGCTGCCGGCTTTCCAGCATGAGCACCGTCCGCTACGTCGATGTCGCGGCGTTGCTAGCGGCTTGCCTCGTACACCTTAGCGACGACTGCGTGGTGTACGCATTCGCCCGCGACGCGGAACGCGTACCCGTGACGGCGGGGGCAAGCGTGCTCGCCACAATGGGCCAGTTTAAGGCCAACGGCGGGTGCACCAACATGGAAGCCGTGTTCGTGGAGGCGACGCTCCACCGCGTCGACGTCGACCGCATGGTGTTCCTGTCCGACAACGAGGTGAACCGCGGCTATAGCCAGCGCTCGGGCAGGCAGTGCCTGCAGAGGAACCTCGAGGCCTACCGACGCGGAGTCGGACATCGCGTGTGGCTGCACGCGGTGGACCTGGCCGGCTACGGCACGACCCAGTTCGATGGCGTCGACACGACGTTTTCCGCCGGCTGGAGCGAGAAGGTGCTCTCCTTCCTGGCCATGGCCGAAGAGGGCACGGGCGGCCTCGAGGCCGCCGTCGAAGCGGTTGAGCTCCAGTAGCCAGCCAAGAATGCACCCGCCGGGGCAACCTGGCGGGTGCGTTTGTTTTCGGGGCGAATTAAAGACCACGATGGCTCGGCTGGTACAATTGCCCGTGACGATGCTGGCCTTTGATGATGGGGGTATGCATGAAGGCAATGGCTACAGGCGGGAACGAGGCAAGCCGATGAGCATCACCGTGAACATTCTCTACCACGGCCGCAACGGCGCCGCCCAGGCCTTCGCCCGCGAGATGATTGACAGCGGCACCGTGGCCGCCATTCGCGCCGAAGATGGCAATGAAGCCTACGAATATTACACGCCGCTCGACGATCCCGAGGCCATCCTTTTGATAGACCGCTGGCGGAACCAAGCAGCGATAGATGCCCACCACGCATCGCCCATGATGAAGACGATTGCCGAGCTCCGCGATGCTCACGACCTCCACATGGAGGTGCGCAGGTTCACGGACCTTGACAGCACCGAGGCGGATGCCAAGTTCATTCGCCACTAGCGCCCTCGCAGCATCCGAAGAAAGCATCAAGCTCATACGCCTTGCAGCTCCTCACCTGTTTTCATGGCGGGTATAGTTTATGACGTGGCATGAAACAGGATTGGGCTATGGCCTAGCAATGCATGCGCGAAAGGGGAAGCTATGAAATCCGCAATGCCTTCTACCAAGTATCACAAGATTGGAATCGTCTTGGCAATTGCGCTCGCGATGAGCTTATGCGCGCTGCCGCTAACCGCTTGTTCGGGGCAGTCGAATTCGGGTTCGAGCCAAGGCCAGGACCAAAGCGGTAACACCGAAGCCGCCACCGTCAACCCCGATTGGAAAACACTTGGCGATGCGCTTGCCAACCAGACCGAGCTACTTGCATCAGGCAACAACGGCAGCTCGTACGTCATCGTTTTCACCGCCGGCGACAAGACGTATCGCGCGGTAGCCAAGATGCAACCCGACACGGCGAAGAAGCTCGAGGGACTCGACATGTTCAATCCCGACGATGTCCAGAAGATCATCGATGCCGTAAGCGGATTGGAGCTTGTGAGCGCCGAGGAGATTTCGGGGGACCTCTTAAGCCAGGAGGAAGTCGATCCCTACGTGGGTAAAACCGGCCAGGACCTCATCGATGACGGCTTCACGTTCGAGCGGTACTACATGTCCGGCGGAGAGCAGACGGGCGCAAGCTTCGGCCACGGCTGGTACAGCTACGAGTTCACCTTCGACACGCAAATCGCCGAGGATGCTCCCGAAGACGAGGGTGCTGCCATCATGTCAGCCAAGATTGCGGAAGCGCATAGTTTCGGTAACCTCTCCGATGCTGTCTTCGACTTCCCCGCCGAATAAACCGCAGCGAGGAAGCGCTTTAGCTCGAAAAGCAACTATCCCAGATGGCGCGGGGCACGGTAACGTGCCCCGCTCCTTTCGTTTTGCTAGCTCAAGGCCGCGCCGATGGCACCCGCGTACCGGGCTTCGGGGCAACTGGTTACCGGTTTGCCCAGCTTGGCAGATAGACGTTCGAGGACATACCCGTTCTCGCACAGGCCACCGGTGAGGAAATACGTCTCACCCGGAACACCGCGCACCAACGTGACCACGCGGCCCACGACGCTCTCGATGACGCCGTTCGCGATGTTCTCGAGCGGCTCGCCGCGACCGACCAGGCTGATGACCTCGCTTTCCGCGAACACCGTGCACATGCTGGAAATCGCGGTGGGCTCCCCCGCCGCAGCCAGCTCGGCCATGCGCTGTTGGCTCACGCCCATGCGGTTGGCCATGACTTCGAGGAACTTGCCGGTACCCGCCGAGCACTTGTCGTTCATCAGGAACTTCTTCACCTTGCCGCCGACAAGTTGAATGACCTTCGTGTCCTGCCCGCCCACGTCGAGCACGGTGCCCTCCGGCCCGAACAGAAAGCTTGCGCCGCGACCGTGGCAGGTGATCTCGGTCACCTTCTTCGCCGCGTACGGCACGGCAATGCGTCCGTATCCGGTAGCCACGACCGGCACCTCGCTCACGTCGTATCCGCGCGCCGCGAGGTCGGCCGCCACGCGTTCGGCCGTGTCGACGCTGCTGAAGCCCGTCGGCGTTAGGATGGTTTCGAGCAGTTGCTCGCCTTCCATCACGACGCACTTCGTCATAGTCGACCCGATATCCAAGCCTATCTGCATAGGTAACCTCTTCAGTCCTAGTACATCGCGACTTCGAAGACGCCTTCGTGGGCGAGGGCGTATTCGGCTACGCCTGCGAGCAGCGCGTCGCGTTCTTCGAGTTCGCAGCGCCAGGCGAAACCGCAGCCGGCATCGATTTCCGAGGGCACGGGAATCATACGGCCGGGCAAGCCGTGCTCTTTCGCGGCAGCTTCCAGCGCCATCGCATCGGATGTCGTCGAGAACGTGAGCACGCACCGGGGTCTCTTCTGCCGCATGCCGCTACCCCGCGATCTCGCGTATGGCCGCGATGCCCGCGTCCACTTCTTCGGCCGTGTTGAAATGCGAGAAGCTGAAGCGAACCGCCCCCTGTTGTGCCGTCCCCATGGCCTCGTGCATCAGCGGCGCGCAGTGGGCGCCAGCCCGCACGCAGATGCCGTAGTCGTACCCGAGCGCATCCGCCACCTGGGCAGAATCGATCTCGCCGACGTTCAGCGCCACGATGCCCGTCCGCCCTATGCCGCCATGTCCGCCGATGATGCGCACGCCCGGGATACCCCGCACGCCTGCTTCGAATCGGTCGGCAAGCGCCGCCGTCTGCCGCGCAATCTCGTCCACGCCGAGCTCCTCGATATGCGCGATGCCTGCGGAAAGCCCCGCGATGCCGTGGGCGTTCAGCGTACCCGCCTCCAAACGCTCCGGATAAAACGAAGGGTGCTCCCGGTCGTAGCTATGCGTGCCGGAACCGCCAACCTTGAACCAGGGCAGGTCGATGCCCTCCCCCAGCGCCACACCGCCGGTGCCCTGCGGGCCATACAGGCTCTTATGCCCGGTGAAGGCGACGATGTCGATGCCGTCGCGCTGCATGTCGATGGGCACGACGCCCGCCGTCTGCGCCGCATCGATGCAGATGAGCGCCCCGTGTTCATGCGTTATGCGCGCCATGCGGGCCACGTCGTACACGTCGCCCGTCAGGTTCGAGGCGTGCGTCACCACCACGAGCTTCGTGTTCGCACGGAACAGCGACGCAAACGCGTCGTAGTCGATGGACGCATCCGGGGCAACGGGCAGGATAACCAGCTCGGATCCCTCTTCATCCACCTTGCGATACAGCGGCCGCAGCACCGAATTGTGCGATGCGGCCGTCGTGATGGCGTGCTCCCCTCCGTGCAGCAACCCGCTTACCACCGCGTTCAGCGCCTCGGTCACGTTCAGGCAGAACGCCACCCGCTTCGCGTCGGGCGCATTGAACAATTGCGCCACCTGCTGCCGGCACCTATACACAGCTAAGCCGGCAGAGAGCGACGCATCATGCACGCCGCGTCCCACCCCGCCGAACGAATCGATGGCGCGCGCCACCGCGCGCGCCACCTCGGGCGGTTTCATCATCGTGGTAGCGGCGTTGTCGAAGTAGATCATTACGGGCGGACCACCGTGCCGGCGTTCAGCTGCTTCTCGACGATCACGTACATGTTCGTCACGTCGCCGACGGCCAGCTTGTCCTCGATGCCGTAGTGCTTCAGGCAGGTGCCGCACGTGAGGATCTCAACGCCAGCAGCCGCAAGCGCCTTCAGGTCGTCAAGCGCAGGCGAGCCCTCGACGGTCAGGTTCGCGCCGCCGTTGTAGAACAGGATGGTATCGGGCAGCGTGTCCATCTGCGTAAGCGAGAAGATGAACGCCTTCATCAGGTTCCCGCCGAGCACGTCGTCGCCCTGGCCCATGAAGCGGGAAGACACCACGACGACCTTCGGCCCGCCGGTGCCGCATGCCACGACCTCGAGCGTCTCGCCCGACTTGCTGTCGGCGGTCTTGGTTATGAACACGTGGAATTCCGCGTCACCCGTCTGCTCGACCTTCGCCGTGCACTTCAGGCTCTTCGCAAGGTTCTCCAGGTTATGCGTCGCGGTCTCGTTGTCCACGAGCACCTCGACGGTGCCCTCGTCGATGGTCGAGAGCCCCTGCTTCGCCTTCACCACGGGAAGCGGGCACGCCTGCCCCATCGCATCGATTACCAAGTCCATCCTCTTTCTCCTCTCATACAAGATGATTGCGCCGGATCGACCCGCAACAGGATTGCACCTCCACGTGGCGGGCTTGCCTGGGGAGGGGGTGCCACGCGCAGTTCCGCACGACGCGAAAGTGCCAGTGGCACTTT
>JAUNCA010000033.1:8385-17441 GCA_030526775.1 Coriobacteriia bacterium | reverse complement strand
GAAGCATGCTCACTTGACTTGCGGCGATAGCCTTGGCTTGCGTAAACATCTCCATGACGCCAAGCACGAACGCAAGGGACGTATCTTTCACGAGCGTGATGACCTCATTGCCCATGGCAGGTAGGATACGCTTGATGACCTGGGGCAACACAATCCGCATGAACGTTTGCGCCTTCGTATAGCCCAGCACCTCGGCGGCTTCGTATTGACCGCGCGGAATCGACTGGATGCCGCTGCGGTAAATCTCGGCGAAATAGGCAGCGTAGTTCAGGATGAAGCCAATATCGCAAGCCCAGAATTTCCAGTCTGCTCCCAGCTGCATGCCAAACAGGTAATACGGTCCAAACATAAGCGCCATCAACTGCAGCATAAGCGGCGTTCCACGCATGAATGAAATATACGCCCGCATCAGCCATGCCAGTGGCGCGAACTTGCTCATGCGGCCCAGCGCTATCAACACGCCGAGGGGCAACGACCCAAGCAACGTGACAATGAATATCTGTCCCGTTAAAACCAAGCCGCTGCCAAGCAACGACATCATGGTCGAGAAATCCACGTGAATTCTCTCCTTCGGTTATAGCTCGATACACGAAATGGGCGCCCACCATGCAGGCGGACGCCCATACAGAAGCGATGAACTTACTTGAGCAGCCAGTTCTCCATGGTCACTGCCTGATCCTCGTAGTTCTTGAGAATCTTCTCGACGGTGCCGTCCGCAGTCATTTCCTTCAGCGTGGCGGTTACCTTCTGGGCCATCTCTTCGTTGCCCAGCTTGAAGCCGATGCCGAACTGTTCCTCGGAAAGGGTCTCGACAACCTTGAACGTGTCGGGTTTCTTTGCCATATGGAGCGCAGCGATGGAAAGGTCGCCGACGCAAGCATCAACGGTGCCAGATTCGAGCTGCATCATGATGTTGTCAAACTTGTCCAGGGTCTCGGGAGCGCCACCGGCGAAGGTCTTGATGATGTCCGCATACTGCTCCTGCTCGAGAGCCTCGAGGCCAGCAGACTCGACCTGGGTCATCACATGCTTGTCAGCAAGGTCGGCAAGCGTCTTAACGTCGCTGTCGGCCTTAACGATAAGAACCTGCGCGTTATACATATACGGCTCGCTCCAGGCGTATTTGTCCATACGATCCTCGCTCATGGTGAAGCCGTTCCAGATGCAGGTGATGGTGCCGGAATCGAGCAGGGCGTCCTTGGCATCCCAGTCGATGGGCTCGGCCTTGAATTCCCAGCCGTTGCGAGCGCAGACTTCCTTGGCGAGGTCGAGGTCGACGCCCGTGTACTCGCCGTCATCGCCGATATAGCCGTACGGCGGGAAACCGGAGTCAAAACCAACCACAAATGCAGTCGAGTCATCGCTTGCTGCGCTGGAATCGGCGGAGTTACCGCCACAGCCGGCCATCGCGAAGCACAGGCACATCGCTGCTGCAACGCCGAAAACCGCCAACAGTTTCTTCTTCATTGTCCCTCCAATTGTCTCTTACAAAACACTCGCCTGAGCAGCCACTTTTGCGTACTAAAGCGATACAGTGCGCAAAAGTATACCACAGGAATGCATAAAGCATACGCTCCGTGAGACAGGGACTCAGTGCGGGGGTGAGACGGTCGCCCTCAGGGGATGGGTGTCTCACCCGCACATGCACGCTTAGCGCGGCTGGCGGGCGCTTAGGCGCATCCAGCAGATGGCGCCTACGATCAGAAGCGGGATACCAGCCACAAGGCCGAGCGGGGTCGGGCCGAAGAGGGTTTGGCCGGCGATGCAGAAATACAGGCCAATGTTCCCAATCGCATTGAACGCACCATGGGCAAACGCGCACGGCCATACGCTTTGCGAACGAGCGCGCAGGTAGGCAAGCCAGCAACCGAAAGCTGTGCAGAGCAGAATCATCGTCAGGATGCCGGTAAAGGGAAAGCCCGCATAACCCATGCCGTAGTTATGCCCCATGGCGATAACGGGCGCATGCCAGAGCCCCCAGATAACGCCCGACACCAGCGCGGCGTTGCGCTCGGACGTAAGTTCGGCAAGCGTTGGGAACAGCATGCCTCGCCAACCGAGCTCCTCGCCGAAGGCGGGAATCATGTTGATGAACGGGGCGAAAAGGATAGCCGCCACGGCAACGGTAGCCACAAGGACCGGCACCGGTGGCATCTGAGAGGCCAGCTGTTCCGCGGAAACACCCGCCGTCGCGGCTGTCGTCTCGATAAAGGTGGACATCGTCGGGTCGAACCATTGCGGGTTCAGCGCGAAAAACAGCACGCCTCCCACAAGCGTTATCGCGGTCGGGAGGAACCAGGCAGCCAGGTATTGCGGGACGTTCTGCCGAATACGCGGCTTCCAACACAGGTTGATGCGCTCTTCGGGCGCACACGCGAAGTTGGCCACGAGCGCGCCGACAAGCGGGAAGAACATGGACAGCGCGATAAGCGCCACCATGGTAACCGAAGACCCTTCCCCCTGCTCGAACGTCCCCAAGGCAAGTCCAGCAGGGATAAGCAGGCCCCAGCTCAGACCAAACGTCACAACAAGATAAATCACCAGGCGTTTCATCGGACAATCTCCTCCAAGCTCTTCACGATGCGCATATAACGCGGCTCGGCGGCAAGCGGGGCAAACGCCGGATTTGCAGCCACGCTTTCCACCAGGCTCTGCTTGATGAGCGCCTCATCGCGGGGCGCGCTCGTTCCGGTTACGCTGGCATCCTCAATCCACTCCTCCGCTTTATCGAAGAATGCATCTCCGTGCAGCTTCAAGGGGAATTCAAGCAACCGAGCTGCACGTTCGTAATCCTCGAGGCAATCGAGGGCACGCGCGACATTGCCGCTCATGACATAGGCCATCGCGAAGGATATATGAATAGCCGCGGCATTTACAAAAACGGATTCGAACTCGAACGCATCCAAAATCGCGCATGCACGGCTATGCGCCACATCAAGCTTCGCGGGGTTGGCAACATACAGCATGGCCATGCTTGAAAGCCTGTTCAAGCACAGCGCAAGCGACTGGAACAACGCCCCCTGCAACGTCTTGTCCGCCTCATCCACCTGTCCCAATGCACTGTATGCGCTCGCAAGCAAGACATCCAGGCCCATATCGTACTCACTCGCATCGGCAAGCGCCTCAACGGCACCCTGGGGGTTACCCATCGCCAGCTGGAAGTTCGCTTCCACGGCTTCCGCGAACCGGATATCGGCAGACGACTCCGAATTCCGCTTGATGCGCCGGCAGAGCCCGATAGCTTCGTCTGCAAGCTTCTCGCGCTCGGCTCCCTCAACGAGATTCAGGTGATTCAGGTACAGCACGGCTACCTGCGCGAGCAGCGGGTAGCATGCATAGTAGTCGCGCGCGAGCTCTTGGCAGCGCGCATGCGCCTCCTCGAACGGCTCGTTCGCGAACGCCGCGCGCAGGCGATCGCATTCCCGGCGGATGCCATCCCTTCCCATCTGGGGTTCATAGCCCAAAACCTTGTCGACTGAGGTGTCGAAGTACGTGGCAATGCGCGGCAAAAGCTCGATGTCGGGGTAACTCTGCCCCGTTTCCCACTTCGACACGGAAGCCTTCGTCACGCCCAGGTAGGATGCGAGGTCGTCCTGGGTTAGCCGCGCTTCCTTGCGCAGTCGGCAGATGTTGTTTCCCACGGAGATAATCGGTTTCATACGCGCTCCTTTCGACATATTCAGCATACGTCGCGCACTCCCCCATGACGAGCGGTTAAAACGCGATTTTGGTAGAGAAAATCAACTGTTGGTTGACTCCAGTTTCGTAAGCTCCGTCCCTCAGAACGTCTAGCCTTGGGAAAGCCCTCGCTCGAGCTACGAATGGGTACGGTGGTCTTGGTAATTCGCGAGGTACTGGGCGAATTCGGGCGAGGTGTCGGAATTGCCGGAGCGCCACGCCTTGTGGTCGATAATCTGGCTCTCGAACCCATAGTAGGCATCGATGTGCGCGATGAGCGCATCGACGGCGGCGAGCTGCTCTTCGGGATAGTAGCCGCTGCCGCTCACGTGCACCATCTCGATACCGATGGAATAGGAATTCATGCCGTAGTCGGCCGCCCAATCACCGATGGGCACCGTGCCCACCTTATCGTCGCGGCTCTCGTCCTCCACGCCGTAGAGCGCATTGTGGCCCGTGTCTCCGAAACCCGCGTGATGCGTGATCTTGTCGAGCGGCACGCACTGCACGACGCTGCCGTCCTTGTTCACCACGAAATGCGCCGCCACGCCGGAACCGTTGCCATCCCAATATCCGATAACTCCCGCTGCATCCGAATCGCCCTCGGTATCGTGAAGCACGATGTACTTCTGATATTCCGAACCCTTGTCGCCATGCACGAAACTCGCCCGGTAGTCTTCGGAGAGGTTCAGGGGAGCTGCCACTTCAGCAGGGGGTTGTTGCTCGGCGCCCTCGTCCTCAGACTCTGGCGCACTTTCCTCAGGGGCCTCTTCGGCGGGCGCTTGTTCTGGCTCCTGCACAGCCTCTGCCTCTTCAGCCGCCTGCGCTTCACGTTCGGCTTTTTCCTTCGCAGCCTTCTCTTTTGCGGCCTTTTCCTGTGCGGCTTTGTCGGCCGCTTTCGCTTCCGTCACCGTGTCGTCATCAAGGGATTTATCGACAGCTGGCGGCTCTGCCTGCGTGCGTGCCGGCATGGACGCATTTCCACACGCAATCAGCCCTAATGCGAGCGCTCCGGCAAACAGCACCGCTAGAAGCCTTCCCATTGCCAACGTGTATGCCTTGCCGTTTGCCATTCGCATCTACACCCGACCTTCGAGGAACTTAGAACGCGCTTGCAGCACATGGTGCAAGATGTGCGGGTATACGGTTTCCGGGTCGAGGCACGGGACATACGTAAACGAGGGCTCGGGGCCGTCAGGATGCGCCTCGCGATATGCATTCCGGAACGCGGGCTCCATATCGTAGGGAATATCGTAGAGGGTCTCCAGGCAATCGGCCGCAAAACCCGGGCAGCAAAAATACACGCTGCGCACGCCATCCCGTCCCCACCCGGCTAGCAGCTTGGTGGAAAGCGGCGCCGTCCAGTTTTGCGGACGGTGACCAAACACGCTTTGATATCCGGTTACCCAACGACCCTCTTGGGCGCCGAGGCGATCGGCCAAGATGCGGTTGGTCTTCTCGACGCAGTCCACATAGGTGTCGCCGTTCTTCACGTCACGCAGGGGAATCGCGTGATACGACAGGTCGAGGTAATCTCGCTGCGGGTCGAATCCGGCCGCGCGAATGCTGCTTACAACAGCCTGCAGATACTCCTCGTCATCCCAATAATCCCGGATAAGCTCCATCTGCGGCTTCCAGCCAATGCGCCGGCAAGCCGCCTCGAACGCATCGGTGCATGAACCCACCTGGGTATACGCCGATTGCGGATACAGCGGGAGGTACACGACGCGCGTGCAGCCTGCTTCTCGCAAACGCTTCAGGCAATCGTCCACCGTCGGCGGCGTGTAGCACATCGCACCCAGCACCGGTACATCGGCATGTGCCAGCAGATTTCCCAAGCCCTGCGCCATCTTCTGGTGCGCAGACGAAAGCGGGCTTCCCTGCGGCGTCCCCTCGTCGAGCCAGATCTTGCGATACTTTTCGGCAGAAACCGCCGAGCGCTTCGGCAGGATGTGGGAATGCAGGATGTAGCGCCAGATGGGCCGCGGCACCGATACCAAGCGAGGATCCATGAGGAACTCTGCGAGGTACGTGCGCACAGCTTGCTCGGTGGGCGCGTCGGGGCTGCCCGTATTCACCAATATGACGCCGGTCTTCTCGTTCATTCGAACAAGGATACCAGAAGCAATTGAGCGAGCGGCTATTCCCCCGCCGGAAGCAGCGGCCGCATGTTGCGTGCCACGATGGCCGCCGTCGAGGTGTTATGCAGCATCGCGCCCACGCTCGCAGGCAATATGCCGACGAAGCCCAGCACGATAAGCGCCGTGTTGAAGGTGACGATGAACTCGTATGAGCTCTTGATTCGCTGCATGAGCCGAACGGCGATATCGCGCATGACAAGTAACGATTCCAGCGATGCGTTCATAACCGCAATATCTGCAACGGTGCGCGCAATCTCGCTCGCATCCGAAAGCGCGATGGACACATCGGCAGCCGCAAGTGCAGGAGAATCGTTGATGCCATCCCCCACCATCAACACGGTGTGGCCACGTCGTTTCAAGTCTTCCACATAGGCGGCCTTGTCCTCGGGAAGAACCTGGGCATGCCACTCGTCGAGCCCCAACTTAGCCCCGATGGTGCGGGCGCAATTCACGGAATCGCCCGTGAGCATCACGATGCGCTCGAAACCGCGTTTGCGCAGCCCCTGAACCACTTGCTTCGATTCGGGGCGCAGCGGGTCGGATATGCACAACGCACCGCGCAGCAAGCCGTCGACCGCAAGGTACACGGTGGATGCCGTCGGCGCCTCGCGTTCCAGGCGCTCGATAAGCCCCGCGGGTTCGGGCACCCCTTCGTCCTCGAACACGTAATGCGCGCTACCGACGCACGCCGGCTTCCCGCCGATGGACGTCATAATGCCGTGCGCGACGATGTATTCCACCTCGGCATGGTTCTCCTCGGGATGCATAAGCCCCCGTTCCTCGGCGCTTCGCACAATTGCGCGCGCCATGCTGTGCGGGAAGTGCTCCTCCAGGCAGGCTGCAGTGCGCAGGACCTCCTCTTCGGACCAGCCGTTGAACTCGAGCACCTTCACCACCTGCGGGCAGGCGTTCGTGAGGGTTCCCGTCTTATCGAAAACGATGGTGTCGGCCTTAGCCAGCGCCTCCAGGTATTTGCCTCCCTTCACCACCACCGAGCGCTTCGTGGCCTCGCGCATCGCGCTCATGACGGCAACGGGCGTGGAAAGCTTTATCGCGCAGGAGTAGTCCACCATAAGCACGCTCATGGCCTGGGAAAGGTTGCGTGTCATGGCCCACCGCAGCGCAAACAATCCGAGCGAGATGGGAACGACGCCATCCGCCAGGCGCTCCGCGCGGCTTTGCACGAGTGCCTTGCGATCCGTTGAGTTTTCCACCAGGTCGACGATACCATCGAGACGCGAATCGCCCATCTGGGCATCTACTCGTATGAGGATGGAGCCTTCGTCCACTGCGGTGCCAGCGAACACGGTCGATTGCGCGGCCTTATGGACCAGCGTCGACTCGCCGGTCATGCTGGCCTCGTTCACCTCGGCCTCGCCATCCACCACCGTGCCATCGAGCGGCACGAGCGAACCCGAGCGCACGCGCACTAAATCGCCCACCTGGGCTTCCGCGATGGGAATCTCCACCTCGATACCGTCTTGCTCCACCCACACCGTGTCGGCGCAGATGGCAAGGTTTTGACGCAGGGCGAGACTTGAACGCGCATGCGTGTACTCCATCATCACATCGGAGATGCGCAGCAGGAACATCACGAGTCCTGCCGTTGCGAAATCACGCTGGAAAATCGACATCCAAATGGCCGTCATATCCAGCACCTCGACGCTCAAGCGCCCATGAGCCAACGCGGACAATCCCTCTTTCCCATAGCGTAGCGCACGCAGAACGACGAGCACTGCGCGGACCTGCGGGGGCAGGAGAAACCGCTTGGCAAGGCGGACGAGGATGAGTTCGGCAAGATGGAGCTGAAATCGGTTATCGAGCGCCTCCGCGCTCACGGCATCGTCGGCTGGCGCCGTGGGAAGCGCCAACACATCCAACCCATCCATTGTCGCGATAAGCCGGCTACGTGCGCCACCCGTGAACAAGACGAGGAATCCGCCGTTCGCCTCGCGGTAGCGGACTTCAGTAACGCCTTCGACCTGCTTTAACGCAGCGACAACCCCGTTCGCTTCGTCTTCCGCGAACAGCCATTTCCCACACCGGAACCGAATACGGCCCGGACGGTCGTGAATAATTTCGTAGCGCATGTCATACCCCCGATACATGGTGGCCCGAGCGGTCTCCAACGCTCGGGCCACGAAGATGCGCGCTCCTGTCAGGCGCGCGGGTCACGCATAGAATCCTATTCGTCTGCGTATTTCCCGGCTTCAGCTGCAGCAACCTCAGCTTCGATGTCCTCGACCTCTTCAGCTAACTCGGCTTCAACCTCAGCCCGGATGCGCTCCTCGATCTCGGCGCGCCTCGCTTCGATTGCAGCTTTCACCTTGGCCTCGTAACGGGCGTCGTAGCATACGTCCTCGGCATCGTCTTTGATGTTCTGCAGCGCCTCGTCTGCGTCGGCCTTAAGCTTCATGCCCTTCGCAACGCAGTTCACCACGGCTTCACGCACTTGCGGCTGGCTCGCAATGGCCTTCACAACCCCCGGAAGAACGGTGCCACCGGCGAATGCAATGAGTTTCCCGTAGCCCATAACAACCCCCTATTCTGGATTGAAAACCCCACGCAATTTGCCTTGATATACTGAACGTAAACCCGCAAATCGACTTCGTCAACGCTAACATTTCCTTATTTGACCTGCGGAAATGTAAAGCGCGACTAACTTTTGAGATAGACGCTTCTAACTTCGAAACCTGCCTGCGGAAACAGCACATGCGCCAGCCATACGCCAAAAGCGCGAACCTATTCCATCTACAGAAAAAATAGGAATCCCTAACGGCAAAACTATTCACGTAACATCGGGGGTTCCCGTAAACTAGAGAAAACTATCATGCCCCGAATGCGGAGGTGCCTCATGCCGGCAAGCAGCGAGTCCCTGGAAATGTACCTGGAAGATATCTATGTCCTGAGCCAGAAGCTCGACGTCGTGCGCCCGGTGGACCTCGCAAAGAAGATGGGCTTCTCGAAACCCACGATTAGCGAGTGGATGGGCAAGCTGCGCGACCAAGGCTATGTCGAGCCCGACAACGGCACCGGTCTACACCTTACCGCTAAAGGCGAAACAGTGGCGAAATCCGTGTATGAGCGCCACGTCGTGCTCTGCCATCTGTTCGAACTCATCGGCGTGACTCCCGAAACCGCCGAGGAAGACGCCTGCCGCGTCGAGCATTACATCAGCGACGAAACCTTCGACTGCATGAAGGCATACTACGAGAAGGCAACAAGCTAAGGCCATCA
>JAUNCA010000033.1:0-8375 GCA_030526775.1 Coriobacteriia bacterium | reverse complement strand
ACATGTTGGCGTGAAACCCCGGCGGCACATATCCGCTGCGGTATAATGGCTCACGTCGTGCCATGCCATTACGGGGAGCCTCAATGACCAAGCGCACCTTCACCATAGCCGCCATAGCCGCCATGGCGCTCTTCACCTGCCTAGCGCTTACTGGATGTGCCGACAGCATGGACGAGGACACGCGCAAGACCGTCGGCCTCGCCCTAGGCATTTTGATTGTCGCCGCTTCGGGCATTGGCCTCTTGGCCTCGAACAGTCGCTTCAAGCGAAACAAGAATATGCGGATACGCCGATATCGCAGTCGGAGCAACACCAAGAGCAAGAAACGCAAGTAAGCCACAGCTGGGGGGGCGAAAGGTTCATGCGCGGTTTTCCCAACATCTTGAATATCCGAAGCCTTGGCGGCATTCCCGCAAAAGACGGAAGCCTTGTGCGTGCTGGCAAGTTACTCCGCAGCGCCGATTTGAGTAATGCAAGCGAAGCGGAGCAGCAGCTTCTTGTACGAAAATACCGTGTCCGCACGATCATCGACTTGCGCACCGGCTTTGAGCGGCGTCCCGCGCCCGACCCCGTTATCGAGGGCGTGGAAAACGTGTTGGCACCCTTGCTGCCCATGAAGACGCTCGGCGTGGTGCGGGAAGATTACAACTGGACCGAGATGCTCACGCTGCGCTGGAACCCCGACGACTACGACATGCGCCGCATTTACGAGCATTTCGTCGACCCGGCGACCTCCGATGAATGGCAGACGATATTCCAGGTTCTGTTGGACAACCACGACGGCGCGGTGCTGTGGCATTGCACGAACGGAAAGGACCGCACGGGGGCTGTGGCATCCATCCTGCTCTCCGCACTGGGAGTTCGACGCGCCGACATCATCGAAGATTACCTGGTTACCAACCGTTACTTGGCAGGCCGCCGCCGCGCGATTCTCGCCGAAGCGGAGGAGAAAGGCGCCAAGCCTGCGCTATCCGACCGCATGGGCGCCTTGCTCGACGCACGCGCGGAATACCTCGGCTCGATGTTTATGGCTATCAACCGCGATTACGGTGGGGTTGAAGGATTCCTGCGGGATATCTGCAAGCTTGACGCCGCCGATCTGCAGCAGCTGCGCTACCTGTACTTGCAATAAATGCGCTCCGGGCAACCCTCGATGAGGTATGGGGGTTATTCCTCGGACTCCTCGTCGGTTTCATCGGCATTGTCGGCGTCATCGGTCTCGCCATTGCCTTCTTCAGCCTGAGCGCCCTCGTTGGGTTGCTCTGCCTCGTTGGCTGCATTTGCCTGGTCGTCCGCCGACGCGTCCGCCCCATAGCTCGTTCCGTTCACCGGCTTGCTGTTGCGCTCCTTCAGGATGGCATCCACGAGCTCGTCAATTGTAACGAACGTGTAGCCCTCGGCCTGGAGCTTCGGAATGGCCTCATTCAAAGCTGCCACGGTTTGCGAGCGGTCGCCACCACCGTCGTGCACCAAGATGACCGTACCGGGTGCTGCTTCGGAGATCATCCGCTGCGCGATAACATTCGAACCAGGCAGGGTCCAGTCTTCGGTATCGGTAATCCAGCCGATATAGCCATCGGTTTCCTCAAGCGTCGCACGCAAGCCCTTGGAATCGATGTTGCCACCCGGAGGCCGGATGTAATGCGCATCTTCGCCCGTCGCTTGTTGCAGGACCTCGCGAGCATGACTCACCTGGTATTTTGCATTCTCCTCGGTGGTCGCGTTCAGGTAGTCCTCTGCAGCATGCGAATAGGAATGGCTTGCAATCTGATGCCCAGCTTGCGCTACCTTGCGCGCCATGTCGGGGTATTCCTCAGCCTGGGTGCCCAGCATGAAGAATGTGGCCTTCACGTCATACTTCGCCAGCACATCAAGCACATCCTGGGTGCCGCCATCGTTGGGATTGGGGCCGTCGTCGAACGTGAGGGCAATAAGCTTGTTGTTTGCGCTCAGCTTACCCTCCAGACTCTCGAACGTGCGCGGTTCCATGTCCTGCACCTTCACCTTGGCGGTCCTGCCGGTGGTCTCGCCCGTGCGCGTCTCGACAATGCCATCCTGACCCGGGTTCGTAACCACATGCAGAGGTGCGCTGTAGAAGTTGAAATCGCCACCCCCGGTAAGCTGCGAATACTCGGTAGTAAACGGTGTGACGTCCTGCGTCGCCGTGTAGGGTTCAATCTCGTTCTCGCCGTCCTCGGCGGTGACGTTGCCCTCCTCAGACACGCGGGCGTCCAAATCGACCGGTTGGCCATCGAGGAAGACGGTCGGATCCTTGCCCGCGCCTTCTTCGAGCACCTCGTCATCGACCGAGACGAGATCGCCCTTCTGGGCTTCGAGCAGGCCCTGGTCGATAAGCCCCCGATACGTAGTGGAACGGGCGGCTTCGACTTCCTGCCCATTCACATGGAAGGTAGTCGGCGAGCACGAATATGCGGTGGTGATGATAAAGACGAGGATGACAAGCGCTGCAATGCCCATAAGCACGAGCTTGCCCCTATCGAGGATGCTCGCGAAATCGAACCCGCCCTGCGAACCGCTGGAAACATAAATGGCACGGCCACCGCTACCCACATTGCGGTCGAGCGGATGGCGAGGCGGTTGTTGCGGGGGCTGCTGCGGTTCGCGATACTGCTGGCGCGCATAGCTGCTCCCCGAACGGGGCGGCATTTGCGCCCGACCACGGCCGGACGATTCGTATCGGGGATCGCGATTGCGTGAGCCATCCTGCGTCCGCGGTTGGCGGTACCCATCGGGTTCGCGATACTGCGCGCTCCGCGGCCGCTGCTGGCGGCGGCGCATCTCGGCATCCCATGCCTGATTGGCATCTGGACGCTGCTGCCGCTGGCGCATCTCGGCATCCCACGCACGGTTTGCCACCTGGCGCTGCTGGCGGCGGCGCATCTCGGCATCCCACGACTGGCTGTTGTACGAGCGCTGTGCGCGTTGCCGAGCTTCCATCTCCCGGCGACGCGCACTGTCGTATTCGCCGCGGCTGTAGCGACTGCTAGCATTGCGGTCGTATCCGGCGGAATCCGAACGGTACGGACGGTCGTTCGTAGATCGATACGCGCGGTTCACGGAAGAGCCATACGATTCCGATCGCGGCATCCTGTTCGCGCTTCTGCCGCTGCGGTCTGTTGGCTGCCCACTCGAGCGGCGGTAATCGCCACGCGGCTCATACGAGCGTCGACTGGAATAATCCCCACGCGCGGCATATCCGTCCTGTCCGGAACGGCGTTCCGAAGGACGCGACCCAGTATCCCTGCCCTTGTCGGGATTATTCTGCTGTGATCCGTATCGCTCTGCCATCGCCTGTGAATCTGTTATCTGAAACGCAAGTTTCCTTCCAATACATGTAAATGGTAATTATTGCACGACTTCACAGCGAGTAAAAGCGACAAATAGCGCAGTTCTCAAAGTTTATAAGGCAAAACTAACGCAAAAACCTCCATATGGAGCAAGCGAGAAGACCGATTTCTAGCGGTTGTCCACCTTCTCGGGATAGAGATCGTGCTTCGACAAGCGCTCCCATGCCACGTCTTCCCAGCGGGTGCCGGGTTTGCCGTAGTTGCAATACGGGTCGATGGAAAGCCCGCCGCGCGGTAGGAACTTGCCCCACACCTCGATGTAGAGCGGGTCCATGAGCGCGATGAGGTCGTTCATGATGATGTTCACGCAATCCTCGTGGAACGCGCCGTGGTTGCGGAACGAGAACAGGTAGAGTTTCAGGCTCTTGCTCTCGACCATGCGCTCGGCGGGAACGTAGCTAATGTAGAGCGTCGCGAAATCCGGCTGGCCGGTAATCGGGCAGAGCGAAGTGAATTCCGGGCAATTGAATTTCACGAAGTAGTCGCGTTCGGGATGCTTGTTCACGAACGTCTCGAGCACGTTCGGGTCGTATTCGGTGCGATATTCCACGCCCTTTGCGCCCAGCAGCGTGAGGCTGCCCTCGTCTTTGCGATCGCTCATGTTCTCTCCTTTCACGGCGCCTGTTATTCGGCGTCGGGCATGGGGCAGCGCCAGGTCGTGCTCGACTTCGGCGCGGGCTCCTGCAGCAGCGGGTCTATTTCGCCATTCGCCTCGAATGCACGCTGGCGGTCGATGCACGTCGCGCAGGTGCCGCACGGCTCTTCCCCGCCCTCGTAGCACGACCAGGTAAGCACGTAGGGCACATGTAACTCGAGCCCAAGCCTCACGATATCGGCCTTCGACCAGGCGACGAACGGGGCTTCCAGGCGCAGCTCGCCGCCCGTACCGCGCACGATGGCATCCCCCATCGCCTGCACGAATTCCTGCGAGCAGTCGGGATAGGCGTTCCCCGCCCAATCGTCGTGATGCGCGCCATAATACAACACGCTGCAGCCGAGCGACAACGCAAGCGAAGCGGCTGCCGACAGGAAAAGCCCATTACGGAAGGGAACGTACGTGGACACCAGCGGGCTCTCGGCGCCGTCGAGCTGATCGGCATAGCTCTCCCGCGGAATATCCTGTGCAGAATGCGCGAGCAGCGAGCTGTCGCTCTCCGCAAAGACGGTTGCCAAATCGAGCGTATGCAGCTCAACGCCGTAATGCGCCGCCACCATGTGCGCCGACGTCAATTCGCGGTCGTGCTTCTGCCCGTATTGGATGCTCAGCGCCTGGACGTTTTCCGCACCATGCTTATCGATTACGTACGCTAGCAACGTCGTCGAGTCGAGTCCGCCGCTTGCCAACACCAGCGCCGTTTCCTGCTCCATGCCTTTCCTTTCCGCAACATCGCGCGCAACGGGAAACCCCGCATCAGGGCGTGGCCTACACGCCCTTCTCCGCATCCGGCCACACGATTTTGTGCAGCTGCAACTGCAAGGTCGCGCGGTCGAGGCCGTTCTCTTTCATGAAATCCACGATGCGTGCAGGGTCCATCTGACCGAACACGGGGCTCAGGTAGACCTGGCACCGGTCTTGCAGCCCATAGCGGGCAATGGTTTCGAGCACGGCCGGGAAATCGTCTTCCTCCCCGATGACGAACTTCACGGTATCGCGCGCATCGAGCACGTCGTAGTTCTCCCAAACCATCTGGTCGTCCATGCCGCTCGATGGCAACTTGCAATCCATGGTGAACGACAGGCGCTCGCAAGCTTCCCCCACCAGGCGCCGGCGCACATCCGCGAAATACGCGAGCGGCACCGCCCCGTTCGTCTCGATTTCCACAAACCGATCCGGATCGGCCAGCAGGGCTTCGATTAGTTCCTCGATGCCATCCTGCAACAACGGCTCGCCCCCCGTAAGGGTGACGCACGAAACCGGTGAAGCTTCGACGAATGCAACGATGTCGCGCACGGACATCATCTGCGCAGGCGCATCGGCGCGGTTCGCCCAAACGGTATCGCAGTATGCGCATGCCAAGGTGCACCCGCGGAACCGCACGAACGCCGCGAGCCTACCCGCATGGGTTCCTTCCCCGTTTACGCTGACGAAGCGCTCGACGACGGGAAACACCCGGTCGAATTGAACGGTGGCGGGCATTGCGCTAATCCTTGCAATAGATGGCGCAATTGCTCGGGGTCTCGTACACATCGACCCGACTTACGGGCAGCCCGCGTTCCTCGAGCTTCGTGCAGAACCAACGCGCAAGGTTCTCCGCCGTGGTGCGGAAGGGCACGATGGAGAGCGTGAAGCCCTCTTCCTGCAGGCAAGCCAGCGTCTTCGGCATAAGCGAGCCCTCCTCGACGATGAACGTGTGGTCGAGGGTCTCCGCCAAGCCGCGCACCTCGCGCTTGAAATCGCCGAAATCGAGCACCATGTCCTTCATCGTGCCCTCTTTCTGCAGCTCTGGCGCCTCGAGATACACCACCACACGCCATCGGTGCCCATGCAGGTTCTCGCACTTGCCGTGGTAATCGGTGAGAAAATGAGCCGCATCGAATTCGGCTTCGGTTTTCAGTCCATACATGCATTGCCTCCGCTCGTAGGTATCGCTTGCAGTATAGACCACAAGTCACCGCATACGCCAAACCTCATGCCGTGATTCAGATTTCATAAAAAGGGACTCTCCTTTTATGAAATTACATGCGCTTGGCGACTTCCCGCTTGTACATGTTGCCGATGATCTTGGCGTACTTGCCCGAGTTCTCGGGGTGGAATTGGATGCCCCAGACGGGAAGCGTTTTATGCTCGATGCCCTCGACGATCTTTCTATCGCCTTTCATGCTCCAGGCCATCACCTTGAAGTTCTTCGCTATTCGTTTCACGGCCTGATGATGATAGTGGTATACGGAAACGGTCGCATCGAGTTTCTTGCGCAGCCACGAGCCCTTCTTGATGTGGGTGGTTTGCCATTGGCGATGATACCCGCCTAAATCCTGGTGAAGCGACCCGCCATAGGCGACGTTGACAATCTGGCAGCCCTTGCAAATACCCAGCACGGGCTTGTTCGCCTTCGCGAATTTCTTGATGAGCTTGAACTGCATCTTCTCGGTCTGCGGGTGCGGGGTATGGGCGTGCCTGTTCGTCTCACCGTAAAAACGCGGGTCGACATCGCTCGGATCCCCGGGAATGGCAAGCCCATCGTATTTATCGGGATCGATCTTCGCGCTGTTTACCCATGCGCAGTTGAAACCCAGCGACCGCAGATAGCGCGTAAGCCCCGATGCGGCATTTGGAGACCGGTCGGGAACGGCGATGAACATCTTCGCGACAATCTTGAACTTCTGCGTGATCCTGCCAGAATAGCCGCCAATGCCCTTTACGACAATTGTCGCTTTGCCCACGTTCTTATTGTTCTTGTATACGACCCTGAAATCACGGTTAAGCTTGAGCCTCGAGCCGTCGAGGACGACCTTCACCTTGGGTTTAATGCGCTTGCCGGTGTACAGCTTGCGCTTGCTCGCGGTTATCTCGGCATCGGCCAGCGAGGTCTTTTCCGCAACGGGTTCCGGGGCGGCTTCAGCACGCTTAGGCGAAACGGCGGCTGTGGCAACCGACGCCACCGGTATTTCTACGGCAGGTTCGGGCGCAGGCTCGGACGATGCACCTCCTGCATCAACCGTCTCTTCGACTGGCTCGACAGGCTCCAAACAAGAACTCACGGAGTCATCTGATTGCGGCTCTCGCGCCTGCTCATCAGGCTGGGTCGCATCCTCTTGCACCGCATCCGCGATATCAGCCGAATCGGGGCTTTCCGCATCGTCGGGCAGACACTCCGAATTCGATGCATCTTCTGCCACCGCAGCCATCCCATCCAAGATGGGCCCGGGCTCTGCTTCCTCCGCAACCGCCAAGCCGGACCAGCAGCACAACACGCTCGCCAACACCAAGAGGCTTATTAAGACTCTCCGCACGTCAATCCACCCCCTTTGTCGCCGTTTGCGCGGCTACATATACTTCGCGCAGGTCTCCTTGAACAGGAGGGCGAGCTTGGCTCCTCCAGAGCCAGACAGCTCGGGGTGGTATTGCACGCCGAAAATAGGCTTCTTTATGTGCTCGTAGGCCTCCATGACCTTGCGTTTGCCCTTATAGTTCCAGGCACTCATCTTGAAATTCTTGGCAAGGTCCTTCACGGCTTGATGATGATAGTGATACACCGTCGTGCTCTTGCCCACGCCGCTCAACCAGGTGTCCTTCTTCACCATGGTCTTGATGTAACCCTGGTGACGACCGATGTTCTGATATAGCGAACCGCCGAAGGTGACATTCATAATCTGGCACCCGCGGCAGATGCCGAGAATGGGTTTGCCCGTTTTTGCGAAACGCTTGATCAGCTTCATCTGCAGGCGGTCGAGGATGGGATCCGTGCGCTCCGCCCCGTTCATCTTCTCCCCATAGAATTGCGGGTGAACATCGTCGAGGCCGCCCGGAATGACCATGCCGTCATACCTGTTGAGATTCGCGTTGGCATCTCTAACCAACACGGCCTTAATACCGAAGCTCCCGAGCCATGCGGCAACGTCTTTGATGCGATGCGGATAGCGCTCTGGCATACACACCACCATGTAGGGGACAATTTTGAACTTCTTGACGACTTTACCCTTATAGTTGCCCTTGCCTTTGATAATCATCTTGGCAATGCCCAGATTCTTGTTCGCCTTGTATTTCACCGTGAAATCGACGCCCTTTTCCAGGAGAAGTCCCCCATGCTTCAGCGTGGGAACAGGCTTGAGTTTTTCGCCGGTATACACCTGGCGCTTGCAGGCTTTTATCTTGAGCTTCTTCAGGGATTTCTTCGCGATGACAAAGTACTTCGAGATAGCACCCTCGTACATGCCGATTCCTGTTACCGAAATCTTTGCCCGACCGGCCTTCACGTTTGAGGTGTATGAAACCCGATAGTCGGTCCCCGCAACAAGGGTCTTCCCGTCGAGCGTTACCGCGACCTTCGGCGAGATAGCCTTGGCCTT
>JAUNCA010000149.1:230-4881 GCA_030526775.1 Coriobacteriia bacterium | reverse complement strand
GGAAAGGCCGCCCTGAAAGGCAAATAAACCGCGCGCGATGAGTCACGGTGCCAGGCGCCTTGACTCATCTTCCGCTCGCCTGGTCAGTCGCGATAGAATAGAGCGGCAAGCACGACGGCGAAGGAGCGGGCATGAAGATCATTGTGGTTATCGGCGGCATCGGAAGCGGAAAGTCCACCGTATCGGGGGCGTTTCGCGATTTGGGCGCGGCGTTCATCGACCTGGATAAGGTCGGACACGAGATCTTGCTGCGTGACGACGTGAAGGCCGACCTCGTGGCGGCGTTCGGCTCCGAAATCATAGGAGACGATGGCGAAATCGTGCGTCCCGAGCTGGCGAAACGCGCTTTCGTTTCCCCCGAGAGCACCGAGCAGCTGAACAATGCGACCCAGCCGCGCATCATCGAGGAGGCGAAGAGCCGCATGGCCGCCTTCGAGGAGGACGGCGCGCTCGCGACCGTCATCGAGATTTCGCCGTACGACGGGCCGCAGGGGCGCTTCGGCGTGTTCACCGACATGGCCGATGCGACGGTTGCCGTGGTGGCGCCCATCGAGGTGCGCGTGAAGCGCGCGGCCGGGAAGTTTTCCGAGGAGGATATCTGCAATCGCATTGCGCGTCAGGCGTCCGACGAGCAGCGCCGTTCGTGGGCGACCCACGTGGTGGTGAACGATGGCACGGTGGCAGCCCTGCGCTGGGAAGTCGAGGAAATATGGGATTCGGTGGTGCTGAGCTAGAAGCCTCGTAAGTGCCCCGAAGCCGGCAAACGGCTACGGGGAAATGTCACGTGATCGGGATGGGAGACCCATGGCGGACGAGAAGGATACCAAGAAGGACGAGTTCAAGCCGCAGGTGGACTCGGGTTTGACCTCGTTGCAGCAGGCATATAACAACCGCGAGGTGTCGCTGACCATGCTCCTCGTGGGCGCGGTCATCGTGGCGGCGCTCGCGGGCATCCTCGTGGCGCTCGTGTTCTTCAACTAAACACAGGACGGGGGAGGGCGTGTCGACGCATCTGCGTAACATAGAAGGCCAGGAGATGGAGGGCAAGCTTGCCGATGCGCGGCTGGCCACGACGCCGCTTGAAGTGGTGTCGCCCTTCGAGCCGTCGGGCGACCAGCCCGAGGCCATCGCCGCGCTCGTCCAGGGCGTGGAGGAGGGCCTGCGCTACCAGAACCTGCTGGGCGTGACGGGTTCGGGCAAGACCTTCACCATGGCTAAGGTCATCGAGGGCGTGCAGAAGCCCACGCTCGTGCTGGCGCCGAACAAGACGCTCGCCGCCCAGCTGGCCGCCGAGCTGCGCGAATTCTTCCCGAACAACGCGGTGGTGTACTTCGTGTCGTACTACGACTACTACCAGCCGGAAGCGTACGTGCCCACCACCGACACCTTCATCGAGAAGGATGCGAGCATCAACGAGGAGGTCGAGAAGCTGCGCCACGCGGCCACGGCCTCGCTGCTCTCGCGCCGCGATTGCATCGTGGTCGCGTCCGTGAGCTGCATTTACGGCATCGGCAGCCCGATGGATTACGCGGGCATGGCCGTGTTCGTCGACCGCGACGTGCCCTACGACCGCGACCGCATGATCTACGACCTCATCGATATTCAGTACGACCGCAACGACTACGAGCTTTCCCGCGGCACGTTCCGCGTGCGCGGCGATGCGCTCGACGTGTTCCCGCCCTATGCCGACAACCCGCTGCGCATCGAGTTCTGGGGCGACGAGGTGGAAAGCATCACCGAGGTCGACAACGTCACCGGCGAGACGCTTTCGCGTTACGAGGCCATTCCCATCTGGCCGGCGAGCCATTACGTTACCGCGCGCCCGAAGATGGATCGCGCGCTGCAGACCATCCGCGACGAGCTGCAGAACCGCCTGGCGCAGTTCCGCGCCGAGGGGAAGCTGCTCGAGGCGCAGCGGCTCGAGATGCGCACGAGCTACGACCTGGAGCTCATGGAGACGATGGGCTTCTGTTCGGGCATCGAGAATTACAGCCGCCACCTGGACGGACGCGAACCGGGCGAGCCGCCGTACACGCTCATTGACTACTTCCCGAAAGACTTCCTGTGCATCATCGATGAGAGCCACGTGACCGTGCCGCAGATCCGCGGCATGCACGAAGGCGACCGCTCGCGCAAGGTCACGCTCGCGGAGCACGGGTTCCGCCTGCCCAGTTGCCTGGACAACCGCCCGCTGCGCTTCGACGAGTTCGAGGCGCGCGTGCCGCAGTTCATCTACGTGTCGGCCACGCCGGGCGACTACGAGAAGCGCGTGAGCCAGCAGCAGGTCGAGCAGATAATCCGCCCGACCGGCCTGCTCGACCCCGAGGTCGTGGTGCGGCCGAGCAAATCGCAGATCGACGACATCATCGACGAGGCGAAGGCGTGTGCCGAGCGGCACGAGCGCGTGCTCATAACCACGCTCACCAAGAAGATGGCCGAGGATCTCACCGACCATCTGCTCGACCGCGGGGTGAAGGCGCGCTACATGCATTCGGACATCGGCACGCTCGAGCGCGTGGAGATCCTGCATGACTTGCGCGCGGGCGAATTCGACGTGCTCGTGGGCATCAACCTGCTGCGCGAGGGACTTGACCTGCCCGAAGTCTCGCTTGTGGCCATCCTCGACGCCGACAAGGAAGGCTTCCTGCGCAACTACCGCTCGCTCATCCAGACGATGGGCCGCGCGGCGCGTAACGTGTCGGGGCGCGTCATCATGTACGCCGACAAAGTTACCGACTCCATGAAGCTCGCGATTGACGAGACGCGCCGCCGCCGCGATATCCAGATGCGCTTCAACGAAGAGCACGGAATCGAGCCGCAGACCATCCGCAAGGCCATCAACGACATCATGGATTACGTGCGCGACGAGGCGCAGAACACGACCGCCGAGCAGGTGAACAAGGAGCTCGCGAACCTGTCGCGCTCCGAAGTGATGCGCATCATCACGAGCATGGAAGACGATATGGCCGAGGCCAGCCGCAATATGAACTTCGAGGAAGCCGCCCGCCTGCGCGACCAGGTGGTGAAGCTGCGCGCGAGCTTCGAGGGCGATTCCGAGGAAGAAGTGCTCAAACGCCTGAAGAAGGATGCCCGCCAAGGCTCCAAATACGGCAGCGCCCGCCGGAAGCGTTAGTCTTCGTCCTCCACTTCCACCTGGAGGGGGGCGTTGTCGGGTAAGCGATACAGGGTGAAATTGCCGTAGGCCGGATCGAGCTCCTCGATGCCCTTGGTTTTCACGGTTATGCCCTGGCTGTTGTTCACCAGTAAGTACCGGACCGGGTCGGGGGTCGATGCGCTCGCGGAATTGGCGGGTTCGGCGGCATCCGCGAAAGATTCCAGCTCGTCGGGCGTGAGGTAGCGGTAATTGCCGGGCCCATCCTGGATGTAGGTATCCACGAGGTTGTTGTCCTTCGTGTTCCCATCGTCGATGACGATGAAGACCTGCCCGCCTTCATCGCGGTTCGCGATTATCCCGTTGATGGCGCAGATCTCGTCGATCTCGTCCTGCTCGACGCTATACGCCTTCATGTTGTACCCATACGCGCAAATCGAATTTGCCACCATGAAAATGCCCAGGATGGCGCAGATCACCCCGCCGGTGAGTATCCGCATGCTCTCGCGGCGGTGCACCAGGTAGTGCATGCCCACGAGCGTGAACACCACGACCGCGATGCGCCAGCCCCAGTTCACGGGGTCGATGGGCAGCAGGTCGCCGTCGTCGGTGGCGATGGATTCCATCTCGCCGTCCCAGCTGCTGAAGTATTCCTGCGGAAGCTCCTGCGATTCCTCCAGGTTGTAGCGCATGAAGTGGAACTGGCTGTTGTCGAAGCCCTGCGAGAGGTTCGCGCTGCCGAAGAGCCCGACGACCAGCACACAGAAGCCGATGGTGAGCCCGGCGGTGATGGCGCGGCGCCGGCTGTTGCGCAGCATGCGCACCGGCGAGCCGTGCGCCACCTGCTTCACGAACAGCATGAGCAGCGGCAGGTACAGCGGGGTTACGTAGCGCAGGTGCTGGCGCAGCGCGACGTGCCCCACGTCTTCGCGCATCGAGATGGTGAACACGACGCACGCGAGCCCGACGGCGAGCGACACGAGGCAGAAGAAGGCCAGGTCGCGGTAACGCCGTGGGATGTCGCGCCACATGCAAACGAGGTACAGCACGGGGAACACGCCGAAGCCCACGATGAAATACACGGCGTCGGTGGCCGTGGCGTACAGCCCGAACAGCACGGTGTAGGGGCTCAGCAGGATGTCGAACGAGAACTGGGAATACGAGTTGAGCAGGCCCGAGAACAGCGTGAGCTTCATGATGACGAAGGGCAGCAGGAAGCCGATGAGGAACATGCCCATGGCCATGAGCGCCTGCGACATGCTGCGCCGGCGTTGCACGATGGCCAGGATGTACCATGCCAGGAAGGCGATGAGGAACATCCACGCGACTTCCTTGCACAGGTACACGACATAGCATAGAAGTCCCGCCGCGCCGGCAAGCCCGAGCTCGGCGTTGCCCGAGCTGCGCAGGCAGCGCCACACGAGCACGATGAGCCAGAGCGTAATGGGGACGAAGAGCGACTCCGTCATGAAGGTCATGGAGTACATGAGGTCGGGCAGGATCATTGCGGCCGCCATGGCGCCGATGACGGGGGCGTTC
>JAUNCA010000149.1:0-220 GCA_030526775.1 Coriobacteriia bacterium | reverse complement strand
GAACATGCGCAGGCCGAGCACGAGCACGGGGAACACCGTCGAGCAGGCGTAGATGGAATTCAACACGCCGATGGCCTGGATTTGCGCGATACCGCTGGGGAAGAGCAGCGCCGGGCTTATGGCCAGGGGATAGAGGATCTTCTGGAAGCTCGAAGGCTCGCCGCGCATGACAAGGCCATCGCCCGAGAACAGGCTGCGCGCCGTGTCGAGGTAGCGCATC
>JAUNCA010000148.1 GCA_030526775.1 Coriobacteriia bacterium | reverse complement strand
AGGCCAGCCGTCGCGAAATCTCCGATTTCGCCCGTATATCCGCACCCAGGGGAGCGCCCGAGCTATCTGAATGTGAAGAGCAAAGCGTCTTCACCTTCAGATGCGAGGAAGCGGACCGTGGCCTCGAGCACCCCGCCCGGGCCGGCTGCGGCGGCGCTCCACAATTCCCCCAAACACCTTTAAGGATGCTTTAAGGAACCCCCCGTAGAGTACAAACTGGCTCGGGCGGGTTCCCAATCCCTCCCTCCCCTTTTTCACCGCCCGAGCCCTACCAAAGAATTCACGACGCCGGGCGGCAATCCACCGGTCCGGTAAAACGAAAGGCGGAACACATGGACACCTTCGAGCGCAAAGAGACCAAGTACCTGCTTACGCCGATGCAGTATATCCAGTTCCGCGCACTGGCCGAAGGCTACCTCGTCCCGGCGGAATACCCCGAAAGCGATGTAACCAGCATCTATTACGATACGCCGGACGACCTGCTCATCAACCGCTCCATCGCGGGCGGCAAGTATAAGGAAAAGCTGCGGGTGCGCTCGTATGGAAGCGGGGAAACCGCTCCCGAGACTCCCGTGTTCATCGAGATCAAGAAGAAGTTCAAGGGCACTACCTACAAGCGGCGCGTGAACTGCACGCGGGCTGCCGCCGATGCGTTTCTGGGCGGTATGGATTACGAGCGGGCTATTGATGCATGGCCGCTTGCAGACGCCCAAGCGCAGGAGGCAGCCCACAATCGGATTGCGCTGCAGATCGCGGGCGAGATTGCTTGGATGCGCGACCATTACGACGGACTTGCCCCGCGTATGGACGTGCGCACGCATCGCCTGAGCTTTGTGGACGCAAACGACCCCGAGCTGCGCATAACGTTTGACGCCGACGTGAGTTGGCGCCAAACGGGCAGCGCCCATGAACACGACCTGTTCACGCACGACGAGCGCATCCTCGAAGTGAAGTGCGCGCAGGCGTATCCGATGTGGCTCGTGGCCGTGCTGAACGAGTGCGGTGCACGACCGCAGTCGGTAAGCAAATACGGGCGCGCATATCAGGCGGCCATGGCTAGCGCGCAGACTGCCGCCCTCGCAGCGGCTAGGCAACGCCAAGCAGCAGCGGCGCCCGAACCTCGCCGTGAAACCGTGGCGCGGCACGCCCGTCGATCCGGGCTTGCCGCATTTGCAAGTCGCGTCGTCGCTCAGCTGGCAGGCGCAGGCGACGCAGCACGCGGCTTCCCCGCAGCTTCTTCCCGCAAACCCGCTCACGCAAACCGCTAACGCAACGAACCTCGAGAGGATCCCATCATGTCCGATTTCGCCTTCACCAGCGTGCTTTCCGGCGTGGAAAGCACTGCGAGCAGCCTCACGGCGGGCTCGTTTCTCCTTTGCTCGGCCACGTCGCTCGTGCTGGGCCTGGCCATCGCGCTCATCTTCAAGTACAAGAGCAAGATCTCGAACGGGTTCATGGTTACGCTGGCCATCCTGCCGCTAATCGTGCAGGTGGTCATCACCCTGGTAAACGGCAATATCGGCGCCGGCGTGGCGGTTATGGGCGTGTTCAGCCTCGTGCGTTTCCGCAGCATTCCCGGCAGCGCGAAGGACATCTGCGCCGTGTTCCTGGCCATGGCCGTGGGCTTGGCTGCCGGCATGGGCTACCTCACGCTTGCCGTAATGCTGACGGTGATCGTGGGCATCGCGAACGTCATCTACATGAGCAGCCCCCTGGGCAAGGAAGACAAAACCACCAAGGAAAAGAACGCCGGCGAGCGTCGCCTGGTGGTGAAAATCCCCGAAGACCTGGATTATTACGGCATGTTCGACGACCTGTTCGACGCATACACCACGGACGTTTCGCTGGAAACCGTGCGCACCACGAACATGGGCAGCCTCTACGAGCTTACGTACCTGGTAAACCTTACCGATCCTAGCCAGGAAAAAGCCCTGCTCGACGGCATGCGCATGCGCAACGGCAACCTCGCCATCCAATGCGGCCGCGCCATCAAGCCCAAGGAGAAGGAAACCCTGTAACGCTGTGCTCCCATATGCCCCTTTGACCCCATGCCAACTTGCTAACCAGGGTGTGGGGTCAATCTTTTACCATTATCGAAGGCGTTTACTATCAAAAACAAGGTTTGTGACAGTCAAAAATTTCCTGGCCCGAGTACACCGGTTTTTTTCGCAATAAAGCGCCTGTTCAGGCGTTTATTATTTATATCCGAGAATAATTAATACTCTACGGTAGCAAATTCCGACTATCTAAAACCTTGTTTTTGATAGTTCTCGTGCCATTTTTTCCAAGACTTCTATGCCAAAGCCTCTGTCGCCATGCCCAACGTGACGATCTCCCCGCCTACGGGGAGATCGTCACGTTGTCACACCCGCTACCGGAAGTATGGGTGGTAGAGCTTCGAGCGGGAGATGGCTTGTTCGGGGTATAGGTGGTTGAACAGGTCGATGAAGTAGTCGTCGGTCATCGATGCGATGTAGTCCACCACGATATCGTCGGGGCTCCAACGATCGGCGTAGCCCCGGTTAAACTGCATCACCCAGCTGTTAATGTGGTGCCGGAAAACGTAGGAATCCTCGTCGCCCGCCTTCACGTCTTCGCGGAAACGTTCATAGAGCTGTTCCATCATGGGCTGGATGTTCACCTCGAGGTTTTCGTGCGCCTGCGGCGAGGTGTAGATAACCTCCAGGTTCTGATCCTTGATGCGCTGCATGCTCTCGAACACTTCGGTGTCCATGGCCAGGTACGGACGCCCGATGCTGTTCTTGATGATGTTCGCGGTGGCGTTCTGGATGATCTGCGCGTTGTTCTCGCCCACAAGCTCGCCGCGCGTGGGGTATGTCTCGGCGGTAAGCACGCCGAGCTTCATGGCGTCTTGCCGGTCTTTCCCCAGGTAAGCAAGGATATCGCAGATGCGCACCACGCAGCCTTCCAGCGTGCTGGGGCGCAAGTCGTGGCTTGCTCCGGGCGTGGTGTAGCAATGCTCCATCATGTCATCGAGCTGCTCGAAGGTGTCGCACGGATACGGCTCGTACTTTTCGAACGCCTTCTCGCCGCAATGGCAGAGGATGCCGTTGTAGGTTTGCAACGACAAGTTGCAGGTGGCCACATGGCGCAGCAACCGCACGCCGTGCACGTTGTGGTTGAAGCAGCGCCCGGTGTGATGCCGGTACAGGGCATCGAGCATGCGTTCTCCGCCATGCCCGAAGGGCGTGTGGCCCATGTCATGCGCGAGCGCGATGGCCTCGGCAAGCGCGATGTTCAAGCGCAGGGCAGCGGCGATCTTGCGCGAGATGCGGCTTACGAGCTGCAGGTGGAATGAACGACGGGTCAGGTCGTCGTTCTGGTAGAAGGGAAACACCTGGGTCTTATCCATGCAGCGGTTGTAGAACGCGTTGTTCAGCACGCGGTCCACGTCGCGCACGAACGCGGGACGCACCAGGTCAACGTCGCTCAGCTCGTCCGTCGACGATCCGGAGCGCCGGCCGCCATCGCGCTCATAAATGGCTTGCACATGACGGGTGGCGTACGGCGACAGAAACGCCTCCTCGCGCTCGAGGCCTTCGCGCAGGTACGCGCGCTGCTCGTCCGTGAATGCGAAGAAGTGGTCTTTTTCGGCCTTGGTCGTCATAGCGTCCGCCTGCTTTCAATGGCGCGGCCGAGGGTGACTTCGTCGGCAAATTCGAGGTCGCCGCCAACGGGAAGGCCGCTGGCCAGGCGCGTTACCTTCACGCCCAGAGGTTTTATCAGGCGCGCAAGGTAGCTTGCGGTGGTCTCGCCCTCGACGTTCGGGTTGGTAGCCAGCATGACCTCGGTTACGGTTCCGTCGGCCAGACGCGCCATGAGCTCGGTTATGCGCAGGTCGTCCGGGCCGATACCCTCCATGGGGCTCAGCGCGCCACCCAGCACGTGGTACACGCCCTGGAACACGGCCGTGCGCTCGATGGGCGGGATGTCGTGCGGAGCGGAAACAACGCAGATGGTCGCGGCATTGCGCGACGGGCTCGCGCAGATCTCGCACAGGTCGTCCTGCGCGTAGTTGAAGCAGCGCTCGCAGAAATGCACGCTGTTCTTCACCTGCACGATGGCGTCGGCTAGGCGCAAGGCCTGGTCGCGCTCGGCGTTGAGCAGCCAATACGCGATGCGCTGGGCGCTTTTCGGGCCGATGCCCGGCAGGCGCCCGAGCTCATCGAGCAGTACTTGTATGGACGGAGCCGAGTACATGAACTACATCATCGGGAGGTTCATGCCACCCGTTGCCGCATCGATGTGAGCCTGGGCCATATCGTTCATGCCGCGCATGGCGTCGTTCACGGCGGCAACCACGAGGTCCTGCAGCATGTCGACGTCGTCGGGGGTCACGACGATGGGGGAAATCTCGATGCTCACCAGGGTCATGTCGCCCTTCACGACGGCCTTCACCATGCCGCCGCCAGCACTTCCCTCGCAGGTCATCTGCTGCACCTCGGCCTGGGCCTGGTTCAGCTGCATCTGCATCCTCTGCGCCTGGCGCATCATCTTCTTCATATCCATGGTGGGCTCCTTGTTAGTCTTCTTCTACTTCCTCGAAGGTTATCGAATCGCCGAAGGCGGTGGCGAGCATGTTGGCAATGTCCGTTGAATCTTCAGGAACTGCGAGGTCCGAGCTCTGCGGCTGCTGGAATTGCTCCTGGAATTGACGGGCCTGACGCGGCTGTTCGGATGGCTGTTGCGACTGCTGCAGCGGCTGCGGAGGCTCCTCAGCGCGGCGCTGCTGCTCGGCCTGGCGGGCTTGTTGGGCCGCCGGAGCCGTCGGCGGAATGAACGGGTTGGGCTCGTCGTCCACGACAGGCCCCGCATTCCGAGCAGGGGGTTTGCGCGCACCACTCGGGGGAGCCGGGTTCGGCGGATCGAAAGGGGCGTAATCTCCCTCGTACATATCCA
>JAUNCA010000147.1 GCA_030526775.1 Coriobacteriia bacterium | reverse complement strand
GTAACGCCCCAAGCGAATGTCCCCCAGGTGCGCACCTGGGGAGCCGTTTGTCCCTCAGGTGCGCGGTTGCAGAATCCGTTCGTCCCCCAGGTGCGCGGAAATCTGGCGAAAACCGTGCACTCAGGGCCATATTGCTTTGCACCTTGGGGACATTCGGTTAGCCGGTTGGTTACATCCGGTAATCTATTGGCGCCACAGCTTGCTCGTCCAGCAAGTCCAGCAGCTCACCGGGTTCGTGAATGTAAACGTCCAGCGTCTCCACGGGCAGCGGCGAAGCCTTCGCGTAGCCCCACGACACGCCGGCGAAGGTGCACCCCGCGTTGCGCGCGGTTTTCGCGTCGATGTTCAAATCGCCCACGTATACGGTTTCCTTCGGTGAAACGCCCAGGTCATCGAGCATCTGCAGCAGGGTGGTGGGGTCGGGTTTGCGTGGAGCAGGCGGAATCTCGCCACGCACCACGTCGAATAGTCCGGGAAAGTATTGCTCGGCCAGTCCGCGCACGCCTGCATCGAACTTGTTTGACAGGATGCCGGTCTTCATGCCGCGACGGCGCAGCTCCCGCACCGTGTCGATGATGCCGGGAAACGGCGCGGTGTTCGCGTAATCGCTTTGCAGGTAGATTGCGCGCCACAGGTCGAAAGTACGCTTGCACACGCTGTCGGACGTTCCCGGCGGCAGCGCCCGCTCGATGAGTTTCTGCGCCCCGTTGCCCATGTACGACATGATCTCATCGTAGGTATGCGTGGGGTAGCCCTGCCGTTCGAGCGCCTCGTTCGTGGCGATAGCCAGGTCGGGCAGGGAATGCAGGATGGTTCCATCCATGTCGAACACAAATGCCCGAATTGCCATGTTTGTAGCCCCCAAACCTTTCTCGCGCCTTGCCAGTCTAGTTTACCCGATGAGTCAGAGAACGTATCTTCGACTCATTTTCCGGAATGCCCCTGGGCCGGCAAAGCCTTGCGGAAAATGAGTCAAAGATATGTTCTCCGACTCATCAAAGCTTTCCGGAAAATGAGTCAAAGATACGTTCTCCGACTCATCTTTGTTTGCATGTTTCTATTGAAGCGTTACAATCGGCGCACGAGAAAGGATGGTGAGTCATGGCGAATGTGAAGATCGGCGATGTTGCCCGCGCGGCTGGCGTGTCGCTTGGGACCGTTTCCAATGCGCTCAACCATCCCGAGAAGGTGCGTCCCGAAACGCTTGAGCTCATCAACGAGACCATCGCGCGCCTGGGGTTCGTGCCGAACCAAGGCGCCCGCCAGCTCGCTGGAGGCCGGAGCAAGATGCTCGGGCTCGTGCTGCCACGCCTCGACCACGCATTTTCGCTTCAGATAGCAAACGGTGCGCAGGACGAAGCGCGCGAACACGGGTATGACCTGCTTATCGCCAGCGCCGGCAATGACGACATCCTGGAGAACCACTACATGCGCTACTTCTTGGGCGCGCAGGTGGCAGGTGTGCTCGTGCAGCCGATGGCGGGGCGCTCGTGGAAACCGCCTATCGAAAGCACGCCCATTCCCACGGTGTACCTGGACGTCCATTGCAAGGAGCCGGGTAACTATATTGCCCCCGACAACGAAGCGCAGGGCCGGTTGATGCTCGAACATGCGATTTCGTGTGGCGCAAAGCGAGTTGGCGTTGCGGGCGAGGCTTCTTTCATGCAATTGATGCTGCGCGTTCGCGGTATTTGCGACGCGGCGCGGGAGGCCGGAATCGAGGTAGAGCTCGTTGGAAGGGGCGAGTGGAATACGGTGGCAGACGGTTTCGAGCTCGGGCGGGAGTTGGCTGCCCGTAGCGAGGAAGACCGCCCCGATTTCGTCATCGGCCTCACCGACGTGCTTGCGGCAGGCATCATCGAAGGACTCATAAACGGAGGAGTGTCGGTGCCCGAGGATATCCTCGTGGCGGGCTGCGACGGAAACCCCCTGGCGTGGAGCGGATCGGTGCCCCTGACGACGATTGCAAGCCCGGGCGAAGAGATTGGCCGACGCGGCGTTCGGCTTCTTACCCGAATCATCGCGGGTGAAGAGCAGGACGATGTTGGCCAGGAAATGCTTGCGCCGATGCTTCTCGTGCGCGCGAGCACCGCGACCTCGAAAGCCGACAAAGCCAACGCGGACCAGCCAGAGCTCGACCTAGCTGAGTACCTGTAGGACGGGTTGCGCTTCGCACAACGCAACCAGCATGTTCGGCGCTTCAATCAGCACGACATATATCGCGTGATGCCTAGAACATCGCGCAGTTGATTGCCCCCATCGCCACAGAACGTCCTTAATCGACCGTTTATCCAGGAAATTCCAATATTTTCCCTTGCAATTGAAGCGTTTCAATCTATACTACACACCATCGAATTGAAACGCTTCAATTAGGAGGTCATAATGCTCGTAGAGACGAAGGCGCGTGCGGCCGTGTTTTCGATCGCGCTGAATGCGTATCTTCCCCAGTTCCCGCAGCTGGTGCCGGAGTTCGAGGCCCAGTACGAGGCTTTTAAGAAGACGATTCCCGATACCGTCGAGATCATCGACGGCGGCATGGTAACCACGAAGGAACAGGCCATGGAAGCCGGCGACAAGTTCCGTGCTGCCGATGTCGACATCGTCTTCATGCAGCTGCTCACCTATGCGACCTCCTACAACATGCTTCCCGCAGTGCGCGACCTCAACGTTCCCGTGGTCCTCGTCAACCTCCAGAAGGTACGCTGCCTTGACTTCGAGACCGCTGGCACAGCCGAGTGGCTGGGCATCGGATATGCAGGTGGCGCTGTAGGCGAGATGGTTGCCGACCTCAATCGCGCCGGCAAACGACATGCTGTCATCACCGGTGTCGTTGAGGGTGGAGACCCCCAAGTGGCCGCCGAAATCGAAGACTGGTGCCGCGCTGCGCAGGTGCGCCGCCGTCTGCGCTACACCAACCTCGCGCAAATCGGCCGCCCCTATCCCGGCATGATGGACCTCTACATCGATGAGACCAATCTCTACCACCGCATGGGCCTCTACACCAAGCAGTTCGACTGGGAGAAGATGTGGGCCATTGCGGATGATGTCACCGACGAGGATGCCATCGCTGCCAAGGTTGCCGACATCCACGACACGTTCGATATCATCGGCGACTACGACGAGGCGAGCATCCGCGAGATGGCGCGCTACGTGATCGCCTTCGAACAGTGGGTCAAGGATGAAGAGCTGGGATTTGTGGCAAGCCACTATGACGGTTTCGCGCAGGGCAAGGCCGGCGTGCTCGATTCCATGCTCATCCCCGCGTTCTCGATGCTCATCAAGCAAGGCATCGCCTGCGCCGTGGAAGGCGACATCAAGGTCGCTATGGGCATGAGCATCATGAAGACTATCAGCGGCGCCTGCCAGCTCTCGGAGTTCTACACGTTCGATTTCAACGATGACGTTGTGCTCATCGGCCATTCCGGCTCGGGGGACGCGGATTTCTCGACCGCGCGCAAGGCATCTATGGAAATCGTGCCCGTGTTCCACGGCAAGGCGGGCGGCGGCTTCCTCACGCGTTTCTATCCCAAGGCTGGCCCCATCACGTACCTTGGCATTACTCAGGATGCCGACGGGAACTTCAAGTTCGTCGTGAGCGAGGGCGTCATCGAGGATGGTCCCACGTTGGGCAACGGCGACACCACCTTCCGCACGCGTTTTTCAATCGGTGCGCGCGAGTGGAACAACCGCTGGTGCGAATGCGGCCCGACGCATCACTTCGCCGCCGCTCAGGGCAACTGGACTGACACCATCCTGAAGGTCGCGAAGATTCTCGACGTGCCGGTCGAGGTCGTCTGCCGTTAAGCGGAGGGGCAACGCATCATGACTGACACCAAGTACTACCTGGCCATCGACATCGGGGCGTCGAGCGGGCGCCACGTGCTGGGCCACGTTGAGGATGGGAAGATCGTCCTCGAGGAGATGCACCGCTTCGACAACATTCAGCAGCGCCGCCGCGGCCACGACTGTTGGGACGTGGACATGCTGTGGAAGAACGTGCTGGCGGGCATCGAGAACTGCCGCGCTGCGGGCAAGATTCCCACATCGCTGGGCATCGATACCTGGGGCGTCGACTTCGTCCTGCTCGACGGTGAAGGCCGCCGCATCGGCGATGCCGTGGCCTACCGCGACTCCCGCACGCAAGCGGTGGCGCCGGCCGTCGACGCCACGATTGGCCTGGAGAACCTGTATGCCAAGACCGGCATCCAGCGCCAGGAATTCAACACGATTTACCAGCTTGCAGCCCTTGCGCAGGAGCATCCCGAGGAGCTCGCCCAAGCCGAGCGCTTCCTGATGATTCCCGAGTATCTGAACTACCTGCTTACCGGCAAGATGGTGAATGAGTACACGAACGCCACCACCACGGGCATGTTGGATGCCCGCACGATGCAGTGGGATACCGATGTGCTGGAGGCCGTGGGCGCTCCCGCGAAGATCTTCGGGCCCGTCTCGATGCCGGGTTCGAGCCTCGGTGGTTTCACCGATGCCGTGAAGCAACTGGTTGGTTTCGATTGCGAAGTCATCCTGCCCGCGACGCACGACACGGGTTCAGCCTTCTTGGCGGTTCCCGCACGCGACGACGATGCGGTCTACCTCTCCAGCGGCACGTGGAGCCTGCTGGGCGTCGAGAATAAGGAGCCCATCACCACCGAGGCCAGCCGCCTGCAGAACTTCACGAACGAAGGTGGCTACCAGAAGCGCTACCGCTACCTGAAGAACATCATGGGCCTGTGGATGATCCAGTCCATCCGCCGCGAGCTGAACGGCATCGACTACGTCGAGGGGAAGGGCGAAGGCCGCAAGCGCGCCGAGCGCACCATCGGATTCGGCGAGCTCGTCGAGCTTGCGCGCGAGGAAGAGGCCCGCGTGAACGGCGCCCCTGCGCCCCGCGTGAACGCGAACGACGACCGCTTCCTTGCTCCCGAGAGCATGATCGAGGAGATCAAGCAGGCGTGCCGCGACACCGGTCAGGAAGT
>JAUNCA010000032.1 GCA_030526775.1 Coriobacteriia bacterium | reverse complement strand
AGCCTTGGCCTTGTAGATGTATTTCGTCTGGTAACCAGATACGGCTGCCGCGGCAATGGACGTCTTTACCGGTTCTTCGGCCACAGGCGGCTCCGGATCGGATCCTTCGCCTTCACCGGATTCGGTGCCCTCGCCCGTGGTGGAATCGCCAGCATCTCCGGTCTCGCCAACCGTGGATTCCTGAACGACGGCATCGACCTCTGCGGGGTCAGGATTGCTCGCAGGCTCGGAGATTTGCGGCTCGACCGCCTCATCCGCCAGGACTGGCGTATCGCCGGCAACAGGCGCTTCCACAGGTTCATCCGCCTGCGCGGGCTCACCTACTGGGACTTCCCCGCCACTGAGGTCGGTCGACACATCATCTGCAGAGCTCCCATCAGCCACAACGGTAGCAGGAGTATCGGCATCTGCCGGGGAGGCATCTTCTTCTGCCGCAAATGCCATCGAAGAAGCAAGACACATCACCAGTGCGGCGACAATAATCGCCCACACAAAACGAAGCTGCCCCGTTTTAGCCATACACACCCACTTGTCTTATTCGTCCCACATCGGTGCGCAATTATATACGAAATGGCACGCTTCATAAACGCAAAAGGGAGGCTGCCCGAAGGCAGCCTCCCCTGCAATCACGTTGCCGCGACGTTAACGCAGCTGGTTCCTAGTACAGGCCACCCAGCTCGTTGTTCACGAAACCTTCGGGCGCGATAGGCGCACGGTCGTCCTCGTACGGGAAGTCGGAAGCGAACTTGATGCCGCCTTCCTCGTGCAGACGGGCGATGGTTGCGTCGTCGTAGCCAACCTTCTTCAGCTCGGCCTCGGTGTCCTCGCCCAGGTCGGAAACGGCCTTGTACTCGGAAATCGGGGTCGGGATGTTGGACAGGTGGTGCGGCAGACCGGTCTGCAGCACGCGGCCGACGCGCGGGAACTCCACGTAGGCCAGAGCCTCGGGATTCTCCTCGCACAGCTGGGCAACAGCCTCGGTCTTGGTGTTGACCTTAGCGGCGCACATGTTGGCGTTCTCCGGCTGATCGAACCAAGCAACCCACTCGTCGCAGGTCTTGGACTTCATGATCTCGCGGACGGTCTCGAACATCTCGGGGGCTTCCCACTCGCGGTCGAGACCATGGCCGAGCAGCTCCTCATGGCCGATAGCCTTGCAGAAGTTGGCCCAGAACTTGTCCTCAACCATGCCGAGGGTATAGCGCTTGCCATCCTTGGTCTCGTACACGTTGTAAGCCAGGGACGGATACTCGAGGTCGGTACGCTTGCAGACGCCGTCGTTGAAGCTCCAGCGGCTGTCGAGCAGGGAGTTCCACCACACGAAGCAGTCGAACATGCTCGTGTCGATGTAGCAACCCTCGCCAGTGGCGTTACGCTCGAGCAGAGCGGCCAGCAGGGCCTGACCAACCACCATGCCGGTGGAAAGGTCGCACAGGTGCAGCGGGCTCATGGAGCCGTGGTTCACGGCCAGGTAGCCAGCGGTGGCCTGCATGTTCAGGTCGTGCTGCGGCTTCAGCGAACGGGGGTCGGTGGCGCCGTAAGCGGAAATGCTGCAGTAGATGATGCGCGGGTTGATAGCCTTAATCGTATCGTAGTCGATGCCGAGCTTCTTGGTGACGCCCGGACGGAAGGACTCGACGATGATGTCGGCTTCGGCAGCCATCTTCTTGAATGCCTCGACAACCTCGGGGTTCTTGAGGTTGAAGGAGACGGACTTCTTGTTGCGGCCGAGGGCGTTCACGTAGTAGGAAACGCCGCCACCCTTGGTCGGGAAGTCATGGCGCATGAAGTCGCCAAGACCGGTATCCTCGCACTTGATGACGTTTGCGCCAAGGTCGGCCAGGGTCTGCGTTGCATAACCGCCGGGCAGATAGCGCGAAAAGTCGAGGACGGTAATGTCGTTAAAGCTGGACTTCGGCATTATTTAACTTTCCTCTCCTCCGGGGTGTTCGGGCCATAGCTGGGCTGGAGAACCAGCTCGGGGCACGGCTCGCCCTTGTAGCACATGACAGCGCCATTGGCATCGAGCTTGTCGATCTCGTCGTCGGTGTAGCCGAACTCCTTCAGGATGCGACGGGTGTCGTAGCCGGTCGGACGGCTGCGATACAGAACCGGGTCGCCAAGGCCCTTCAGGCGGAACGGCATGGTGGTAACGGTGTAGGTGCCGTCATCCGGGAAACCGGTCTTGTCATAGCCCTGCTCGGCGTACGGGATCTTGCGGAGCTGGTCGTTGGCGAAGGCCTCTTCGTCGTTCAGAACGTCGGTGACGGTCTGGATCTTCTCGAACGGAATGTCGTTCTCGCGGAAGCGCTTCTCGAGCTCTGCGAACGTGAACTGCTTGCAGGCCTTGTGCATGGCGGCGACGACGTCAACGTACTTGCCGTTGTCGGCCATGATCTCGAGGGTGCTGTACTCCTCGGCGGTGTACCAGATGGGATCCATCTCGAGGGTCTTGAAGACGAGCTCATGGTACTTGTTGTAGTGGCCGAAGCACATGAGGAACCAGATGCCGTCGGAGGACACGTAGCTGTTGTTGGTCGGGCACTTGGCCTCCATGCGGTCCTTCGGGTAGTCGCAGCCCTGCTGCTGAGCGATGATGGCGGAGGTCATGCCCCAAGTGCCCACGTGGTACAGGGAGCCGGTGACCTTATCGCCAACGCCGGTCTTCAGCGCGCAAGCATAGGCGCCGAGGATGCCGGCGGCCAGAGCGCAGCCGGTGTTCCAGTCGCCGAACGCGATGGGGCTGTTGCCCGGCTCGTAGGTGGCGTTGTTCTGCGGAATGGCGGACACGAAGCCGGAACGGGCGGCGAACGCGGTGGCGTCGAAGCCCTTGGCGTCCTTCAGCGGGCCGAACTCGCCGTAGCCACGGTTCTGAGCCCACACCAGGCGCGGGAACATCTCGTGCAGGGTCTCGTAGTCCAGGCCCAGGCGCTTCAGAGCGCCGGAACGCAGGGAGGTCACGAAGATGTCGGCCTTGGACAGGAGGTTGAGCATAACTTCCTTGCCCTCGGGGTTCTTGCAGTCGATGGCGGTCCATTCCTTGTTGAAGGAACCGCAGTCGTACGCAACGTCGTCAAACTCGGTGCGGAAACGCATGCCCCAAGCCAGACCCTGGGTGCGCTGCTCGTCACCGGTGAAGGGCTCGACCTTGATGACCGTGGCGCCCATCTCGGCGAGAGCGCGGGAAGCGGCCGGGCCGGCTGCATACTGGGTGAGGTCGATAACGATGGTACCTTCCAAACCTGCCATGTAATTACTCCTTTGTTCGTAGGGCGGCTTTACCCACTCCGGGTAAGCCCCCTTGTTTAATTGCAACGGGTCCCAGTCTCGCGGCCGGGACCCGTTTGTTCAACGATAGAACGTTAAGTCCGCGTACTTGCGCAAAGCCTTACGGCTCGAGGACAACGCGCAGGCCTTCGCCGGACTCGATGAACTCCATGCCCTTACGCCACTCGGACATCGGGACAACCATGTTGGAGATCAGGGAGATGTCGAAGCCATTGGCGAGCAGGTTCAGAGCCTGCTTCCAGTTCTTGCGGGTGTAGGCGCGAGAACCGATGATGGAGATCTGACGCATCGCGATCGGGGTCATGTGGAGCTCGGAAGCGCGGGCCGGCAGGCCGGTGATGCCGATCTTGCCGTTCTTGGCGACCATTTCCACAGCCTGCTGCACGACGGTGAAGTGACCAGCAGCGTCGAAGATGCAGTTCGGGCCCTTGCCGTCAGTGAGTTCCTTAACCTTCTCGACGACGTTGCACTGGGAGCCGTTCACGCAGATGGCGCCGAGCTTCTCGGCAACCTTGAAGCGCTTGGCGTCGGCATCGAGACCGGTGACGATGACCTTGCGGATGCCGCGAGCCTGGATGAGCAGGGAGACCATGAGCAGGCCGATGGCGCCGGGGCCCATGACGACGCAGGTGTCGCCGATCTGCGGATCGAGGCGCTCAACAGCGTTCATGGCAACGCACAGCGGCTCCATGAGGGCAGCCTGGGTGAACGGGATGTTCTCGGGCATCGGGATGACGTTGATGCCGCGGATCGCCATGTACTTGGCGAAGGCGCCCGGCAGGTCGGTGCCATAGAACGGACGGTTGTCGCAGATGTTGACCATGCCGCGGTCGCACCACTCGCAGGTGTCATCATAAAGGATGGGGTTGGCGGTGACGCGCATGCCAGGCTTCAGGTTCTGGGGAGCCTTCGGGCCCACCTCGGCGATAACGCCGGAGAACTCATGGCAGAAGATTGCCGGCCACTGGATGTTGTAGGAGTTGGCGATAGCCTCGTTCCAACGATACAGCGAGTGGTCGGTGCCGCAGATGCCGGCAGCCTTGATCTCGAGCAGGACTTCGTCTTCCTTAATCTGAGGAATCGGGAAATCCTCGACGTACTGCATCGCATCCGGTTCGGGAGCGGTCTTCAGCAGAGCGTTCATAGTGCCTTCCATATTACTTCCTTTCGCATCGAATGCATCGGCCTGCCCGACACCTGCGATTCGTCGTAAAGAGAACGCAATGCGCCAAGCCTTCCGACTTTTCCTGGCACCTATTTTAAATCAACTAAAGGAAGACGAATAAAACTAGGCTGTAATAATCGAAGAAATCTATCTATTCGATAGAATTATTAATGCTCCCTATAATTCTATTAGGCATTCTTAATAAATTGCCCGTAGCGAATCACCATATCCACCTAATCCGCACATAGCAGATGTGCGGCTATTCCCGTGCGTCCCCACTTGCAAGGTACAACAGGGCGTTGCAGATGGCCGCAGCCACGTTGCTTCCCCCCTTGCGTCCGCGGGCAACGATGTGCGGCACGTCAAGGTTGCAGATGAGCTCTTTCGACTCCACCACGTTCACGAACCCTACGGGCACGCCCACGATAAGCTGCGGCGGGAAGGACATTGCGCCTTCTTGCAGCATCTCGTACAGCCGCACCAACGCGGTCGGAGCGTTTCCTATTACATATATAAGGGGCTTGTTCAAAGCCGCCGCCCGCTCCATGCACACCGCCGAACGCGTCACCCCACGTTCGCGGGCCTCTGCGGCCACATCCGCATCCTGCATGAAGTTGTGCACCTGCCCGCCAAAACGCGCGAGCACGCGCTTGTTGATGCCCGATGCCGCCATCTGCGTGTCGGTGACGATGGAGCATCCGGCTTTTAGCGCCTGCACGCCAATGGCGGTGGCGTTCTCGGAAAATACGAGGTTGTCGGCATAGTCGAAGTCTGCGGTCGTGTGGATAACGCGTTTCACGACGAGCTCGTTGCGCGCATCAAGGCACTTGTCGCCCAATTCTTTGCTGATGATCTCGAAGCTTCTCCGTTCGATATCCGCCGGTTTCACGAACTCCAGCTTGTCCAGCTCTCCCATGTGCCCTCCTCCGTACCGTCCGAATAACAGGTTCATGTCGGAACCGCCCGCACTCGGCGGGCAAACCCGATTACACCGTGATGATAAGCGTATTGGTTCCCAATGTATTCACGTACTTCAGGTCTTTGGCAGATGCCATCGTCATGCGGATGCCGATATTATCCGCGATGTTGTCCGGGTGTTCCTTCCACTCCTCGCCCTTTTCCCTCACGTTGAATAGCGGGCAGTCGTCACGCACGCGCACGATGAGCTCGTCGCCCTTCGCCACGATACGGACGTCAACCGAGTGGGGCTTGTCATCCAACACAAACCCATGGTCGACGATATTGGTGACCATTTCCTCTAAGCAAAGAGCAGTACGGAACGCCTTTTTCCGGTCGAACCCATGCGCATCGCAGAAGTCGTAGATATCCTGCGTCTTGATGGGATAGGTCTGGTCCTCGCTCGTAACACTGAATCGCAGTGTATCTTCGGGTGCCGCGCCGAAGTCTGCGGGCAAGCCGAGCACGTCTTCGAGGGTTATCCAGACGCTGCGTTTGCGCACCATGGTGATTACGGCGATGGCTACGATGAGGAGGAGCGAGCCCACGGGAAACGCCAGCCACACGCCGTTTATCCCGAACAGGGAGCCAAACACTAACGCGCAAACAACCACGCATGCGAAACGGCTCGCCACATTCACGATATGCGTCTTGAGCATTTGCTCGGTTGCTTGGAGGAAGTTGATGTACGACTCGATGATGGCGTTGAGGATGAGGTTTATCGCCATGCACCGGATTGCGAACGTCGCCAAATCGGCCACCTCGACACTGCCCGCCGCATAGAGTTCCGCAAGCCAAGGAGCCGCAACGAACAGCACAGCCGCAACCGCACCCACGCCGATGAAGATGCTCTTGATGGCGAGGCGGCAAATCTGGAAGATGCCGACGCGGTTTTCCTCGCCGTACAAAATGCCGATGACAAGCATCACCGCCGCGGCAATGCCCGAGCCCACGACATCGCCCAGGCCATCGAGGCTGTTGCGAATCGTCATAGCGCTCATGGCAGCGCTGCCGCCGAGCGTGAGCACGAGGCGGTTCAGGATAAGCGGGCGCAGCATATTGGCAACCCGTCGAATTGCCTTGGGAAGGCCCATCGCCACCATGCTGCCAAGCTCTTTCCATTCGATATCCCGAATGGAGAAGCGAATCGAAGACTTCGGGCTCGTCGCATATCCGAGCAAGATGAAGAATTGGAGCCATTCTCCGGCGCTCGTCGCAAGGCCGATACCGAGCATGCCGGCGTTGAACACAACCGCCAGGATGTCGCCCACCACGCAGACGATGAGACCCGCACTCACCGAGATCTTCGCGAATCGGCTGCCGCCGCTCATCTGGACAAGGGGCAAGAGCAAGGTGAAGAGCACGATTCCCGGCGTGCCGACGCCGAGGCCGATAAGATAGGCCTTCAGGCTTGGCAGCAGATCGGCGGAGTTGCCGACGGCGCCAAGCATCGCGCCGATGGAATCGCCGCAAAACACGAATACAAGCAAGAGCAAGACCGAGATGATGCCGCCGACAAGTGCCGCCATCGAGAAGAAGCCATTCACCCGATCAACTTGGCCAGCACCATATGCTTTCGTGCACAGGGTCTGCATGCCCGTTACCTGCCCATCGAAGCCGATACCGAGATTCCCCTGTAGGCTATTCGGGGGTGAGAATGGAATCGAACCCGGTGATTGCAATGATCTCGCGGATTTCCTCGCACGCACCGCGAACGACGACGTTACCGCGCCCAGCGGTTTCTTGTTGAGCCGCGAGCAATAGACGAAGACCGGCCGAGGTGATGTAGAACAGGTCGGTCATATCGAAGACGACGTCGTTAACGGTTTTCAAATCCTCTGCAATAGCCGCTTCCAGCTGAGGGGCGGTAACCGTATTGAGTTCTCCCTCCAGGGTGATGGTCAGTAGGGTGCCTTCGCGCTTTTTGGCAATCTCCATGCCGCCTCCTTCTGGACGACCACGCTCTGCGCAGGAACGATCGAGCGCCCGGGTCTTCTTGATACGGTTCCCGCTATTCTATACGCCTTTGCGGAGGATGTTATATATCAATTGCATATCCATGTGTTCACGCAGTGTTTGAGCGAGCATGTCGTATTGGGATTCCTTGTATGCGTGCATGTCGACGGCTTGTAGCCCCCCCGGCTCGATGCCCTTTGCAGTCAGAAGCGCATCGACCAATGCCTGTGCGCATTCCCTGCTGTCGAAGATGCCGTGCAGGTAGCTCCCGTACACCGAACCGCTGCAACAGCCATCCTCCACCATGACGCCCTGCGTTTCCAGATGGCATACGGGCGCTCCCCCGAGCGGTGTCGTCGCACCCATATGGATCTCGTAGCCTTCCACCGGCATGCCCGAAAGCGCCGCCAGCGGTCCCCCAAGAACCGCAATGCTTCCCCGGGCGCGGGTTTGGCGCTTTGCGGGCTCGAAGACGGTGCGCATGGGCAGCAAGCCCATCCCCCGAAGCGTTCCGCCCCCTTCTGCCCCGGTGGGGTCGGCCACCTCCTGGCCGAGCATCTGGTACCCGCCGCAGACGCCGAATATCGGCGTTCCCACAGCCGCGCGTTTCAAGATTGCAGCCTCCAATCCGCTCTCGCGCAACCACTTCAGGTCGGCAAGCGTGCTCTTTGTCCCCGGGATGATGATGAGGTCGGGGTCGCGCAGTTCCGATGACCGCTGCACGTAGCGCACCCCCACGCCGTCGATGGCGTCGAGCGCGATGAAGTCGGTGAAGTTGGAGATGCGCGGCAGGCGTACCACCGCGATGTCGACCAACGCCGCGCCCGAGCGTACCGCAAGGCGATCCGATAGGCTGTCCTCGTCGTCGATGTCGAGCTGCGCGTACGGGATAACGCCCGCGATGGGAAGCCCGCTGCGCTCGCGCAAGATGTCGAGCCCCGGCTCGAGAATGCTCTTGTCGCCGCGGAATTTGTTCACCACGAGCGCCTTGCACAGGCGCCGCTCGTCGTCGTCCAGCAGCATGAGCGTGCCTAAGAGCTGCGCGAACACACCGCCGCGATCGATATCGCCCACGAGCAGCACGGGCGATTTCGCCATCTTCGCCATGCCCATGTTTACGATGTCGCCATCCTTGAGGTTCACCTCGGCAGGGCTACCAGCGCCTTCGATGACGATGATGTCGAAGCGGCTTGCCAAGTCGTTGTAGGCGCGCATGATTTCCGGAACGAGCGTATGCTTGAAGGCGAAGTATTCACGCGCGCTCATTGTGCCCAACACGTGACCGTTCACGATTACCTGAGATCCTACATCGGTGGTGGGTTTCAGCAAGATGGGGTTCATGGCCGATTCGGGGGGCACGCCCGCGGCCTCGGCCTGCACCACTTGGGCGCGGCCCATTTCCGCACCGGTTGCCGTAATGGCCGAGTTCAACGCCATGTTCTGCGACTTGAACGGCGCGACCTTGTACCCGTCCTGCGCGAATACTCGGCATAGGCCTGCGGTCAACAGGCTCTTGCCAGCACCCGACATCGTTCCTTGAATCATAATCGGCTTCGCGGTCATCGCCCCTCCTCCATCTGGTCGTCGTGTAGGAGCTGTTCCCATATCGCCCCAAGAGCCTGCAGCAGGGCGGCGTTTTCCTCTGCGGTGCGCACGGCCACCCGATACCAACTTCTGTCGAGACCTTCGTAGTTCCCACACCGGCGCACAAGGAATCCGCGCTCGAGCAGCGGTTCGTAAATCTCAACCGGGCTGCGGAACAGCAGGTAGTTCGCCTCGCCGGGAATCACCTGCATGCCGAGCCCGCGCAAACCTTGGGCAAGTGTGGAGCGATTTGCATCCACATAAGCCCGCGAACGCTCGATCCAACCCTCGACGCCGAGCGCCGTGATTCCCGCAACCTGCGCTGGAACCGAAACCGCCCACGGTTGGCCCACCTCCTCCAGACCGTTCAGCAAACGGGCATCAGAACACACGCCGTAACCCAGGCGAAGCCCCGCCATCGCGTAGGTCTTCGTGAAGGCGCGCATCACGACCAGGTTCGGGAATCGCTCGCAGAGCTCGACCGCAGAGGCCTTGCGGGTGAACGCAAGGAAGCACTCGTCGAGCACGACGATTGCCCCCACCCGCTGCGCCGCCTCCAGCACGCGCACGATGAGGCTACGTTCGATGGTGATCCCTGTCGGGTTGTTCGGGCTGCAGAGGAACACGATGGCACGTTGCTGGGCGGATTCCGTTCCGCCAACGAGCGGCACCTCGTCCAAGATACGCTCCGTTACGCGCCAGCCCTCCTGCTCGCTCAGCGCATGCCGCACGATGCGGGCGCCAACCCGTTCGAGCGCCTGCTCGTATCCGGAAAAGCCGGGTGCCACGAGCAGCGCCGTCTGCGGACGGATGGCCCGGCACAGACGCCAAATGAGGTCGGTCGCTCCCGCCGTGCACACGATGCAGCCCGCGGGCACGCCGAGCTTATCCGCCAAGGCGCGCTTGAGCTCCCGGCATTGCAAATCGGGATAGACGTCGAACGAATCCGCCGCTTCGCGCAAAGCCCGCACCACTTGTTCCGGCATGCCGAGCGGGTTGAGGTTTGCGGAAAAGTCGACGAGGCCGCTTCGTGCGCCCGTTTCGGTATAGACATCGCCGCCATGCTCGTACCTTGCCATGGACGCTACCACGCCGAACCACCTCCCACTCCCCCAAGCCAAATGCCGCTGCAAAGCAGCAGGCAGACCAAAAGCCCAAGAACAGCGGTTGCGTACAGCAGCCGATTCGCACGCGCGATGTCGGCGCACTCGACCGCGCGATTCGCATCCCCGATGGTCGGCTTCTCGACGAAAGCGCCGAAATAGTAGCTTCCGCCCGCAAGCTGCACGCCAAGGGCGCCAGCGCACGCGGCTTCGGTATGCGCGGAATTCGGCGAGGAGTGCGCCAGACGGTCGCGCCGGAAAATGCGCCACGCGCCTCGTCCATCCATTCCCACGAGCGGCGCGGCCACGCACATCAAGATTCCCGCAAGGCGGGCGGGCACGAAATTCAACACGTCATCGGTCTTCGCAGCCGCGGTACCGAAATACCGATACCGGTCGTTTTTGTAGCCCACCATGGAATCCATCGTGTTCACCGCCTTGTACAGCACGGAAAGAGGAGCGCCACCTATGGCCATGTAGAAGAGCGGGGCGATAACGCCATCCGAGGCGTTCTCGGCCACGGTCTCCACCGCCGCCTTGGCCACGCCGGTCTCGTCGAGCCGGTCGGTATCTCGTCCGACGATCATGCTCACAGCCCGACGGGCAGCCGGGAGGTCTCCGCGCTCAAGCTCGCGGGCAACGGCCATGCTCTCATCGCGCAGGCTTTTCGTGGCAAGCATCCAATAGCACAGCACGCTTTCCACCGCGAGCGCGAACCACCAATTCACCAGCCCGCAAAGCCATAGGACGAGCACCGCGCACCCGAAGGAAACGCCCGCGACGACCACGACCAAGACGACTCCGGCCAGCCGCTCTCCGGAAGGCGTTTTGGGAAACGCGCCTCTGAGCGGCTTCTCGAGCGCGGCAATAAGCGTTCCGATCCAACGCACCGGATGCGGCATGCTGTGCGGATCGCCTATGAGGAGGTCGAGCACGAATCCGATTATCATGGCCAAGACATGCTGCATGGGATCAGGCCTTTTCACCACGCTGTGCAAAGGCGCGACATGCATCGACAAAGCGGGATGCCGCCTGCGGATGCGCCGGAAGATACAGGTGCGGGAATCCGGCATGCAAGTTCGGCGTGGAGATGCAGCAGCGCCACGAGCGTGTGGACTGGGGCTTCTCGGCCAAGAACGCATCGCCGGGATCGTCCACATCCCAATAGTGGAACTCGTGGGCCCGCAGCTGCTCGCCCGCAGCCGCAAGCAGCCCGTCATGCTGCGCGGTAAGCGTCACGTACCCGAAACGCCCGAGCCGCTCCGTCCGATACGCCCGTCCGGCAATCGCTCCAACCTGCGGGTACGTTGCGCCATCATCGCCTTCGAGCCGTTCGTGCAAGTATAGGAACCCACCGCACTCGGCAATCGTCGGCATGCCGCCCCGAATGGCCGCCACCACCGATTCCCGCATAGACGCGTTTTCTGACAGCTCCCGCGCGTGCAATTCCGGATACCCGCCGCCCAGATACAACCCGGCAACGCCTTCCGGCAAGCGCGTATCTGCCAGGGGCGAGAACTCCACGAGCTCTGCCCCCAACGCCTTCAGCAACCGCAGCGTATCGGCATAGTAGAAGCAGAACGCATCATCCCGTGCCACTGCAATGCGGACGGGATCATTCGCAGTTTGGGGCGCTGGAGATTCTTCGACTCCGTGCTCCGCGCTCCGCTCAGGATGACGTGCTGTCGCACTCACCGCGGCAAGCTCGAGTAGGCCGTCGATGTCTATGGTTTGTTCCATGGCATCGGCGAGGCGGTCGAGTTTGGCGCGCAGGTCGACGACTTCGGCCGCCGTCACGAGTCCCAGGTGGCGGCTTTCCAGACTGCAATCTGGCAGCATGGGGAGATAGCCGTACACGCGCACGCCGGCTTCGGCTTCCACGAGCTCTTTCAGGCGCGGGTACAGCATCTCGGACACGCGGTTCAACACCACGCCCTTCACCTGGCTATCTTCGCGGAATCGCGCGAACCCGAGCACTTCGGCTGCAATCGAACGCGCCCGCCCGCGCCCATCGACCACGAGCACCGCCGGCGTACCGGTAGCGCAAGCGACATCCCAAGCCGATGCCGCAGCGCTCACTGAGATGCCGTCGTAGTAGCCCATAGCGCCTTCGATAACCACGACATCGCTAATTGCGCAGCTATCGGCCACCAGGGCGCGCACCTGGCTTTCGCCCGAGAAGAACAGGTCGAGGTTGCGCGACGGCGCACCGATGACCTCGGTATGGAATAGCGGATCGATGTAGTCCGGCCCGCATTTGCATGCCGAAACCGCAAGCCCGCGCCGTACAAGCGCATGCATGAATCCGCAGGTGAAGGTGGTCTTACCGCTGCCACTTGCCGGTGCGCCCACCAGCAGGCGCGCGGCGCCCGGACTCATGAATCCTCCTGAGGAGACCCGAGGGAAAACGTCGCAATGTACACGGGGTTTTCAGCCTTCATCAGGTTGTATGCGCCAACATGCTGCGCTCGCGCGACCGAAACCTGCACGATGTCGGCATCCTCGACGCCAAGTTGCTGCAGGCAGGAGACGATATCCGCAAGGGTCTGCAAGGTTACAGCCGTCACGCAAATGCGCGCGGCGGGGTTCGCCGCAAGCGCAGCCTCGACGATGCCGGCCAACGCACCGCCCGATCCCCCGATGAACACGCAATCGGGCGCGGGTAAACCGGCGAGCGCCTCCGGAGCCGTGCCGGGAACAATCGTCAGGTTCGTTGCGCCATGGACCTCGCGGTTGCGTTCGAGCAGCTCAATCGCATCTGCTTCTTTCTCGATGGCGAACACGCGGCCGCGGTATGCGGCACGCGCCGCCTCGATGGAGACCGAACCCGTGCCGGCACCCACATCCCATACGGTGTGGTCGGCGGCGATGTGCATCTTCGCCACCACGAGCGCGCGCACCTCGCCCTTCGTCATGGGAACAGGCCCCCGCTCGAAAGCCGCATCGGGCAAAGCCGGAGCGCCGAATTCACGCTGAAGCGGACGGGGATTCCACACGAGCAGCACCGAGAGGTCGGCGAACTCCATTTCCGCGAGCTCGGCCGCCGTGCCCTTCACGATGCGCTCTTCCGGATACGACAGGCGCTCGCCCGCCGCTGCCTCCAGGTCCCCGAACCCACGTTCTACCAGTTCACGGCAAATATCCTGCACCTTCGTCTTGCCGCCCGTAATGCAGAACGTCAGCGCGTGCGATTGGATGTCGCCCACCGCATCGTGCTCGCGCCCATGGGCGGAAACGAGCTTCGCATCTTGCCAGGGCGTGCGCAACTTGGCGCAAAAGTACCCTAGCGAGGATATTCCGGGAATGACCTCCACATCGTAGGGAGACAAGCGGTCGTACAGGCTGGTCGCCCCGCTGTAGAAGCCCACATCGCCCGACATCAGGATGCAAGCATGCGCCGCATCGCCAGCTTGCAGCTCAGCAACGGCCGCAACGATGTCGTCCGCGCGGACGAGCACGCGTTTCTCGCACGGCAGGGAATCGAACGCCTCCAGCAACCGCTTGGCGCCGATAAGCGCATCGCACGACTCGATGGCACGCATAGCGGCAACGGTCAGCGTATCCGCATTCCCCATGCCAGCACCGATAACGTACACCTTCATGCGAACCTCCCTACAGGCCATGCACGTTCATCAACGTCTGTTTCACCTGCTCGAGCGAGCAGCCTTCAGTTTCCACCGGGCGGTGTATTACTACGAGCTCGACGCCGCATTCACGCGCGGCCTCCACTTTCTCCCAGAAACCACCGGCTGCGCCCGAGGCCTTCGTCACCATTATCCCGATGCCGAATTCGCGCAGCAACGCCTTGTTGAGCTCCTGCGAGAACGGCCCTTGCATCGCGACGATGTGACTCGCAGGGACCCCGAGCCCATCAGCGGCAGCAATCGATGACGGCACGGGCAAGATGCGCGCATACAAGCGCTCCCGATAGTCGGGGAGCGCGGCCACGTACGTTGCGAGATCCTTGCTGCCTGTCGTCAACAGAACCTTTCCCGGCCGCTTCGCCACATACGCTGCCGCCTGTTCCGCCGTATCGAGCCCGATCCACGGCCCCTCTGGTTCCCCTTCGCGCAACACGCGGTACAACGGCACCCCGCATGACGCGGCGCAGGTGGCGATGTTCGACGACACGCCAACCGCATAGGGATGCGTCGCATCGACCACACAGGAGAAGGCATGCTCGCGCATCAGGGATTCCATCTGCTCGGGCAACATACGGCCCGTGAGCGCCCGCACGCGCGGAAGACCGCTCACCAATGAGCCGCCGTATTCTGTGAGCGAGCTTATGTGCACCGTGCAGCTCCCGCGCGAACCAAGCCACTCGGCAATCTCGCGGCCTTCGCTCGTTCCGCCGAACACGAGCACTTCGGGCACGCCCGCAGACGACATGTTCCCCGCAGCGCCCATCGATCAGCTCCTCCTTTGCAGGTAGCCACGCGGCGTCACCATGCGCCCGTCTATTTCCCGGGTCTGGCTATTCCCGATAAACACGGTCGTGAACATGTCAACCGGCGTATCGCGCAGCTCGCCGAGCGTGAGCACCTGGCTTTGCTGCCCTACGCGCCCGATATTGCTCACCGTGCCGCACACGGAGTCGGGCGAGCGGTGCGCAAGCAGAATGTCGCACGCGCGCTGCAGGTAATCGGGACGCTTGTGCGACGAGGGGTTATACAGGCAGATGACGAAATCGGCCTGCGCCGCCGCCACAAGTCGGCGCTCGATCGTCTCCCACGGCGTAAGCAAATCCGAAAGGGAAATCAGGCAATGATCATGCATCAGCGGCGCGCCGAGCACCGCCGCTCCGCCGTTCGAGGCGGAAACGCCGGGAATCACCTCGATGGGAACCGACGGGTATTCCTGCGCGAGCTCGAACACCAAACCGGCCATGCCGTATACACCCGGGTCGCCCGAGCACACCACGGCCACGTCGCGCCCCGCCGCTGCCTGCTCAAGGGCGTACCGGCAGCGTTCGACCTCCTTGCGCATCGGCGTGGTGTAGAACTCCTTCTCGGGGAAATCGGCGCGGAGCAAATCGACATAAACGGTGTATCCCACCACGAGGTCGCTCGCCTCGATGGCCGCCCGAGCACGGCCCGACAGGTCGGCGCCCCCTCCTGGCCCCAAACCCACGACATGCACACCAGCCGGGCCTGTTTCGGAAAATTGCATAAAAAGGGACTGTCCCTTTTTATGCAATTTTGCGAGGGCGACGGTTATGCCGTCTTGCGCGTGGCGAGCCGCGATGAGATGCGCACCGTCGGCACAGGCCGCGCGCTCGCATACATTGCCAACGCCCACCGTCTGCTCGACGAATGCGGACGAAGCGAAATCCCCGGGCACCTGCGCAAGTTGCTCGGCGGTGTAGAACCGCACCTTGCAGCAGTGCGCTTCGGCCAATAGCCGGATGGCCTCCTCGTTGCGCTTCACGTCGATGGTTGCAAGCGCTGCCACCTCATGCCACGAGACGCCAGCCGCTTCAAGCGCGCCATCGACCGCTTGCGCAAACACCTGGTACTCGATGCCCCGACGGCAGCCCACGCCCACCACGACGGTACGCGGCACCAGGTGCAAGGTTTGGGAAAACGGACTGGTCATAGCGTCCGTCGAAACGCTCATGCCGAGCGCCGCCGGCCCTTCGACCAATCCTGCAGGCAAATCACCCGTCCACTCGAAGTCGGATGCGAATCCAACGGTCCCGCCCTCGAGCAGGGTCGCGGATACCTTCTTGGCGAGCTCACGCTCGACGATGGCAAAGCCGTTGCGCTCCGCCCACTCGTCGACGGCGAACACCCCGTTCACATCCGTGGCCGTCGAGACAACCGCCTGACCACCGGCAAGAGCGGCTAAAGTCCGAGCCAACTCATTTGCGCCTCCGACATGGCCGGAAAGCAGCGGAACCGCAAAGGAGCCTGCCTCATCGATGCTCACGACAGCCGGATCGGACAGCTTGTCCTTCGCATAGGGCGCGATCGCTCGCACCGCGATGCCAGTCGCCCCCACGAACACGAGGGCGTCATCGTTCGCGAACGCGGCGGCCGTCCAATCGCCCAGCCCGCCGTAATCCACGATGCCGAGTTCATCCGCAAATCGCGTCGGCCCGCTCACGCGGCAGCTCCAGTCCGCATAATCCGGCCGCCCGGGCAATTCCCGCGCCAGCTTTTGCGCCAAAATGCAGCCCCGGCGCGTGAACGCGATGAAGGATACGCTGCTCATCGGGCCTCCCCTTCGCCGGTTCCCGTGCGGAACAGATGGGTGAACGCAGGATCGTAGAGTTTCGAGCGGTCGTAGTCGTCTCCGAGGAACCCGCCGATGGTCACCAGCGCAGTGTTCTTGATGCCGGCATCGCGAGCCGTTTCTGCAATCGTGCCCACGGTGCACCGAAATACCTGCTCATCGGGCCAAGTTGCCTTGTAAACGATAGCCGCCGGCGTATCGGGTGAATACCCGCCGGCCAACAGCTCTTCCGTTGCGGCCTCGAGCAAACCGGTGGAGAGGAACAGCACGAGCGTGCACCCGTGCGCGGCCATGAGCCGCAGCTTCTCGCCCTCGGGCACCGGCGTGCGCCCCTCCATGCGCGTGATGATCACCGATTGGGAAACGCCCGGCAGCGTGTATTCGGCCTTCAAGGCAGCCGCCGCACCGCAAAACGACGATACCCCGGGCACAACCTCGTATTCGATGCCCGCGTCGTCGAGCAAGTCCATCTGCTCGCGGTGCGCACCGTACAGCGACGGGTCGCCGGTATGCAGGCGCACGCACATTTTGCCCGCGGCCTCGGCTGCAAGCATGACCGCAATCACTTCCTCGAGCGTCATGCTCGCGGAGTTATGGATTTCGGCTCCTTCTTTGGCATAGTCGAGCAAGGCAGGATTCACAAGCGAGCCCGCATAGATGATGACGTCGGCCTCTCCGAGCAGCCGCGCCCCGCGTACCGTGATAAGGTCGGCAGCCCCCGACCCGGCACCCACGAAGTAGACCATCGCCTCACTCCTCCTCGTCTCGCCAGTACTGCATCAACGCTTGCGCCCCCGGCGTTTGCCCCAGCACGCCATGCACGTTGGAGAACACGACGGCCTCCACCTGCAAGCGCCCCGCAACCCGGTTGTTCAGCTTCTCCGCCAACGCCGTTACCAGCGATGCCATCGCAGCTTCAGCAAGCTCATTCGCATACAACACCTCGAGCGCAGCATCGGTCGTAGTGCTCTCCATAATCTGGCGTATCACCGTTTGGGACGCTCCGACAAGCGCCGCGTGCGCCGCCAACGCTTCGAGCCGGCAATCGGCCACCCGCGAATGCGTGTTCATCACGCCGCCGGCCACCTTCGCCATCTTGCCCAGATGCCCCACGATAAGCACCCGCTCGAACCCCAGCACGCACGCCGCATCGAGCGTGGCCCCGAAATAGTTCGAGCATTGCACCGCTTCATCCCCCCGCAGCCCCAAGCGGTTGCAGGCAAAATCGCGCCCGTAATTCCCCGGCACCACGAACAGGTCGCGCTTCCCAGCAGCTACGATAGTGCGCATCTCGACCTCGATGGACGCGATAAGTGCCTCCTCGCTCATAGGCCGCACAATCCCCGACGTCCCGATAATGGAGATCCCCCCAACGATCCCCAACCGCGGATTAAACGTCCGCCGAGCCAATTCCTCCCCCTCAGGAACCGAAACCGTCACGAGCAACCCCCCACTTTCAAAAGGCGCGTCGCTCCCCTTGAATTCTTTCCTTGATGCGTCTACCGCGGCAAGCGCCGAAGGGGATCCCTCGACTCCGCGCTTCGCACCCCACTCGGGATGACACGTGGAAGCAGAAATGCCTTCGCTCTCCTTCAACCCCGTATCGGTAGCTCCGAGGAGGGGGCGGGGGGTCCCACGCGCAGTTCCGCACGACGCGAAAGTGCCAGTGGCACTTTCGCCAAAGCAGG
>JAUNCA010000031.1 GCA_030526775.1 Coriobacteriia bacterium | reverse complement strand
GCGCGTGCGATGCCAAAGTCCATGACCTTCACGTTGCCATCGGGCTGGACCATGATGTTCTGCGGCTTGACGTCGCGGTGAACGATATCCTGCCCATGCGCCACCGAAAGCGCCTGGCACGACTGACTAGCGATTTCAGCGACCTTGCGCTGGTTGATGGCGCCACGTTCCTTGATGGCTGTCTTTAAATCGCCGCCGCGCACGTATTCCATCACGATGTAATAGGTGCCCTCGTCCTGGCCCCAGTCATAGACATTCACGATATAGGGGCTCTGCAGGTTGGCAGCAGCAGCTGCTTCCTGGCGGAATCGACGGGTGAAATCGGCGTCGGCCGCATACTGCGGCAGCATCACCTTTACGGCTACTATGCGTCCCAGAACGGTATCTTGCGCACGATATACTTCCGCCATGCCGCCAATGCCGATACGCTCGACGATGCGGTACCGCCCGCTGAAAGTTCTTCCAATCATGCTTCCGGACACGTGTGCTCCTTAAACCTGGTAGATACGTACTGCAGTGAATCGATCTTTGTATCTGCCATCATTGAATTTATACCACTTCCCACTCATAAATCCCCCTGATACTGCAAAGCTGCTTCAATAACCGGAAGGGCTGCAAAAGTCGCGGTGCCCTCCCCGCCTTGCTCGAGTACCATCGCCACAACGACGTTGCAATCGTCGGTGGGGCCTAAGCAGACATACCATGAGTCATCGATGTCCTTGCCCGTTTCGGCGGTGCCGGTTTTCGCGGCCAAGGTGACTCCCGGAATACCCGCACCCATGGCGGTTCCGTCGGTAATGACGCCCTCCATGACCTTACGCACGCGCTTTGCCGTATCGGCGGAAATCGCCCGCGTATAGGTGATGGGGGTGGTCTGCTGTGTTTTCTCGCCGTCGGCATCGTAGATGCTGTCGACAAGATAGGGTTTCATGATCACGCCATCGTTGGCGATGGCGCATCCCACCAGGGCCATCTGCAGGACGCTCGCCTGCGGCCCGGCGGGGCTCTTATGCTCGCCCACAGGCTGGCCGTCTGCCGCCCAGGCGGTTTCCCATTCCGTCATCTCATCGGGATCGGGCATCAAGCTCGTTGCCACGTCGGTGTCGAAGTCCACGGCATGGTTGAAACCGAAGTTCTCGGAGGTGCGCACAAGCGCATCGGCGCCGAGCTTCACGCCCACCTGGCCGAACACGGTGTTGGAACTCAACTCCATAGCGCGCTTCAAGACGATCGTGCCGTAGTCGTGGTTATCGTAGTTGGTAACCTTGCCATTGCCGATGGTCATGCTGCCCGGCGACTTGAATCTCGTGTTCTCGCGGGCGATGTCGTTTTCGAAGGCGCTGGCCAAGGTGACCATCTTGAAGGTGGAACCTGGGGCATACAGCGATTGGGTCGCGCGGTTCACCAGGGAATCGCCGTTTTGGTTCTCCAGCAGCGCTTCCACATCGCTTGCCGCATAGGTGGGGTTGCTGGCCATAGCCAGAATTGCGCCGGTCTTCGGATCCATCACGATGCACGCGCCGTTGTATCCCTCCAACGCATTTTGGGCAACTTGCTGCAGGTTGGCATCGATGGTGAGACGGATGTCGTTGCCGCGCGCACCTTGGCCGGAGAGCTCTGCAATCACATCCGTCCAGCTGGCGTGGACGCGCTTGCCCTGAAGCACCTCGTTGTAGGTGCGCTCCAACCCGGAGGTGCCATAGCGCACGCTCGAGTAACCCACAATGTGGCTGGCCAGCGTGCCGGCCGGGTAATAGCGGTCGTACACGCCCGTTTCCTCGTTGTAAACGCTTTGCGCGAGGATGGTTCCGTCGCTCGTGTAGATAACGCCGCGCTCGTTCTTCTGCGCCTGCGCGATGGTGTGGTTGTTGTTCGGCATGGACTTGTAGGTGTCGGCCTGCACGAGCATGATGAGCGTGAGGTTTGCGATAAGCACGGCGAAGAGCACGCTGAACACGATCATCATATGGGTGAGGCGCTTGCCCAGGGCCACGCGTCCGAGCTCGCTCATGCCCGAGATAAGGCCCGTCGTGCCCTGCGTGAGCTCCGTGTGGATGCCCGTTGCCTCGTCGCCACAGCGGGCAAGCAGGCCCACCGCGATGAAGCTCGAAAGCAGCGACGACCCGCCTTGGCTGATGAAGGGCAAGGTAAGGCCGGTAAGCGGAATGAGCCGCGTGACGCCGCCGACGATGATAAAGGCCTGCAGCACGATGATGCTCGTGAGACCTACAGCGATGAGGGCTGCCACGTCGCTCTTCGCGCGGGCGGCGATGACCATGCCGCGCACGGCGAAGGTCACGAACATCAACAAGACGGCTACGGCGCCAAGCAACCCCAGCTCTTCGGTGATGGCGCTGAAGATAAAGTCGCTTTCGACGATGGGAATGGTCTCGGCCATGCCCTGGCCGATACCCACGCCGATCATGCCGCCGTCGGCCAGGCTGTATAGGCTCTGCACCAGCTGGTATCCCGTGCCGGTCGGGTCGGCGAAGGGATGCAGCCAGGTGTCGATACGCACCTGCACGTGGCTGTAGAGCATGAATGCCGCGATGCCGCCTGCAGCTGCGAGCAGGAATCCGATGATGACGTAGCTCGATTTGCCGGTGGCCACGTAGAGCATCGCGAGGAACACGAGGAAGACCACCACGGCCGAGCCGAGGTCCTTCTCGAAGATGACGATGACCATGCTGATGCCCCACATGAGCAGCAGCGGGAGAATCGTGCGGAAATCCGGCAGGCGCAGCGGCCCGATCTTCAAGGTGAACACCGAGAGCATCTCGCGGTTTTGGGCGAGGTAGGCGCCGAGGAACAGCACGATGAATATCTTCGCGATTTCGCCTGGCTGGAAGCTGAATCCCGCGAACGTGAGCCAGATGCGGCTTCCGTAGATTTCGGTGCCGACAACCGGCAGCATCGGGCTGAGCAGCAACAGCACGCCAATGACGATGAGCGTGTACTTGAAGTTCGCGACCTTTTCGATCTTGCGCACCCAAATGAGCACGGCAACCATGCAGGCGATGCTCAGGAATAACCACACGACTTGGCGAACAGCCAGGTCGGGCGCGAGTCGGGTAACGTAGGCAATGCCGATTCCCGAAAGCGCGAACGTAAGGGGCAGGATAGCCGGGTCGGTGTTTTCGGCGAATCGGCGCATGGCGATATGCGCGCCTATGAACGCTGCGAAAATGCCGATGGGCACGCCGAGCGTGTTCACGGAAAGCTCGCCGCCGTTGGCGACCACGAGCGATCCGAACAGCAAGATAACGATGGGCGCCGCGATGATGAGCAGCGCGAGTTCTGTATTACGCCTACTCATCGTTTGGCCGCCGAACTACTCGAACTGCCCTTTGCGGATGATTTTGTGGACGAACTGCTAGATGAAATACCCGTGCGGGCTTCTTCGGCTGCAGCGTCTTCCTCGGCTTGGAGCTTGTATTGCTCTACCAGCCGTTCCGCCTCGTCGACGCTATCGACGGGATAGTTTTCGCTGATGCGCGCTTGCATACCGGGTTGGAGGTCCTTCACATTGAGGTCGGTTTCCTCGACGAGCCAATGTGTTTCGATGCCGGGGAAGCTGTCGGGAATGCCCCGGTAGATAACCACCTTCCCGTCTTTTTCCGCCAGGTATGCGCTGTTTTGCATCCAGTTGTATGCGGCGAATATGCTGCCGCCGATTATTCCCACCAGGGCGACAAGCATCAAGATAATCCACGCGCGGCTGCGGCGGCGCTCGCGGCGCTCGGCCTTCGCGTTGGTGCCCGTTATATCCACGACGATAACCGTGATGTTGTCGGACCCGCCGTTCGCAATTGCCTCTTTCACCAGGGCTGCAGCGCAGCGCTGGGGGTCGCGGATGCGCGCGAGCATCGCCTGGATGCTGCCGTCGTCCACCATGCCGGTAAGGCCGTCGCTGCACAGCAGCAGGCGGTCGCCCTCGCTCGCGGTTATCTCGTAGAGGTCGGGTTGCATCGTCGGGTCGCTGCCCAGCGCGCGTGTGATAACCGAGCGATTCGGATGGACGCGCGCCTCGTCGGGCGTGAGCCTTCCCTGCTCGACCATGTCGGCGACCCACGAGTGATCGCGCGTGAGCTGCTGGAGCTTGCCGGTGTGCAGCAAGTAGGCGCGGCTGTCGCCAACGTGCGCGATGGCGATCTTGTCGCCTTGCACCACGCAGGCCGTCATGGTCGTGCCCATGCCCTCGAACCCGGCTTTTTGTGCTTCGGTAATTACGGCGTGGTTGGCCGATTCCACGGCGCGGCCAAGCAGATCCACGTCGGGAATCGTGGGGGCGAGCGCGGCGAGCGTGTTCACCGCGACCTCGCTTGCGACGTCACCGGCGTTGTGCCCGCCCATGCCGTCGGCCACAACGTACAAAGGGGGGCTCACGATAAGGGAGTCCTCGTTGCGCACGCGCTGGCAACCGACATCGGTGCGCGAGCCGAAATGTATGTTCGAAGTATGCGCCGCCGGCATTAATCGAACCTCACACGGATGTCGATATCACCGACGCTTACCACGTCGCCGCTCTTCAGCGCGACGGGGTCGACGATGCGATGCCCATTCACGGCAGTTCCGTTCGTAGACTTGAGGTCCTCGACGAACAGGTTTTGCCCCATGATGCTGAACCTCGCATGACGGCCGCTGACGTATTCGGCGCCGATGACGATGTCGTTTCCGGGGCTGCGGCCCACGGTGACCGGTCCACGCACGCGGATTTTCACGCCACGCAGCTCCTTGGGGCCGCGCTCGACGTACACAGTCCAGCTCTTTTCGCGTTTCCGCTGGCCAGACACCATTCCCACGCCGGTTTTCAAAATCGCGAACAGGAACAGGTACATTAAGATGACCAGCAGGATGCGAGCCACCAGCAACGTGGTATCAATCATAGCTATGCCGCCGTTCTAACGAACGGCGCCCGGGCCGCGCTGACATTGCCAAACATGCAACAATCCAATCTAGTTGGCCGGACGCTTATTCGTACCGGAAGATGAAGTCGGTAATGCCGATGGTGATGCGATCGCCGCTGTTCAGGCGCGCGCTGCCGACCCTGCGGCCGTTCACCTGCGTACCGTTCATGCTGTTAAGGTCGATGATGCTCCAGGAGCCGTCATCTTCGTAGCGCAGCTCGGCATGCTTGCGGCTTGCGTTGATGTCGCTCACCACGATGGCATTGTCGTTGCCGCGGCCGATGCCCATAATCGTGTAGTTCAGCTTGTGGCGCACGTTTTCCGTCACGCCCACCAGCACGGCGGGGCCGGACTGGCGCGCCTGCTGCGTCTGGTCGGCGTCGCGCGATTCGCGGCGCGCCTCGTAGGGCTCGTCGTAGCGGCCATCCTGGAAGTCCTGGCTGTTGAAGGTGTACTCGCCGTAGTCGAGCGAGCGGTCGATCTCCTCTTCCGGCACGTAAGGAAGCTCGCGCTTGGGCTTCGGGGCAGCCGGTTCGGGTTCGGGCTCGGGCTCGGGCACCGGAACGGGCACGGGTACGGGAACAGGCTTCGGCTGGGGAGCCTCGGCAATCGGCTCTGCGTCGTAGACCGGCGCGGAGACGGGGCGCTCTTCGCGTTCTTCCTGCTCGATGGGTTGGGGCTGAGCTTGCTGCGGCACACCCTGCGGGTAATTGGCGGGCTTTGCCCCACCGATGCCGTAGCGGCGCATCTCCTCGGCGCGCAGCTGCTCGACGATCGGCGCGCTCACCATTTCGGCGATGATATCGAACTTGCCGTGCTTCAGATCGTTGTCCACGATGAAGCGCACGAGCGGCTGCCCATCCATAAGCAGGCCGTATTCAGTGGCTTTCGCTGCCAGGTAGGTTTCGGTTTCACCGGCCAACGTGGGGTAATAGCCGAACAGGCGCTTGTCGTCCTGCGGGTTCACGAGCACGGTGTACAGCGTGGGTGCATACTCGCGCCCAGCGCCGACCATCTTCTCGCGGCGCATGGCCTTTTCCGCGCGCTTGGAAATCTGCACCGGCGAAATCGGCGCATCGAAAATCTTATCGGCGGCTCCTTCGAAGCCGTCTTCCATCTTGCGTTCGAAGCGAGAGAAGAAACCCATGTTGATACCTCCATTGAAGCAACGTTTCACGAGTGTGTATTCAGAAAGCACACTATGCCATAACTGCACATCGCATGCGGTTCATGCACGGAAAAACCCGGAAACCTGCCCCACCGGGATGATGTGCCAAGGGATATGTGCAACAATGTTTTGCCTATAGGGTAAATACGTTCAGAAACGGTTGGTGGGTGCGTTTGTTGGCGCTGCACCGCGAACTCGAGGAGTGGAGTGAAAGGCCTTGCGGGCAAATTAGAACAGCTTGCTCAGCGAGTGCAACGTATTGGGTTTGTAGACCGGTATTTGCATGATCCGTCTTTCGCAAACTTATTTACCCTGTGCGCAGGCTCTTTCGGAAACTTCGCGTTCGTCGTGTTTAATGCGGTGTTGTGCCTGATAAACCCTTCTCCTTGGGCCGCGACAATGATTGCCATGGCAACCTTCACGTTCTACAACGCAATCGTAGCCATCATAGACGCCACGAAGGTGAGGAAGGGCGATTTGCGGCAGCAGACTCTGCTGCGCGTTTCGATTGCGGGCACAATCGGGGCGCTGCTCATGTTGGAAATGCAAATGCTTGGAACGTACGCCTCCCTTACCGACCCCCAGTCCATCATGATCATAGAAGCCGTTTCCGGAGGAGTTGGCACGTTGCTCGTGCTACTGATGGGCTGCTCACTCATCACAAAACTCCGCACCGGATGAGTCAAAAACCCCTGGGGTAATTGACTCATTGCGGGCGCGCTGGATGATGTTGCGGCCGAGGCCGGTGATGCGGGCTATCTGACGGATAGTCAGGCGGGATTTCAGTATGCACAGCATGCGATCGCGGTCGTCTGTGCTCGATTGGGCTATTACGGAGATGTGCTCTATGCCAAGAAGGCTTTTCGCATAAGCGATAAGGAAATCGTCCGACTGGCTGTTTCGTGACGCATCCCCTTCAAATGCCCTGCTGTACATCATTTGGTCGTTGTTTGGCGCGGCGTGGAAGTCAAGAAACCCCGTCAGCCCGCCGAAGACCGAAAGAACGAAACGAGGCGAGCATAAACCGGGGCTCCCAAGGTATTCCCGATAGCTGCTCCATTGGTACTCGGCTAGGTTGTGCACGCCGATGCCAATTGGGTTGAAGTGGATATAGCGCACGGCGACAAGCAAGTATTCATCGGAATCAATCGGGGTGCTATAAAAGCGATCCTGAAAAAGATGGCCGGATCGTGCATGCCTTGTATTAAAGCGTTTCGCGTATCGCGAAAGAACGCTGTTCATGAATAGGGATATATCTTGTATTGGTGCATGAAGAAGCAGGTGAACATGGTTGCTCATGAAACACCAAGCGTATATTTCGACACGATACTTATGAGATGAATCGCTGAGCAGCTCAAGCATGTACCGGCGGTCGGTGTCGTCTTCAAATATCGACTGTTGCGCGACGCCTCGCGAGGTTGCGTGGTACACGCTTCCTTCGCTTATCGCTCGTTGATGTTGGCTCATTTTCATCCCCTCTCTTCCGGCGATGAGTCTATTACCCCTGGGGTAATAGACTCATCGCGCACGACACAACAGGCACGGCAAGCGTGCTTTGTGGATGATGTTGTGTGTGCGAGGGAGAGCCTATTATACGCTTAGAACAACGCGAGGGTTACGAGGGGGATCGTTATGACCGAGAGGATGGTTGTGACGAACATGCCCTGACTCATGGTTTTGAGGTCTCCGCCGTACATGATGCAGAACATCGTGCCGAGCGCGGCGGCGGGCATGGCGCTTTCGAGGGCTAGCACGCCGAGCAGGTACGTGTCGCTGGTAATCAAGCCGCCGACGAACCAGAAAATGGCGGGCGCGCCCAGCAGGCGCAGCAGCGCCGTGGGGTAGATGCGCCAATTGCCTAACATGTCCTTGAAGTGGTATTTCGCCAGCGTCGAGCCAATGACCAGCATCGATGCGGGCGGCGTCATGGCTCCGAGCATGTCACAAGTGCGCCCGACAATCCCGTCGTTGTCGGTTACGCCCAGCAAGGCCAGTACCAGCGCGACAAAGCAGGCAATCATCGCGGGGCTTCGCAGCTGCGCCAACAGCTTGTAGAAATGCTCGCGCATCGAGACCTTCACCGTGCCTGAAGACGCCACGAACATCGCACCGAAGCTGAAAACAACCAGGTTGAAAATGATGTTGTACATCGAGGCATACAGCACGGCATTGCTGCCGATAATCGCGCCGACCACGGCAAACCCGATGAATCCCGTGTTTCCGAACGCGATGGTGAACTGATGCGCGCCCTGCGACCCGCGCGGCGCGCGGTAAATTTTCGGCGCAATCCACGCGACAAGCAGAAGCGGGATATACGTGAAGATGCTGATGACCAGGATGTTCAGAATGAACGTTGCATCGGGCAGGTCGGTGTTTCCCAGCACGGAATCGAGGATGAGCGCCGGGCAGCTGATGCTCATGATGAGCTTTGTGAGTCCGGCGTCGAACCGGTCGTCGGTCCACCCGAGCTTGCGCGCCAGGAACCCGCAGGCGACGATGATGAAAAGGATGATCATCGTGGATTCTGCGCTTAGAAATGTTTCCACGTCGCCCCTTCCCAATCGTTGCCGTTAAAGCGTAGGAACGAGCATAGCCCTTTCTGGTTCCACACGTGGCGAGACATTGCATCTTTACACGGATGGTACGCTTTTGCCAGGTAAAAACATTCCATTTATGATAGACATGGGGCGCTTGAAGGGAGAAGGCGCAATGACGGAGAAAACAGGCGCGGAGCAATCATCGCAACAAGGTTTCGCGGATTCCTTGGAAGACGCCCCGAAGCCAAGCCACAAAGCCAGCATGGTTCCCCTCGTGGCGATAGCCATTGCACTCGCGCTGTCGAGCGTGATTACCGACAGCTGCAATTCCCAGCAACCCATTTCGATTAGCACCCCCAGCTTCGAGAAGGTCACGCTGAGCACCTCCGTAAGCGTATCGGTGCCCGAGCCGAGCGTTGCGGTGGAATCGTCGAGCGCGTCGGGCTCCGAGAATGGATCCACATCGCAATCGACACGCTAATACCCAGGCGAAAGCATAAAGAAAGGGCGGCAACCCGGAGGTTGCCGCCCTTGTGCGTCCTGTGTGCGTAAGGCTTACAGGAAGATAGCCAGCATGAAGCCTGCGGCTACGGCCGAGCCGATAACGCCGGCGACGTTCGGGCCCATGGCATGCATGAGCAGGAAGTTGCTCGGGTTGGCCTTCGCGCCCTCGATCTGGGAGACGCGGGCGGCCATCGGGACGGCGGAAACGCCAGCGGAACCGATGAGGGGGTTCACCTTCTTGCCGGTGGCGTAGTACATGATCTTGCCGAGGAGCAGGCCGCCGAAGGTGGCGAACTCGAAGGCGATGAGGCCGAGGACGATAATCATCAGGGTCTCGGGGGTCAGGAAGCGGTCGGCCACAGCCGTCGCGCCAACCGACACGGCCAGGAAGATCGTGACGATGTTCATCAAGGCGTTCTGCGAGGTGTCGGACAGACGGTCCGTCACGCCGCACTCGCGGAAGAGGTTGCCCAGCATCAAGCAGCCGAGCAGCGGTGCAACTGCGGGCAGCAGGAAGATAACCACGATGGCCACGATAACCGGGAAGATGATCTTCTTTTCCTTGGAGACGGGCTTGAGCTGCTCCATCTTGCATTCGCGCTCTTCCTTGGTGGTCATCAGGCGCATCAGCGGCGGCTGAATGAGCGGGATGAGTGCCATGTAAGAGTACGCGGCGATGGCGATGGCGGCCAGGTATTCCGGCGCCAGCTTGGAGGTCAGCCAAATGGCCGTAGGTCCGTCGGCACCGCCGATGATGGCAATGGAGGCCGCGACGTTCGGGGCGAAGCCCATGGCACCTGCCATGATGAACGCGCCCATGACGCCGAACTGGGCAGCTGCGCCCAGCAGCAGCGACTTCGGGTTAGCCAGCAGCGGGCCGAAGTCGGTCATGGCGCCGACGCCCAGGAAGATGAGCGACGGGTACAGGCCGGACTTCACGCCGATATACAGGATGTCGAGCAAGCCACCGTTGTGGAAGATCTCCGTGATGGTGACGGTGCCCTGGATGTAGCCATCCCACATCTCGGGGTGGTACAGGCCGTTGCCCGGGATGTTCGTCAGGATCATGCCGAAGGCGATACCCACGAGCAGCAGCGGCTCGAATTTCTTAACGATGCCCATGTAGAGCAGGAGTCCGCCGAGCGCGATCATCACAAGCTGCAGCGGGTCTGCCCCCAATTGGTAGAAACCTGTGCTTTGCCACAGGTTATTGAGGATGTCCAGTACTTTATCCATGCTGGACCGCCTAAATCAGGATGAGGGTGTCGCCGGTGGCAACCACGGATCCGACGTCGGCGACGATCTGCTTCACGGTGCCGGCGGAAGGAGCGTTGATCTCGTTTTCCATCTTCATGGCTTCGAGGATGACAAGCGTCTGGCCTTCGGTTACAGCCTCGCCCGGCTTCACCAGAACCTTCAACACGTTGCCAGGCATCGGGGCGACCACCGGGGTGCCATCGCCAGCGGCCACGGGAGCCGGAGCGGCAGCGGCAGCAGCCGGGGCAGCAGCCATGGGAGCCGGAGCGGCAGCAGCGGGCGGTACCGGGGCCTTGGCCTCGTACTCGTCAAGCAGCATGGCCTCGCCGTGCTCGACTTCGACCTCGTAGGTCTTGTCGCGAAGGGTCACAATGTATTTCATTTCCGGACCTCCCTAATCGAGGTGAATCGCAGTTCGTTCAAGGGCTTGCCCAACTCATCGGCGACGATGGCCATGATCATGGCGGCGTCGCGCGGGTCGGTGTCATAAAGCTTCAGTTCGCCGGCGGTGCCCGGTGCAACGGGACCCGCAGGTGCGGCCGCGGCGGCGGCTGCCGGGGCTCCGGCCTTGGCGGGAGCCTCTTCCTTCTTGCCGCCAAATTCAAACTTGCCCATGATCCAAATGACGAGCATGAGGAAAATGAGCGCGCAGAAAACGACCGTCAGACCCATCGCGGCGTAGAAGCAATAGTCGATGATGGTCATTGCTTCCATGGTTAGTCCTCGATCTTCTCGATGCTGTACTTGGCAACCTTCTCCTCGTCAGCCTTGCGCTGCTCGAAGAACTTCTCGGCAACCGGCGGGAAGGCGATGTAGGACAGCACGTCCTCTTCGCAGCGAGCGGTCTCGCCGAGCTCGGCCTTGGCCGTCTCGAACGCGTCGGCAGGAAGCGTGGCAGCGAAACGGCCCTCGATGGGCTTCTCGTCGCCGAGGATGAGCTTCTGGATTTCCGGGTTGATCGGGGCCGGGGTGCGGCCGTACTCGCCGCGGCAGTAGGCGCGGACTTCAGCGCCGACGTTCTTGTAGCGCTCGCCGGCCAGAACGTTCTGCACGGCCTGCGTGCCCACGAGCTGGGAGGTCGGGGTTACCAGCGGCGGGAAGCCGAGGTCCTCGCGCACGCGCGGGGTCTCGAGCAGCGCCTCGTCGAACTTGTCGGAAGCGTTCAGGCTCTTCAGCTGCGAGAGCAGGTTGGAGAGCATGCCGCCCGGAATCTGGTAGTTCAGGCACTGGGTGTCGGTGCCCATGGAAATCGGGTTCAGCGTGCCGTCCTCGATGAACTTCGCGCGGACGCCCTTGAAGTAGTCGGCAATCTCGTAGAGCGTGGGCTCGTCGAGGCCGGTGTCGTAACCGAGCTGGGTGAGGGCCACATGCAGGCTCTCGGTGGTGGGCTGGCTCGTGCCGCCGGAGAACGGGCTGATGGCGGTGTCGATGACGTCGGCGCCTGCCTCGATGCCCTTCATGTAGGTCATGAATGCCATGCCAGCGGTGGAGTGCGTGTGCATGATAACCGGCACGTTGCTGGGCAGCGCGTCCTTCAGAGCGCCGACCAGGCCATACGCATTTGCCGGGGTGAGGATGCCAGCCATGTCCTTAATGCAGATGGACTGGCAGCCCATGTTCACCATTTCCTTGGCCAGGTTCACGTACATCTCGCGCGTGTGCACCGGGCTGGTGGTGTAGCTGATAGCGCCAGAGGCCTCGGCGCCAGACTCGACGGCAGTCTCGATGGCAACCTTCAGGTTGTCGACGTCGTTCAGCGCGTCGAAGATACGGATAATGTCGATACCGTTCTTCACCGCCGCTTTCACGAAACGACGCACGATGTCGTCGGGATAATGCTTGTATCCCAGGATGTTCTGACCGCGCAGCAGCATTTGCAGCTTGGTGTTCGGAAGACCTGCCTTCAACTTGCGCAGACGCTCCCACGGATCTTCGTTCAGGAAGCGCATGCATACGTCGAAGGTCGCTCCGCCCCAGCATTCAAGGGAATGGTACCCAGCCGCATCCAGCTTAGACAGGATGGGTTCCATTTCACTGAACGGCATACGCGTCGCGATCAGGCTTTGCTGCGCATCGCGCAGCACGGTTTCGGTAAACCCGATATGTCGGTTAGCCATCGATACCCCTCATCACTCGGTTGACCGTACTTTGATAGACCTTAAAAGTATAGGCCAATATCTGGCGAGGTATAACCCATGCTGGAAAGAAAAATGGCGATTGGCCCCATTCAAAAATAGTCGGCACATTAAATTGAGATTGTCTGCACACTTAGGGTGACAAACAGGACAAACTGATAAAAAATGGCGACCTCCCTAGAGGAGGCCGCCGGCTTTCTGGCGTTATTTGTCGGAGCGAGCTATCCGACAGCTTCCACGAACTCGGGCAGCGTCTTGATGAAGTAGGTGTAGCCGGTTTCGTCGCTGCCGACGATGCCAGTGATCTTCACGCGCTGGCCGTCCTGCGGATATGCGTCCTCGGCGGCACCCTCGATCTTGAAGACGGTGCCAATGCGCTTGCCGTCGTTGCTTGGCTCGACGATGCTGTACGACATGCCGTAGTTCACAACCACGCCGTCGACCTGCACGACCGACCCCTCGGAGCGGGCGTTCTGGATGTTGGCGGAGAGCTCGGACATCGCGTCGTAGTCGCCGTACTCGATGACGATGTCGACGTTGGCCAGGTCGGCGGCCGTGATGGTGGTTTCGCCAGTGACCTCGGCGTCCTGGTCGGCAGGCGCCGCACTCGAAGAGGGCTCTGCGCTGCTCGAGCCGGCGGGAGCGGATTCGCCGCCACACCCGACAAGCGCGAAGGCGAGCGCAAATACGCAGGTGAACAGGAGGGTGTAAGCGAGCTTCTTCATGGCAAGCATCCCTTCTAATGAAAAAGGCTCCCGATAAGGAGCCGTGTTATCACTGGTGCGGGTGAAGGGACTTGAACCCCCATGGGATTGCTCCCATACGGACCTGAACCGTACGCGTCTGCCAATTCCGCCACACCCGCATGTGCGCTTCGTTGGAAGCGAGGAAACATAATACACGCCGCTCCCAACCTGCGCAAGCGTTATTTTGTGCGAATACCGTGGTGAAACGGCTATGCGAATTCCTTCTCGAGGAACGCAATGATGTCGTCGGATTCGTACAGCGGTTTTCCGTCGATGAACAGGCAGGGAGCCTGGTTCTTCCCGCCGATGGTGACGAGCTCGACCATCGCGTCGACGTCGTCGTACACGTCCTTGATGGGAATCTCGATGTCGTGGTGGTTCATGTAGGTTGTAACCTTGCGGCAGTACGGGCAGAGGTTCTTCACGTACAGGACAAGGTCTTTTTCGCTGGTTGCCATGCGTGCTCCTTCGGTTGGTATGCCTGGATTATACGCGCTTACCCCTGCGGCTTCCGAATAGCGCTTTAAATCGGACGAAATGGAGCCTGGAAACAAATCAAGACCAAATACGGCTCCTCGCGGACAATTTTTACGGCGTTCGGTAGGACCGAGCCGCCATGCCTCAGAAGTAATTATCTTGAAGCGAGAATAAAGGAGCGGTGACCAGGGGCTTTCTGGCGGTACCTTCACCCGATATGCCGGGTTGCGCTACGAATCCTACCGATTGCCGTAAAAATTGTCCGCGAGGAGCTAATGATGAGCATGAATTTGCTTTGGCAGAGCTTTATCACGCTCGCGATGTGGCACCCCATTGCGCAGCGAGTCCCCATTGGGTGTTGTCCGTGTTTTGTGGGTGGCAAATCAAGCCCTTCCGGTTGAGAATATCCCTTGTTCAGCTTCAACAAACGAGCCCGGTAGTTTAACCAAGGAGGACGCCATGGCCGGTTTGCAGGGACTCAAAGTCGTTGACCTCACGATTTTCGCAGCGGCGCCGGGCTGCGCGCGGCTGTTGGGTGAGCTCGGCGCAACCGTGTACAAGATCGAGCGTGAAACCGGCGATGACCAGCGCACGCAGGGCGTGAGCTGGGGCATGAAGTTCAAAACCGACATCGATGACGCGGCATTCGACTGCGGCGGCTTCAATCGCAAGTGGGTAAGCCTGAACCTGAAGACCAAGCGTGGCATGGACGCGATGCTGCAGCTGCTTTCCGAGGCGGATGTATTTATAACAAGCAACCGTACCCCGGCGCTGAAGCGCATGGGCCTCGATTATGAAACGCTGCACGAAAAGTTCCCGCGCCTGGTGTGGGCGCAATTGCGAGGGTACGGCGAGCGCGGCGCGATGGCCGATGAGCAGGGGTACGACGCCATCACGTATTCGGCGCGCGGCGGCGTGACGATGAGCTTCCCGAACGCGGGCCCAAACTTCGAGGTCGGCAACTCCCCCGTGGCGTTTGGCGACTGGAACAGCTCGAACGCGCTGGCGGTGGGCGTGCTGGCCGCACTGTGGAATGCCCAGCGCACGGGCGTGGGCGACAAGGTCGTTACCAGCCTGTACCACGTGAGCAACTGGGGCATGATGAGCGCGATTTGCGCGCAGCAACAGGGCCAGCAGCATCCGAAGGATCGCCGACAGGCGCCGTGTCCGACCAACAACAGCTATGTGTCGAGCGATGGCGTGTGGTTCGTCATGTGCTTCGGCAACTACAACAAGTTCCACCGCAAGGTGTTCGAGGCGTTGGGTATGGACGCGCATTTCTGGGAGGATCCCGAGCTGAACAGCTTGGAGGCCCTTGCGCGCAATGGGCGCAACGTGGAGGTCATCGCCGAGATGGAGCGCAAATTCCGCGAGAAGACCTGGGCGGAATGGGAGCCGTTTTTGGCGGAGCAGGAACTTGCGTGCGAGAAGTGTCGTACGGTGGAAGATGTGCTGGTGGACGAGGAAGCGTTCGCGAATGACCAGCTGAGGCGCGTGTATTACGAGGACCAAGGGTATGGCGATGACCAGTCGTACACCGTAACCACGATGCCGGTGCGCCTGGCGAGTCTGGGCGACCCGGTGCTGCATCGCTCGCTGCCCGTGGGGTACGACACGCGCAAGGTGCTCGGCGAGATTGGCTGGTCGGAGGAGGAAATCGCGGCTGCCAACGCTGCGGGTGAGGTGAAATGCTACGATGGCCCTGCAATGCCCGAAAGCGTGCTGCGCCCGAGCTACGGCTTGTGCCCGGCGGGCCCGGAGGAGGCTGCCGCCATGGCTGCCGCCCGCGCCGCTGAGGAGGCCGCAGCCCGGTAAACGCACGCAACGTGTCATCCCGAGCGGAGCGCGAAGCCGCCCTTACCGGCCCTTCCACTCGGGCTTGCGCTTCTCGGCGAAGGCGCGCGGGCCTTCCTGGGAATCCTCGGTTGCGTTTACGAGTTCCTGGTAGTGGTCCATGATTTCCCAACCTCGACCAGGGCAGATGTCATCTTGGGCAGCGGCTTCCTTCATGGCGGCCTTCGAGTATTCGATGGCGAGCGGTGCGGATGCCACGATGCCCTTGGCGAAACGGCGTGCAGTTGCCATTAGCTCGGCTTCGGGGACAGAGCGGTTTACAAGACCCCAGCGTTCGGCCTGCTCAGCGGTGATGTTGTCGCCGACGAGGATAAGCTCGGCTGCGAACTTCTGGGGAATCTGCTGCATCAGGCGCAGAATGGCGCCGTCGCCGGTAGACGCACGGCCGTGACGCGCCTCGGGCAACCCGAACACCGAATGATCGCTGCAAATCGCCAGGTCGCACGCCAGCACGATGCCCATGCCGCCCCCAACGCAGATGCCGTTCACGGCCGCGATCAGCGGCTTCTTAAACTGGTGCTTGGACATGCCGAGCAAACCCCAATCCTCCTTGCCCGCAGGAAGGTGGTACGTGCCCGCCGCCAGCTCCTTCAGGTCGGCGCCCGCGCAGAAGCACACACCCGTGTTCGTGATGATGCACACGCGCTCGGTCGGATCGTTCTCCCAGCGCTCGAGCTCGCTGGAAAACTCCTCCATCATCAGGGACGACATGGCGTTGCGCTGCTTCGGCCGGTTGAATGTAATGGTGAGAATGCCGTCCTTCGATTCTGTCAGGATAGTTTCGTACGCGCGGTTGGAAGCGTTTTCCATGGGAGTCCTTTCATGCGCGATGGGTGTGCTGGTTTCATTATCGACCGATGCCGCGTTTGGCGCTAATCGCAACCTCGGCGAATTGTGGGGGAAGCAGCGGCTTCGCCAGTGCCCGCCGCTCCGCCCGGCAGCCCGTACCACAACCTATTGAGATTGTGTGAACAACGAGGAATTTGCTTGCCACGCGTCCGGGAGGTTCCTATTATTACTTAGTCGCTTTCGAGCGGCCCCAAAACATTGCGGGGTAGAGCAGTCTGGTAGCTCGTCGGGCTCATAACCCGGAGGTCGTAGGTTCAAATCCTGCCCCCGCGACCAAACGTTACAGCAGGTCAGCTAGCTTTTTTAAGCGGCTGGCCTGCTTTCTTTTCCTCGGGCGCATGAGCGTCGAGGGGACATTCGGGGGACATTCGCGAAGATTTGGTACGAGGGGACATCTCGGGGGAATTCTCCTCCTCTTCGGGCTGCTTTTCCTGCGCGTTTGCGCTGCAAAGGATGCTGCCCAGCAGGTCTGCCGCCTCGTGGTCCTTCTCGGGGATGGCGTGCGCGTACCAGCCGAGCGTGATGCTGGCGTTGGCGTGCCCGAGGCGGGTCTGGACGGTCTTCACGTCCACGCCGTTGGCGAGCAGCTGCGTGGCCTGGGTGTGGCGAAGCTCGTGGAACTTCAGGCCGTCGAAGCCGTGCTCCTTGCGCCATGCCCGCCACCAGTTGTCGAACGTGTCGATGCGGTACCAGCTGCCCGTGTCCGAGCAGCACACCGGGGTCTTGCCGGTCTGCTCCACGCCGATCTTGGCGAGCTCGGCGGCCTGGCGCTCCTTCCACGTCGCGAGGTGTGACGCGGTCGTAGCATCGATGGCGAGGGTGCGGATGCCGGCCTAGGTCTTGGGCGTCTTGATCTGTCGCTCGTAGGTGATGGACTGGCAGACGCGCAGCGTGCGGCGCTCGAGGTCGACGTTCTCCCAAGACAGGGCGAAGACCTCGCCGCGGCGCATGCCCGTGGCCAGGCCGATGCGCACGGCGGTGATGTTGCCGATGTGGTGCAGTCCCCGGAACGCCTTGCGCTCGCGGGCGATGCCGTGCTCCTCGCGGTATGCGCGGCGCGCCTCCTTCTCGTCGATCTGGGCGTAGGCTTCCACCTCGGCCTTGTCGACCTCGCCCATCAGGCGGGCGCCCTCCTCGATGGTGAGGGAACCGCGCTTTGGGTCGTCGCGACGCGGTGCCACGACGTGGGCGCAGGGGTTCTTGTAGATGTAGTCGTAGTCGATGGCCTTCTGGAACACGCTCTTCAGCAGCTGGTGGATGTGGTTCATGCTGGTGCCGGACAGTCCGCGCTCCTCGCGGATGGCGGCGTAGGTGGCCTCGACCATCTGCGGGGTTATGTCCTTGAGCGGAACGTCGCCGATGTGCCTGGTGACGTGGCCCAGCCAGCGCACGCCCTCCTTGAGCACGCGCTCCGACGCCTTGCCTGCGGTGCGGCGGGCGCCGTCCCACAGCGGGATTATCGTGTTGAGCGTGATCTCCTCTTTCGCTTCCTCGAGCTTCTTCTGCTCGGCCTCAATCTCCGAGTAGAGCCGCCCGTTCTCGTCGCGCTCTGCGACGAGCTGGTCGCGGAACTCGCGGGCCCCGGTCTTGGTGCCGGTGTACTCGACGGCGTGCAGGACTATGCCAGGCTAGCCTGATCGTCCTGCCTTTTAACGCGATTGCCGATCAT
>JAUNCA010000146.1 GCA_030526775.1 Coriobacteriia bacterium | reverse complement strand
AGGGGAGCGCCCGAGCTGTTTGAAGGCGAAAAGCGAAGCGACTTCGCCGCCAAACGCGAGGAAGCGGACCGTGGCCCCTCAAACCCGGCGCCCACCGGGATGCAAGCAAGCCAACAAAAAGGGAGGCCCCAAAGGACCTCCCAGAAGCAACGATATCTCGATAGCGATTAGCCGTACAGATACTGCACGCCCGAACCACCTTCGATTCCCATGATCGGGAACGTCCACTTCTTGATGATGGTGTCGCCAGCGACGACACGGCAGGTGCCGCACTCGAGGCAACCGGCATAGTCATAGGACTGGTTGCCTTCTGCGTCCACCTTGAAGAGGGCCGCGGGGCACGCGAGAACGAGCTTGCGGAACTCAGCTTCAGGGGCGTTTTCCTGCACCTCGATGTGCGGATACTCCTCGTTGACGTTAAACTTGTTAAGGGCAAGCTTCTCGTCAACGTTGACGGTGATCTCAGGATAGCTCATAGTGCCTTCATCCCCTTCATCGCAAGCTTGGCCAGTTTGAAGATGCCGATCTCCTTAACGAGAGGCATGATCTTCTGCTTCACGGGAATCTCGCCCGTACCGTCGATGATGTAGAGCTTCTTGAAGATGTTCAGCACCATGTCGGCGAGGGTGTTATCCCAAAGCATGCCAAGGTCGTTGTCCATGAACTCGGGGAACTTCTGGAAGTTCTTGAGGTCCTTCACGACGTAGCTGGCATCCAGCGCGGTCTTGTAGGCACCGAGTTTGGCGGCGGAGAAGTCATCGTCGTCGATGGCCTGGCTCACGGCCTGGGCGGCCAGCTGGCCGGAGGTCACGGCAAGGTCCATGCCACGGACGGAGTAACCGGAGTTGATGCACAGGCCCACGTTGTCGCCGCAGGCAACGACGCCGTTGCCCACCAGTTTGTGGCGCTGCAGCATGTTGTAGCCACCTTCGGGGACCAGATGGCCGGAGTACTCGACCGTCTTGCCGCCCTTGAGGAGGGGCTTGATCTCTTCGCGGTTCTTGAAGTTCTCGAGCTGCTGGTACACCGGGACGTTGCTCTCGATGAGGCCGGCGATGGGCACGACCATGCAGATGGAGACGCTGTCCTCGTTGGTGTACAGAGCCAGGCCGCCCGGCTTGCCGTCGGTGAGCTCACCGGCGAACATCCAAGCAGTACCCTCGCCATCGGCCACGCCGAAGCGGTCCTCGACGACCTCTTTGCCGAGCTCGATGACTTCCTTGGCGCCGACGGCCATCTCGTGGGTCGTCGGGGCGCTCTTGTCAGAGAGGCCGGCCTTCTGGATGAGCAGGGAGTTCGCGCCGTCGCACAGCATGACGACCTTGGCGTGCATCTCCTCGCGGGTGCCGTCCTCTTCCTTGCCAACGGCGATGCCGTTGATGTAGCCGTCTTCGCCCTTCAGCAGGTCCTCGACGGGCATACCGCACATGATCTCGACACCCATGTCCTCGCACTGCTCGGCCATCCACTGGTCGAACGGAGCACGGAGGATGGAGTAGGACTCCTGACCCTCCTGACGGAACTCGGGAGTGGTGGTGTCGAGGGTGAACAGGCCGTCCTTGTTCATGAGGGACAGCTTCTCGTGCACGATCTTGCGCTGGAACGGCGCGTCCTCGAGGGCGTCACCGAACACCTTGCGCAGAGAGTGCGCGTAAACGCGACCACCGGTCATGTTCTTGGCGCCGCAATACTCGCCGCGCTCCATGACCAGGACGGCCTTCTCGGCCTTGGCCAGCTCGTAGGCTGCCACGAGGCCGGACATGCCGCCGCCGACTACGATTACATCAAAATCGTACTCAATCTCAGCCATGAGTCTCCTTCCATGTCCTATCGGGAAGCGCTGATTAAAGCATTCATACTGCGTGAAGCAAACCTTTAGTCAGCGTTTCCCCTGTCTCTTTAACACAGGCAAAGCCCAGTTCAATATGTGGACTGGGCTTTGCCTTCGATGCTAGAAGCCGTTATGGCTTACAGGGCCGCGGTGAGGGCCGGGAGCACCTTGGCGATGTCGCCAACGATGCCGTAGTCGCACTGCTTGAAGATCGGGGCATTCGCATCCTTGTTGATGGCGAAGATGGCCTTCGAATCCTGGCAGCCGACCATGTGCTGCATCTGGCCGGAGATGCCGATGGCAACATAGGCCTTGGGGGCGCACTGGACGCCGGAAACGCCAACGTAGAGGTTGCGGGGCAGCCAGCCGAGGTTCTCGGCGACCGGACGGGAGCAGCCAACATCGCCGCCGACCTTGGCAGCAAGGTCGTTGGCCAGAGCGAGCTGAGCTTCCTCGGCGAAGCCACGGCCAACGGCCACGACAACGTCGGACTTGGTGAGGTCAGCACCCTCGACCGGAACATCCTTGGTCGAACGGAGCACGAGGGCCTTGGCCGGGGCAACCCAAGCCACGGTCTCGACGGCGTCGGTGCCGGAAGCGGCAGCATCGCCGAAGAGGGCGCCGTTGGTGGTGTAGAACTTCACGCCGGAGGTAGCGGTCTGCTTCTTGGCAGCGAGGCCGCCGAAGTACATGTTGGTGGCCACGTCACCGTCGAGGGCGGTGATGTTCGGGATGATGGCAGCGCCAGCCTTGGCGGCGAGCTTGGCACCGATGGTCTTCATGTGAGCAGCCGGCTCGATGAGCACGACAGCCGGAGCCTCGGCGTCGAAGACACCCTGGACCGCCGGATACGCGTCGTCAGCGACGGCGCCAGCCGGGACCTCTACCTGATAAGCCTTGTCGGCAACGCCGGCCTCGGCAGCGCCGACGGCAACGAGGACAACCTCGTCACCAATGGTGCGGGCGCCAGCGGCGAGAGCGCGCTGGGCGTCAGCAGATTCTGCGAGAACAAGTACTTTAGCCATTTGTTATCGTCCTCTCCTCTTAGCGAATTGCCTCGGCCAGAGCGGCAGCGAACTTGTCGATGTCGTCCTCGCCCAGAATGACCTGCTTGCGCGGAGCAGCCTCGGGAGCCTTGATCTCGGCAACCTCGACGGCGCCTTCGACAGCGTCGATCGGGTCAACGTGGGCAGGCTTCTTACCAGCGGCCATGATGTCCTTCATGCCGGTGATGCGCGGCTGGGCAATCTCGGGGGAGACGGCCAGGACGGCGGGCAGCGGAACCTCGATCTCCTCGACGACGGTGTCAAGCGTGCGCTCAACGACAACCTTGTCGCCTTCAGCGGTGATCTTGGTGACCTTGTTCAGGCACGGAACGTCGAGCAGAGCGGCGAGCTGAGCGTCGACAGCACCGGCGAACATGTCAGCGGAACCATCGCCGCAGAGGACGAGGTCATACTCGCCAACCTGGGCCAGCAGGGCCTGGAGGGCCTTGGCGGTGGCCAGGGAGTCGGCAGTAGCGAGCTTGGCATCGCCATAGGCGAAGAGCTCCTGCGGACCGCGGGCCAGAATGTCCTTCTGGACCTTCTTGGAGGTTGCACCCTCATAAGACGCGGAGATAGCGACCAGGGAACCGCCAGTAGCGGCAGCGAGCTGGGCACCAGCCTCGATGGCGTTCAGGTCGTAGGTGCTGATCTTCTCCTTAGCCTTGGAGGCGTCGAGAGAGCGATCGCCGGCGACTTTGATTGCCTCGTCGTCCGGGACAACCTTGATTGCTGCAACAATCTTCATACTGTTCCTCGTTTTCTATCCAAAACTCACGGATACGGACACTTGCATTATACCGGAACCGCCCGTAGGCGGTTCCGAATTGATGCCAGAATGAACTGTTAGTTCTTCTTGTACTTCTTGACGATCTCGCGGCCAGCGATGTAGCTCATGACCTCGACAGCGCCACCGGCGAACTCATTGCCGCGAAGGTCGCGCCAGATGCGGCCGATGCGGACTTCCTCGGTGTAGCCAAGGCCGCCGTAGAGGCTCATGGCGATGTCGGCAACGCGGGTGCAGCCCTTGGTGGCATAGCGCTTGAGCATAGCAACCTCGGAGCGGATGGACTGACCGTTGTCGAGCATCCAGCAGCACTTGTAGAGGTAGGTGCGGACGTTCTCGAGGATGGTCTCAGCCTCGACCAGCAGGTCGCGGACCAGCGGGTTGGTGGCCAGCGGGCGACCAAAGACGTTGCGCTCGGAGACGTAGTTGGCGGCGTCGTCCATAGCAGCCTGAGCCTGGCCCAGACCCTGAGCGACAACCAGGCAGCGCTCGAACTCGAAGTTCTTCATGAGCAGGTAGAAGCCCTTGCCAGCCTCGCCGACGCGGTTGGCCTCGGTGAGCTTGACGTTGTCCAGGAAGAGGTCGGTGAAGGCGATGGCCTGCTGGCCAACCTTCTCGAGCAGACCAACGGAGATGCCCTCGGACTTGGCCGGAACGAGCCACATGGAGTAGGACTTGTTCTCGTAGGAGGGATCCTCGTCCTTAGCGATGATCAGGAAGAACTGAGCAACAGCACCATTGGTGACCCAGGTCTTCTGACCGTTCATGATGTAGGTGCCGTCCTCCTGCTTCTTAACAACGGTGGTCATGCCGTTGTTGTCGGAGCCGGCGGCGGGCTCGGAGATGCCCAGAGCAGCGGCGCACTGGCCAGACTCGTTGTAGGCCTCGATGATCATCTGGGCCTGCTCCTCGGTGCCGAAGTCGGCGATGTCCTTCATGGCGAGCATGGCGGTCATGAACGGGGTCATGCAGCCGGTCTTGTGATAAAGACGCTCGGTCATGAGGGCGAGGGTGAGGTAATCGGTGTCGATGCCACCAACGGACTCGGGAAGACCCATGTAGCCGAAGCCAGCGTCGCGGTAAGCTTCGCCGATCTCTTCGGGGCAGCCATGGTTCGCGTACATGGCCTTGATGGTGTCCTCGTCGAAGTAACGCTCGGCGAATTCATCGATGCTCTCAAGCAGAAGCTCTTGCTCGTCGGTCAAGCTGAAGTCCATACATAACTCCTTCTGTCGATTTGCGCCCTCGCACTTTGCCGAGCGCAAGTTTCACAACTGGTGGAATTATAGCAGGTTCACGCTAAAGCGCCCCTTTAGAATGTCGGCGGTCCGACCCTGTTCGAGGAACGGTTTTGCAACCCGTTTTAAGACCCATAGAACGCGTATTTCTGTGGGGTATTCATCCATAGATTCTGACAATCATTCATTTTTGTTGCTC
>JAUNCA010000030.1 GCA_030526775.1 Coriobacteriia bacterium | reverse complement strand
ATCGTCGCACCCATTCTCCCACTGACCGTGGTGCGTTGATCGCTAGAATCCGCCCGGTCTTTTTGTCTCACTTTACTATTGAGATTAATTCCTATTAAGGCTATACTCTTATCATGGGGAAAGGGGAGAAATGCCGACGCGCAATACCGTTCAAAAGCGGCTGATAAGCGAGCAGCTGAATGCCTTGGGCAACCATCCGACGGTCGACGAGGTGTACGAGGCTGTGCGTAAGCGTCGTCCCACTATCAGCAAAGCAACAGTATACCGCGTGCTTCGTGGGATGGCCGATACGGGCGATGCCCTGTGCGTGCCCATCGTGAACGGCGCCGAGCGCTTCGACCATCGCACCGACCCGCATTTCCACGTGGTATGCGAGGTTTGCGGGCACGTCGAGGATGTCGAGGAATCCGCGTTCAGCGGTATCGATTGGGATGCCGTCCAGGGTATGAACGGGTATACCATCACCGGTCACGAGCTGCAGCTCCGCGGCGTTTGCCCCGCATGTGCAGCGCAAGCCGACGCGCGCTCGAACAAGGCTGAAACAGCGGATTCCCCCAATAGTGGCTACAACGGCTGAAGCCGATAGCAAGCAAGGTAGTGTACGCAGGACGAACAAAGTCAAGGAAGGAAGAGGAGACAGCATGAGCAAGTGGGTATGCAAGGTTTGCGGTTACATCTATGAGGGCGAGCAGCCGCCCGAGAACTGCCCGGTGTGCAAAGCTCCGGCCAGCATGTTCGAGAAGGTGCCCGATGAGGGTCTGACCCTCGCCGCCGAGCATGAGTACGGCGTGTATGCGAAGACCGTCAAGGACAACGAGAACATCTCCGACGAGGACAAGAAGTGGATCTTCGACCAGCTGATGTCCAACTTCACCGGCGAGTGCTCCGAGGTGGGCATGTACCTGTGCATGGCCCGCATCGCGCATCGCGAGGGTTATCCCGAGGTCGGCCTGTACTGGGAGAAGGCTGCCTTCGAAGAGGCTGAGCATGCTGCCAAGTTCGCCGAGCTGCTGGGCGAGGACCTCGAGCCCAACATGAAGGCCGACACCAAGGCCAACCTGGCCTGGCGTGTGGACTGCGAGTTCGGTGCCACCGCCGGCAAGACCGAGCTGGCCGCCCTGGCCAAGAAGCTTGGCCTGGATGCCATTCACGACACCGTGCACGAGATGGCTCGCGACGAGGCCCGTCACGGCAAGGCGCTGAAGGGCCTGCTCGACCGCTACTTCGGCTAAGTTAGCCCAATGAGTCGAAGAACGTATCTTCGACTCATTATCGCCGCCGCCTTCGGGCAGGCGAAGCGTCTCGGATAATGAGTCAAAGATACGTTCTTCGACTCATCCTTCGACTCATCTTGGCGCAAAGCGCTGCGGCCCCGTCGGCATGGCGCCGGCGGGGCTGTTTCCGTTAGGGGAGGAACTGCACATGGCGAAGAAGCAGAAAGCTCAGAAGAAAAAGAGCGCGCCTGCGCCGGCTCAGCCTTTGGCCGCCCTGTACCGTCTGGATCCGGGCACGCCGCGCGGCGATGCGGTGCGCGCCGTGCTGCAGGAGCAGGGCATTCGCATGCGGACCGTTCCCGCCGAGCGTCTGGGCGATCCGGTGGGCGCCATCGCGGGCGTGAAGGGCTTTCACCCGCTGCGCACGCCGTATACGGGCGAGGTTCCTGAAGCCGAATTCATGCTGCTCGCGAACGTGCCGGGCCCTCAGCTTGACGTGTTGCTTGCGGCAATGCGCGAGGCGGACTGCTCGGTGCCGTGCAAAGCCCAGCTCACACAGCACAACCGCGTATGGCCCTTCGCCACGCTCGTGCGCGAGGTCTCGTGCGAGCACCAGATGATAGCCGACGCTAACGAAAACGGGCTGTAATCAAGCGCGGGTGGGCGCAATGCCCGCCCATTTGTTCGCCGCGCGTTACGAACTGCTGCTCGAGTTGACTTCCGAGAAGTCGAAGGCAAGGTCCTCGCCGGGGAAAAGCGTGTCGAGGTCGACGTTGTAGGTGGCGTAGATAAGCAGGAACAGTACGCACGCCACAACGATGATAATACGTAACACGTCGCGGTTTACGCGACTGAAATTGCGCTCCATCATGGGGTAGACAATCCAGGTGATGAACGACGACATGATGCCGAAGGCCAGCGTGTACAGCAGGCAGATCTGCCCCTCGAAGTTCATGAACTGGTCGCGGTAGTCCCATGCGGAGTAATCGGCGTTGAACAGGAATCCCAGGATAAGTTCGGCTGCCACGCAGAACAGCGTGTTCACCAGGAAGCTTGCAAGATAGGCTTGCCAGCGCTTCGAGAATATCTCGCGGAATTTCAGGAACACCGGATACAGGGCGAGCCCGCAGAATGCCACGGCGATGCCGTATATGAAGAAGGGGTTTAAGCTATCGCGCCAGGTAAGGCTATCGGGCGCAGCGATGGTTCCCGGCATGATGCCGTTGATGACCAGGATTTGCACGCCCATTTCCATCCAATGTCCGAGGATGCTGAATACGAAGAAGTAGATGAGCAGGCGCATCCAGAACTCGATGGACTTGGGGTCCCAGAGTTCGCGGTCTTTCGCATCCTGCGCTTCGCTGAGCGTTTGGTCGCTCCACGGTTGCACGAGCACGGCCTTCGCCCGCCGCGAGAACAGGAAGTACAGGATGACGATGTACTCGCCGATGCCGCCCGCGAGGAAGACGCCGAGTTCGAATTCGCCCGCGAGCATCTGCTCGACGGCGCCCACGGCCAATTCGAATACCTCGAGGCCGATGACAATCTGCCGCGTGTACATCTTGCGCTTCGCGATGAGCCAAATGACTGCCGCCTGAGCGAGCAGGATGAGGATATTGCACACCACGAGGGGCGTGAACGTGAGGGATGAGCCACGGACGAAGACGAGGCCGACCGCGACAAGCAGGATGAGCAGCACGTTGTAGAATTGGATAAACCTCATGAAGCCGAGTTTGCTGTTCTCGTCGAAGGTCCTTTTCTCGCGCGTCATGTTCATGCACCCCATGTGTTGTTTGCCCATTTGCGTCCCTATACTTTAGCAGTTTCGGATGCGGTCGGTTATGGTATGTAGACGCCAGCTTTACTGGCGTTTGCCGATGAAAGGGAAAGCATGGCACAGAAGGGAAATCCAACGGCTTCGCCGCGCGCATCCGCTGCGGGCGTTGGCTTCTCGCGCCTGCACACCTGGCCATTCTGGCGCACGATGATCCTGTATTTCTGCATCGTCAGCGTGGTGGGGCACCTCATCGAGTATCCCTACTGCTGGCTTGGGATGACCTTCTTCGGGTCCGTCGACCCCACGAGCGAGGTGCTCACGAATCCCTTCAAGCCGTTTTTCGTGTACGGCGTGGGCGTGGTGATGTGCTGCGTTCTCCTCGAGCCGTTCCGCGGGCTGCTGTTGCGCCGATGCACACGGCCTTCGACGGCTTTGCTCGTGTTCTACGTGGTGTCGGTGTTCATCGGCATGGCGTTCGAGCTCACGCAGGGTTTTCTGCAGAACCAGCCGGTGGATGGCGTGTATCCGCTCTGGGACGTAAGCGACTATCCCGGCAATATCCTCGGGCAAGCGTGGATCGTGAACGACATCTTCATCGGCGCGCTCATCACGCTTATCGTGTGGGTGGTGCTGCCCTGGGCGAATAGCCTGGTCGAACGTCTGAGAGACCACTCGGCGAACCGCCTGTGCGCAATCGTTGTCATCGCGACGGGCATCCTCACCGTTATTACCTACTTGTAGAAGCGAAACGCGCAATAAGTCGAAGAACGCATCTTCGACTCATTTTTCGCGAAACTCTGCCACCCTGATGCATTCCCAGGAAAATGAGTCAAAGATACGTTCTTCGACTCATTGGGAAAAAGTTGCTTGACACCCAATCTTGCTGTGTCTATAGTGTGCATGTAGGGTATATACACTATGTTCGGTAATCACGCTCGACGGGGCGTGCGCCGGACGCCGCGGGGCGGGGACGCCCGCCTACGCGGTAGCCGAAAGGCTATGGGAAGAAATGGGCCGGGCGCGGTATTCGCGCAACCGGCGGCTAGGAGCGATTGTGGACATCATCGTCTCGAATGCAAGCGAGAAGCCCATCTACGAGCAGATAACCTCGCAGGTGAAGGCTGCCATCCTCGCGGGTGAGCTGGCGGAAGGGCAAGCGTTGCCCTCCATCCGCGCACTTGCCAATGAACTGCACGTGAGCGTCATCACGACGAAGCGGGCCTATGCCGACCTCGAGTCGCAGGGCTTCATCGACACGGTGCAGGGCAAGGGCAGCTTCGTCGCGGGGGGCAACCTCGAGCTGCTGCGCGAGGAACGCCTGCGCCAGGTGGAGGACTACTTGCAGCGGGCGATCGACGCGGCGCGTTCGGCGGGACTAGCGCCGGCCGACGTGCACGAGATGATCGACGCGCTCCTTGAAGCCGAATAGAGAGAAAGACCCTGCTATGGAACAGAACCTTGTCGAGATTCGGGGCCTCGTGAAACGCTACGGCGATTTCGCGCTGCAACAGGTGAACCTGGACGTGCCGGCTGGGTATGTGGTCGGCATGGTGGGCGCGAACGGAGCGGGCAAGACCACCATCATCAAGTCGCTGCTGGGGCTGCTGCGCCCCGAGGCCGGCACCGTGCGCGTGCTGGGGAAGGCGCCGCGCGACGACGGTTGGCGCGAGCGCGTGGGCGTGGTGTTCGACGTTTGCGCATTCCCGAGCGAAATCCGTGTGGCGGATGTTGCCCGCATCGGGAAAAGCGCGTACGCCAACTGGGACGATGCCATGTTCTGGCGCATTGCCGAGCCATTGGGAGCCGGTGGCGCCAAGGTGGTGAAGGAGCTGTCGCGCGGCATGAGCATGCGCTTGTCGCTCGCGTTCGCGCTTGCGCACAACCCCGACTTGCTCATCCTGGACGAGCCGACGGCGGGGCTCGACCCCCTTGCGCGTGGTGAGATACTCGACTTGCTGCGCGATTACATGAACACGGGGGAGCGCGGCATCCTCATGGCCACGCATATCACGACCGACCTCGAGAAGATCGCCGATTGGCTCGTGTGCATCGACGGTGGCCGCGTGGCGTTCTCGTGCCCGAAAGATGACGTCTGCTCGCTCGCCGGCGTTGCGCATTGCCGCCAGGCCGACCTGGACCGCGTGCTGCAACAGGGCGGTTACGAGTCGGGTGACCTCCGCTTCATCCGGCGCGCGCATGGCGTGGATGTGCTCGTGCCCGACCGTTTCGCCTTCGAGCGTTTGGGCTTGGATGTGCCGTGCGATTCCGTTTCAATTGACGATTACCTTGAGTTCACGCTGAAAGGGGAGACGCGATGAAAACCCTCGTGCTTTCCGACCTGCTTTCGCAGCGATCCAGTTTCGGCCAGATGACGTTTGTCCTGGTTGTAGTCGATATCATCATGCTCATCTCCATGCAGTCGCCCGAGGCCGCCCTCGCAGGCGTGGCGGTGATGGTTCCCTACCTCATGTGCTACAGCATGGCGATGGGCGACGAGATGAGCGGCTGGGAGCGCCTGCGCCTGACCCTTCCCACGGGCCGCAGCGTCGTGGTGCAGAGCCGCTACGCCTCGGTTATCCTCATCGCCATTGTCACGTGCGTGTTCGCTTTCATCCTGAATATGTTGCTCGTGGCCATTATCGGCGCGATTCCGCAGCTCTCCGGCTGGTTGGGCGGCATGGCGTTCACGGGCGAAAAGGTTGTGGGCATGTTGGCGTCCTCTGCACTTGCCTTTGCCATGTGCCTGCTGTTCTGCTCGTTCACCCTGCCTGCAATGTTCCGCTTCGGCATCACGCGCGCCACGCGGTTCATTCCCGTGTTAGCCGTGGTCGCGATGCTCGTGGTGTTTGCCGTGCTCTCCGAGGACGCGGGCATCATCGCGTCCTTGGATGCGGTGTCCCCGTTCATGGTTGCGGTGGTGGCCATCCTCGTGAGCTTCGCCGTGTGCGCCGCAAGCATTGTTATCGCCAGCCGCATGTTCGATAAGCGCGAATTCTAACCCGCAGGATGAGACGCCCGCCCCCTGAGGGAGGGTGTCTCAAATGAGACACCCTCCCTCAGGGGGCGGGCGTCTCATCCCTGCCCTGGGAGAAGCTGACTTTCCCGTATACTTACCTGGGGGCTAAAGGAGGCTGTTATGAACCAGGTAACGTTGGGAAGTACGGGAATCACCGTTGATCAGAATGCGTTCGGAGCGCTGCCGGTACAGCGGCGCACGCTTGACGATGCTGTGAATATCATCCGCCGCGCTTACGAGGGAGGCATGCGCTATTTCGACACGGCACGTGCCTACACCGATTCCGAAGAAAAGCTCGGCGTGGCGTTCGCGGGCATGCGCGACAAGGTGTATATCGCCACGAAGACGCAGGCCAAGACACCCGAGAAGTTCTGGGAGGACCTCGAGATCTCGCTTACCAACCTGCAGACCGACTACATCGACGTGCATCAGTTCCACATGGTGGACCAGGTGTGGAAACCCGGCGATGGCACCGGCATGTACGAGGCGATGCTCGAGGCGAAGGCGCAGGGCAAGATCCGCCATATCGGCGTGACCGCGCACAAGATCGAGGTTGCCTTCGACCTCGTGAAAAGCGGCTTGTACGAAGTGCTGCAGTTCCCGTTTAGCTACCTTTCCGGCCAGCGCGAGGAAGAGCTCGTGAAGCTGTGCGCCGAGCGCAACGTCGGCTTTGTGTGCATGAAGGCGATGGCGGGCGGGCTCATCACAAACTCCAGGGCCGCGATGGCATTCATGGCCGCACATCCCACGGTGCTGCCCATCTGGGGCGTTCAGCGCGAGAACGAGCTCGAGGAGTTCCTGGCGTTCTTCGACGAACAGCCGACGTTGACTCCCGAGTTGCAGGCGTTTATCGACCGTGAGCGCGGCGAGCTTTCCGGCAGCTTCTGCCGTGGCTGCGGTTACTGCATGCCGTACTGCCCGAACGAGATCATGATCAACCAGGCTGCGCGCATCGGGCTGATGCTGCGCCGCGCGCCGTCCGATTACTGGCTGAGCCCCGCCATGCAGGCCGAGATGGAGAAGGCGAACGAGTGCACCGAGTGCTACAGCTGCCAACCCCATTGCCCCTATGAGCTGGATATTCCCGCACTGCTGAAGAAGAATTACGCCGACTACCAGGATATTCTTGCCGGCAAGGTGGAAGGCGTGCAGTTCTTCCAGAACAAATAGATACCTAAAGCGTAGAAAATGGGGAATTGACAGAAGATATGAAATAGTATCTAACAAAATCTAAGAAAGAATTGGATACTATTTCAAACTTGTTGTCAATTCCTCAATATTTAAATACTGACGGCGAATATTTCCAGATTTCGGCGAATGTCATCCATTCCCGCGCATTCTTATGCCAACATTACAGCCGGCAAAAGGAGGCGAGGGAAAGGACACATCATGGATGCGCCCCTGAAGGTATTCCCCATCACCCAGTTCCCCGGCATTTCCATCGGACAAGTTGAAAACGTCGACGCCGCCACCGGCGTGACGGTCATCCTGTGCCCCGAGGGAATGGCGGCGAGCATCGACGTGCGTGGTGGCGGCCCCGCCTCGCGTGATACGCGCATTCTCGACCCGCTGGCGGCGGCCGACTTCATCCACGCCGTGGTGCTCGGCGGCGGCAGCGCCTTCGGGCTCGATGCCGCGGGTGGCGTGATGCGCTACCTCGAGGAGCACGGCGTCGGCTTGGAAGTCGGCCCGGTCCGCGTTCCGCTGGTATGCCAGTCCGACATCTTCGACCTGCTGCTCGGCGATCCGTACACGCGCCCGGATGCGCAGATGGGCTACGACGCCTGTGTCGCCGCCGAGCAGGGCAACTACCGCGATGGCAACTTCGGTGCCGGCTGCGGCGCCACCGTCGGCAAGATGCTCGGCGCCGATTTCTGCATGAAGACGGGCATTGGCAGCTACGCGGTGCAGCTCGGCGAGCTCAAGGTAGGTGCCATCGTCGTGGTGAACGCGATGGGCGACGTTATCGACCCCGCAACGGGCAAGACGGTCGCGGGCCTGCTCGACGAGGACAAGCGCAACTTCCGCAGCAGCTCCGACATCCTGTATGCGGGATACGCGGCCGCGAATCCCGGCATGGCGGCGAACACCACCATCGGCGCGGTTATCACGAATGCGAAACTCACGAAGGCCCAGCTCGCGAAGATGGCGGGCATGGCCCACGACGGATACGCCCGCACGATCGCCCCGGTGCACACGTCGATGGACGGCGACAGCATCTACGGGCTGTCGGTGGGGCGGGTTAACGCAGAGCTCGACGTGGTCGGAACGCTTGCGGCCGATGTGATGGCGCAAGCGGTGCTGGCTGCGACGCGCAACGCCGAAGGTGCCTACGGGCTTCCGGCGGCGTGGTCATCGCGCTGCTGGCGGTGTTCATGTAGCAATCCGCGGCCGTCGGGCCCAAACGAGTTCGACGGCCGCTGAAGATACAGCAACAACCGGGAGGCAGATCCTTCCGGATGACGGGAAAGAGTTAGAAAGGGGATCCCATCATGCAAGCGCCCAAGCATCTCTCCTACAAGGAGAAGCTCGAGCAGGCGACCAAGGAGGCGAAGGCGACCGTCGTCGCGCTCGTCGCCGTCATCGCCGTCTGGATCCTGTTGGGCTTCGGCCTGGCGGGCTCCGACATCACGCTCTTCCACACGCCCATCTGGGTGCTCGGCGGTACCGTCGGCACGTGGATTTTCACCATCGCGGTGTGCGTGTTCCTAGCCAAGAAGGTCTTCATGGACTTCGATCTCGACGAGGAGGAGGTTGACGATGCACGCTAGCATTGCCGGGCTCGCACCCGTAATCATCTTCCTCGTGTTCGCGCTCGTCCTGGCCGTGTGGGCGCGCCGCAAGGCCGCCGCTGCCGGCGACGGCGGGTTCGTGAAGGAATACTTCATCGGCAACCGCAGCCTGGGCGCATTCGTCCTGGCTATGACCACCATCGCCACGTACGGCTCCGTGAGCTCGTTCGTCGGCGGCCCGGGCCAGGCCTGGAACATCGGCTGGGGCTGGGTTTACATGGCCGGCGTGCAGGTTACCTGCCTGTTCCTGCTCTACGGCATCATGGGCAAGAAGATGGCGCTCATCTCCCGTAAGACCGGCGCCGTCACCGTCATCGACGTCATCCGCGAGCGCTACCAGAGCAACGCGGTGGCCACCATCGCCGCGCTCGTCATCGTGCTCTTCTTCGCAACCACGATGATCGCCCAGTTCGTGGGCGGCGCGAAGCTCTTCGAGTACGTCACCGGCTACTCGTACACGCTCGGTCTGGCCATCTTCGGCATCGCGGTCATCCTGTTCACCTCCATCGGCGGCTTCCGCGGCGTGGCCGTTACCGACGCGCTCTGCGGCATCGCCATGATCGTCGGCATCTGCGTGCTCGCGGGCGGCATCCTTTCCGCTGGCGGCGGCTACGAGAACATCATGGACACCATCGCCACCAACCATCCCGAGATGATGGAGCCGCTCTCCGGCGGCAACATGCCCATCGGCCTGTACTTCACGCAGTGGCTGTTGGTCGGTATCTTCACCTTCGCCCTGCCGCAGTCCCTCGTCCGCACCATGGGCTTCAAGGACACGAAGTCGCTGCATAGCGCCATGATCTGGGGTACCGTCATCATCGGCGCCATGATGATCGGCGTTACCGCCCTCGGCGTGCTTTCCGCTGGCGTGCTCACCGAGCCGCTCGATGCGTACGGCGGAAGCGTTGACAACATCATCCCGCAGACCATCGTGGTCACGCTCGGTTCGATCTCGCCGTGGCTTGCCGGCATCGCCATCGTCGGCCCCATCGCGGCGTCCATCTCCACCGTGTCGTCCCTGCTCATCGCCTCTTCGTCTGCCATCATCAAGGACCTGTGGCTCCACCACACCGAGGCTAAGGGCGAGACCCTCGGCGACCGCAAGATCGCCACGGCTTCCCAGGCCATCACGCTCATCATCGGCGCCATCGTGTTCGTGCTCTCCATCGTCCCGCCGGACGTCATCTGGAAGATCAACATGTTCGCCTTTGGCGGCCTCGAGACGGCTTTCTGCTGGACCTTCGTGGGTGCGCTGTTCTGGAAGCGCGCAAACAAGACCGGCGCCCTCTGGGGCATGGTGCTCGGCGTAGCCGCCTACTGCATCTGCATGGCCCTCGGCTTCAAGATCTTCGGCCTGCACCAGATTACGATCGGCCTCACGGTCGCGCTCATCGGCTTCATCGTCGGCTCGCTCGCGGGCAAGCCGAGCGACAGCAAGAAGCTCGCCATCTTCTTCGGCTAATCGCGGCCGGACTTACTTCGCTGAAAGCGGCTTTCCACGGGGGGTGGGAGGCCGCTTTCTCATTGGAAAAGCAGCAGCTGTGCGCCACCCGAGGGGGTTATTCCTCGGAGGTTACCCGTGCTGGGAGGGAACGCTTCTCGATGTCCTCTTGGAGCAGGTGGTACAGCGCGGCGAAGGTGGGCACGCCCACGAGGATGCCTAGGATTCCCCAGATGGCGCCAAATGCGGTGATGCAGATGAGTACCCAGATGCCGGGGATGCCGAGCGCCGATTCGGTGATGCGCGGCGAGATGAACGAAGCTTCCACCTGGATGAGGATGAAGGTGACCACCGCAAACGCAATCGTCAAGATCGGGGAGTACGCGAATACGAGCAGCGCCCCCAGTGCCAATCCGATATACACGCCGATGAGGGGGATGAGCGCGCTCAAGCCGACGAGCGTTGCAACCGCCGAGGCGTAGGGCAGCCCGAATATCAGCATGAATACGGCGACGAGAATACCGAGCACCAGAGCGTCGGCGACCTGCTTCACGATGAAGCCGTGGAAGGTGCGGTCGAACACCGACAGCACGTGGACGATGCCCTGCGTGCGCCGTTCGCCCAGGTAGGTGTGCGATACGTTTAAACCGAAGCTCCTGAAGGTCTCCTTCTCCGCCAGCAGGGCGACGGACATCAGGGCGGACATGACGATCGAGACGGCCGACGAGGCGAATCCGGCGATGCCGCTCACGAGCCCGCCGATGAAGCCGCCGGCGTTCGACAGCACATCGATGGCGTTTTGCGGATTGCCGTCGGCTCCCATCTCGATGCCGGTCGAGCTTGCGATGAGGCCCCGGATGCTATCGAAGAACTCGCTGCCGAGCTGTCCGCGCAGCGCGTCCACGTATTCCGGAATGTGCTGCTGCAACAGGATGATGGCTTCGGCGAATTGGGGCACGATGAGCAGGACGATGATGCCTGCGGTGAGGATGAAGCCGATGATGGTGAGCGTGAGGGAGAGAGGCCGTTTCAGCGCCTGCATGCGCGGGCTGGGGTTCGTGCGGTCGATTTGCCGCTCGATGAAGTGCATGGGGATGTTCAGGATGTACGCGAAGGCGAAACCGACGATGATGGGAACGAAGCCGGTGTAGACAAGGCCGAGGAACCCGGAGATTTCCGGCCAGCACAGCACGGTGAGGCAGATGACCAGCACCAAGGCTGCAAGTAGGAGTATCTGTTTCAGTTGCACGGATTGCATGTCGCGATTCCTTCGTGTTGAGTTCCCGCAAAATTTTGCACAAGTCTACACCAGCTGCCAGCCAGCCTGTATGCAGGCTGTGAAACGGGTGCCAGTGAAACGGGCAACCAGGTTAATCGTTTCACGATTTCGCTCTCAGGATGAAAGCGTATCCGTGAAACGATTAACCTGGTTGCCCGTTTCACTGGCGATCTACTTCTCGTACGCGAGGCGCGGGTAGGGGTCTTCCTCCACGTAGATGGTGCCGCAGTGCGTGAACCCGAGCTTTTCGGCGAGGCGCTGCATCACCGTGTTGTCGCCGTGCGTGTCGATGCGCAGGTGTCCGCATTGTTCGTAGGCCCACTCGATGCAGAATGCGCCGATACCGCGCACCGAGCCGTCGCCCGCCATGCGGTGGATAACCCCGTACGGGCCGGGAATGCGCCAGGCGCCGTCTTCGATAACCCGGTACGTGGGCTCGATGTCGGGCCCGTATTGGAAGAAGAAGCAGCCGACGATGCGTCCCTCGTGGATGCAGACGTAGCTTTTCCCCGCGGCTATGTCTGCACGGATAAGCTCCTCGGGTGGCCAGTTCGTAGGGCCCCACTGGTTGGGATTGCCGTGCTCGGCCATGAACTGGCGGGCATACGCGTAAATCTCCATCATGCGGGGAAGGTCTTCGATACGGGCTTTCCGGATTTCCATAGACGTGCTCCTAAAACAAACGGGGAAGCGACCGCATTCGGTCGCTTCCCCGAAGACTAGCGGTTTCCGCTTATGCTATGCCAATCCGAACCAAAGGGCAAACTTCGGCGCGTAACCCATGATGAAGATCGCGATGATGAGCAGCGGGATGCCCCACTTCACCCACGGCAGGATGACAGCCGGGAACTTCGCGCCCTTGCCGGCGTCGGCCTCGGCCAGGAAGTTATCCCAGCCCCAACCCGCTTTGCGCGTGCAGAACAGGACGAAGATGAGCGAGCCGAGCGGCAGCAGGTTGTTCGAGACGATGAAGTCCTCGATGCCCTGGATGTCGCCGATGCCCGGGATCTGGAAGCCAGACCACACGTTGAAGCCGAGCGCGCACGGCACGGAGAGCACGGCCACGAGCACGGCGGTGCGGATGACGACTTGGCGGCGCGAGAGCCCCCATTTGTCCATGCTCCACGCGAGCAGCATCTCGAACACCGCGATGACGGTCGAGAGTGCGGCGAAGCTCATGAACAGGAAGAACAGGCTGCCCCACAGCTGACCGAGCGGCATCTGCTCGAAAACGGAAGGCAGCGTGATGAACACGAGCGACGGGCCGGCATCGGGGCTCACGCCGAAGGCGAGGCAGGCTGGGAAGATGATGAGGCCGGCCATGAGGGCGACGAAGGTGTCGAGGCCGCAGATGCGCAGCGACTCGCCGGTGATGGAGCGGTCCTTGTCGATGTAGCTACCGAAGATTTCCATGGAGCCGATGCCGAGCGACAGCGTGAAGAACGCCTGGCCCATGGCGGCGTAGACGGCTTCGCCGAAGTGGCCCCATTGCGCAGCGGGGTTATCGCCCGCGAACAGCGCGCCGAAGTCGGGCATCAGGTAGAACTCCAGGCCGGCTTCTGCGCCAGGCAGCGTGACGGCACGCACGACCAGCACGACGAGCAGGATGAGCAAGCACACCATCATGAACTTCGTGATGCGCTCGACGCCCTTCTGCAGGCCCAAGCTGCACACGAGGAAGCCGAGGATGACGACGAAGAGCATCCAGGCGATGAGCTCGGAGGGGGAGCCCATCATCGTGCCGAAGACGTTTGCCACGCCATCGGGATCGAGCCCGTTGAAGGTGCCCGTGGCCATCTTCACGACGTAATTCAAGAACCAACCGCATACCGTGGTGTAGAACATCATGAGGATGAGGCAGCCGAGGACGGTGACCCAGCCGAACCAGTTCCATTTGCCCGAGGGCTGCAAGATGTTGAACGCGGTTGCGGTCGAACGTTGGCTTGCGCGGCCGACGGAGAATTCCATCACCATGACGGGCAAGCCCAGGATTACGAGGAACACCAGATACATGATGACGAATGCGGCGCCGCCGTACTCGCCGGTGATGTAGGGGAAACGCCAGATGTTTCCCAAACCAATGGCGCATCCTGCGGAAATGAGGATGAACCCGAGGCGCGATGCGAATTTCTCGCGCGCCACGATATCTTCAGCCATGAAAAGCCTCCCTTAGTTTCCAATAAACAACCGCAACATTGTACACGAAGTGCCTGGTGAGGGGGCGAGATTTTGAATGAGTCGGAGAACGTATCTTCGACTCATTTTCCGAACTCAGCTTCCAATCGGAATTGTTTACCGAAAATGAGTCAAAGATACGTTCTCCGACTCATTCAAGCGCGCCAGAATGCAAGCATCCGTGGAACAGCGCAACCAGGTTGCCTGTTCCACGGATGCCCCTTCATCCTGAATGTCCAGCAGTGGAACAGGCAACCTGGTTGCGCTGTTCCACCAGCGTGCGATTACCGCGCCTTGATGCGGCGCTCGATGCCGTGGACGACGGCGACGAGCGTCTGGTTGACGGGCGTGGGGACGCCGATTTTGCGGCCTTCGCGCACGACGGCACCGGCGATCACGTCCACTTCGGACTTGCGGCCCTTCTCGATGCTCTGCAGCAGCGAGGGCTTGAAGTCGGCGCCGAGGCCTGCGCGGGCGAGCTCCCAGCTGTACTCCGGATCGTCGGAGGTGAGCTTCACGCCGAGCGCATGGGCGACGTCGATGCCCTCCTGCACTGCCTTCAGCGCGACCTCGCGGATGAGCGGCTCGTCATAGAGGTCGCCATAGGGCAGGCCCGTGGTGGCGCACAGGGCGCCGGTCGACACGTTCACGAGCAGCTTGTCCCAGATGACGCCCATGATGTTGTCGGATGCCTCGCATGCCAGGCCGGCGGCGGTGCAGGTATCGGCGATGCGCTGCACGCGCTCGGTGAGCTGCCCGTCGAGCTCGCCGATAACGGTGTGCTTGCCGGCGACGCTCGCGCGCACGCGTCCGGGCTCCAGCAGCATGCCGCCGACATAGGTCTTGCCGCCGATGACGTGCTCGGCGCCGAAGGCCTCGACGAGGATGTCTTCGGCTCCCAGGCCGTTCTGCGGGCAGACGGCGACGGTTTCGGGGCCGATGAGCTCGCTCACGCCCGGGCCGGTGACGACGGTTTGGGTATCCATGGCCTTGCACAGCACGATGACCAGGTCGCAGGGCCCGATGCCCTCGGCGGTTTCGTGGCCGTAGACCTTGGCCACCTGCTCTTCGCCTTCGGGCGATACGAGGACAAGCCCATGCTCGTTCATGGCCTTTGCATGGGCTGGGCGGGCCACCAGGTGCACCTCGTTGCCGCCGAGCGCCAGGGTTCCGCCGATGGTGCTTCCAAGCGATCCAGCTCCCAAAACACAAGTCTTCATGCCGTGCTCCTCTCAGTCTGTCGAACACTTCGATATTACCCGAGAATAACCAGGTGAAAGGAGGATAATTCATTCATATATCGGGGGTTAATTATTCGTGCGATTGCAAGATAGCGAAAGGCGGCGCTTGCTTGCGCAAGCGCCGCCTTCGGTTTGAAGGATGTTAGCGGGGAGCTGGTGCTACAGCAGCTGGATGCCGGCTGCCTGGCACGCCTCGAGGGTTTCGGCATCCCAGACGGAGGCCTGCACCTCGCCGACGTGGGCTTTGCCCAGCAACAGCATGCACAGGCGGCTCTGGCCGATGCCGCCGCCGATGGTCAACGGCAGCTCGCCCGCCAGGAGCATCTTGTGGAAGGGCAGCTCGCGGCGGTCGTCGCAGCCGGCAATCGTCAGCTGGCGGTCGAGCGATTCCGGGTTCACGCGGATGCCCATGCTGCTGACCTCGAACGCGCAGCCCAGTACGTCGTTCCAGAACAGCAGGTCGCCGTTGAGCGCCCAGTCGTCGTAGTCGGGGGCACGGCCGTCGTGCGGCTGGCCGGACTTCAGCGCGGCGCCGATGCCCTGGATGAAAGTGGTATGGTGCTCGGCCACGAAGCGGTTCTCGCGCTCCTTCGGCGTGAGGTCGGGGTAGAGGTCCTCGAGCTCTTGGGACGTGATGAAGGTGATCTCGCGGTCGATATGGGTTTCGAGCTGCGGATACTGCCACTTCAGCTCGTCGAGCGTGCCGCTGATGGCGGTGACGATGCGGCCGACCACTTCGTGCAGGTACTCGGTCGTGCGCTGATCGGGGTCGATGACCTTCTCCCAGTCCCACTGGTCCACGTAGATGGAGTGCAGGTTGTCGATCTCCTCGTCGCGGCGGATGGCGTTCATGTTGCAGACGACGCCCTTGCCGATGTTGAAGTCGTAGCGCTTCAGGGCGTAGCGTTTCCACTTGGCGAGCGACTGCACGACCTCGGCATCGCTTCCGATGGCGGGCACGTCAAAGCCGACGGGGCGCTCGACGCCATTCAGGTTGTCGTTCATGCCGGTCTTGGGGTCGACGATGAGCGGTGCGGTGACGCGCACGAGGTGCAGCGCCGCGCAGAGCTTCGCGAGGAAAATGTAGCGGAGGCGCTCGATGGCGCGTTGGGTGTCGTAAAGCGACAGTTGCGGTTCGTAACCTTCGGGTATGGTCGTCATGCGTTTCTCCTTACGTTTAAGAATCAACTTGTGGCAGGATACCGCAGTGCCGCCCGAATTGCCGAAAATGGATGAAATAAGAAACTCTTCCGCAACAATATTTCAATCACCCCGCAACAATGAACCGAAGAGGACGGTCCTCTTCGGTTCACTGGCGCGAGGCAAGGTAGCCGTATTTGGGGGCGAGTGCCCAGGTGAAGGCAATGGTCATGACCAGGGCGGCGAGTTCGGCGACCGAGATGGAATACCAGATGCCGTCGGGGCCGAGCATGAGCGGCAGCAGGAATACGGCGCCGATCTCGAAGATGAGCGTGCGCACGAAGCTGATGATGGCGGAAACCACGCCGTTGCCGAGCGCGGTGAACAGCGCCGAGCCGTACATGTTGAAGCCCATAAGCGGAAGCGCGAGCGCGTAGATGAGCGCTGCATGCACGGTGAGCTCCACGAGCGCCTCGTCGTAGCCCACGAAGATGAGCGCGAGCGGCAGGGCGAACACGCGCGTGGCCGCGAACATAGCCACGCCCGAAATCCCCACGACTACCAGGCTCTTCTTGAAGAGGCTTTGCATCTCCACGGTGTTCTTCGCGCCGTACTGGTAGCTCATGAGCGGGGAGGACCCGACGATGTAGCCCGAGAAGATGGCGACGAATGCCACACCGACGTACATGATGACGCCGTACGCCGCCACGCCCGCTTCACCCAGATAGGCCAGCAGCTGCACGTTGTAGCAGATGCCCACGAGCGACATCGCGATGCTCGAGACCATTTCGGAGGAGCCGTTCACGCACGCGTGCCCGAGCATACGCCAATCGAGTTTGGTACGCCCGAGCCGAAGGAAGCTCTTGTTCGGGCGCGCGAAGTACACGAGCGGAATGAAGCCGCCGATGGCCATGCCGGCCATCGAGCCGATGGCCGCACCCACCACGCCCATGCCGAGCCCGACGATGAACACGGCGTCGAGCACGATGTTCGCGATGCCCGCGGCGAACGTCACGCCGAAGGCAAACTCCGGTTTTCCGGCGGTTATCAGGAGCTCTTGGAACAGGTACTGCAAGACGAGCACCGGCAGGCCGATGGTGATGATGATGCCGTAGAACATGCAGAGCTCGAGCATTTCGCCTTGCGCGCCGAGCGCGATGAGCAGGGGATGCAAGATGAATGCGCCCAGGATCGCGCAGACAACACCCGCGAATATGGCCGTATACACGAGCAACGAGAACTGCTGGTTTGCGCGGTCGTCATTGCCTTCGCCGCGCGTCTTCGCGACGATGGCGCTGCCGCCCGTTCCCAGCATGAAGCCCACGGCACCGAGGATCATCGGGATGGGGTAGACGAAGTTCACGGCTGCGAGCGCCGTGGCGCCGCACCAGTTCGATACGAAGAATCCATCGACCATCACGTAGAGCGACATGAAGAGCATCATGCCGATGGTGGGCAGCGTGTAGCGCGCCAAGTCGGCGAAGGTGAAGTGTTTCCCCATGTCGACGGGCATGCGTCTCCTTCCGTGGCCGCTTTGCATCGTGCGCGCCTGTATAGGACAGGATACACGCTGGGTGTCATTTGGGATAGCTGCCGAACCGTTTTCCGCTCGACCATGCGCCCGGGATGCTTTATTATTTCCGGCACTATGTTTGCCAAGATCTCAAATGCCATTAAGACGTTCATGCCGCTTATCGTGCTGGCGGTGGCGGCGCTTGCGCTGTTCGCGCCCGGCACCTGCCTGTGGGTGGAAACCGGTTGGATCAACCCGCTGCTGATGGTGGTGCTGTTCGGCATGGGCCTTACCATGAACGTGTCCGATTTCGCGGCGGTGTTCCAGCATCCTAAAGATTGCCTTATCGGTGTGGTGGGGCAGTACGTGGTCATGCCGCTTTCGGCCTTCGCCATTGGGACGGCGCTTGGACTCGAGCCGGCGCTGATGGCGGGCCTCGTGCTCGTGGGCACCTGCCCCGGCGGCACCGCAAGCGACGTGATGACCTACCTGGGCCGCGGCGACGTTGCCCTCTCGGTAAGCGTGACCGCCGTGAACACCGCGCTCGCGCCCTTCCTCACACCGATTATCACGCTGTTGCTGCTGCAAACAACCGTGAACGTCGACGTGGTGGCCATGTTCATCTCCATCCTGCAGGTGGCCATCGTC
>JAUNCA010000029.1 GCA_030526775.1 Coriobacteriia bacterium | reverse complement strand
GGAACCCGAGCCGGAACCCGTTGCCGAAGAGCCCGAGCCGGTTAAGGACATGGGTGTGAGCGCGCAAGGCACCATCATCAAGATCAACGAGAAGAAGAAGACCTACGAGGTCGAGGTCAAGGGCAAGAAGCTCACGCTGAAGGCCGACAAGGATACCAAGATCTCGAGCGGCTACACCCCGCTGGAGGGCGATGTCGTGAAGGTCGAGTACGGCAGCGAAAGTCTGACGCTCAAGAAGATCCAGCTCGTGAACCGCGAGCCCGAGCCCAAGGCCGAAGCCGAAGCCGAGGCTGACGATGCCGGAACCGCTGAAGAGGCCGCGGAAGAGTAACCGGTAAAGCAAGCCACGGTTTCACACCAGCATGGTCAAGCGGCCCCCGAATCGGGGGCCGCTTTCTGTGGGACAAACGCGTCAGGTGCTTTTATCCCATCGAGACGAGCAATGGCCCCCGAATCGGGGGCCATTGCTCATGGAATCGGCTGTGTTGGCGCGCTACGGAAGCTTATGCGTCCTGCGGAGCGTCTCGAACTCGGCCGCGCTCAGAACCTTCTTGCTGGTGCGCAGGTTGCCCGCCCAATGCTTCGCGGCTCCGATATCTTCAAGCCTCAAGATGATATTGCCCGTGTCATCGAGCACATAGAAGGTCTCCTTGCGATGCGCCGCGGGATCGCCCGCGTCGTGGTAGATGTAGCCACCCGCGATGCTATCCAGGACACTTTCATCCAGTTGGTTGAAACCGTCGCCCAATTCCTTTTTCAGCTCGTCGGTCATAATAGCCTCCCGTTTGTCCGAGCCTAAATCCCTTTCATGTCATTATACGTGGCGCAACCCGCTTCCGTCCGAAAGTCTTTCACCTTTTACGGGTATGCAAAAACCGGCAGTTGGAATCTTTTGGCCGAGCGTCTCCAACTAGGAGTTGCAAGCGCCCTCCGAAAGGGCTCCAAATGCAGGGCGTGCCGTCTACACGGACTGCATCCGATGCCATCTTCCAAGGCAACTGGTTCCAGATGCAGGGCGTGCCGTCTACACGGGCTGCATTCCATCCACCTTGTGAAAGACTTGGCGCCATTTGCAGCCCGTGCAGCCTACACAGGCTGCAAATGGGACCACGGGTTAGCGGCACACGGCCTTCAGGCGAACTGTGTATAGGCCATCTTTGTTGCAATACACGTAGAGGTCGCGCACACCAGGACGCTTGAAGTAAGCGTGAGCGGGCCCTTCGGGATACAAGCGCACGATTTGCACGCTGGCGGGCGACACGGCGGCGAGGAACATGATGTGGTGACGCTTGTCCATCGAATGATCCACCCGCACGAAGATCTCATCGCCTTCGCATTCGGCATGCACCTTGTGCGCGTCATCCAGGGGCTCGGGCACCAGCGGGGGAAGCAAGATGCCATGGCAGCTGATGTGCGCCTCCCCCATCGCATGGATGGAATTCCCGCACACGGGGCACACGTAGAAGCGGGACCTGAACATGTTAGCGCTCACGTTCGCATTCTCGACGGCCGACCCGGCCAGGAGTTCGGCGACGGATACGCGCAGAGCGCCCGCTATGGGCTCGAGCAGGGTGATGTCGGGATATCCCGCCCCCGTCTCCCACTTGGAAACCGCCTTGTCGCTCACGCTCAAGAGCTCGGCAAGCTGCGCTTGGGTTAATCCGCGGCGCTCGCGCAGGTTTTTGATTGTCGCCCCGGTAAGGTATCTATCCATCTCATGCTCCTTTTCTCGTTTGACAACAAAACTATATCCGCACGTAAAAGGCAGTGCCACCTACGCTGCGTGGAGCTAGATGCATTCTCACGATAAACCCCCGCTTTGCACTGGGGATGACGTTGAGGCACCGAATCCTGAACCGTCGTCTATTCATACGTAATGGGTATAGATTCCAACGATGCGCGCATTAGACACGATGCCCGAGCAGCGTGAAAATATTCCCGGATAGGATTGAGGTTCTATGGCATTCGTGAAAGGAGCTGTTTCATGGGTCAGACGGGTATCGGCGTCATCGGAGCAGGCCGCATCGGATTTATCCATTGCGACATCATCACCAACCTGGTCTCCAACGCGCACATCGTGGCCATCAACGACGTGGACGAAAAGCACGCCGCGCAAGCCCTCAAGCTCACGGGAGCCCGCTTCGAGGCAGATCCGCAGGCGCTCATCGAAGCCCCCGACGTCGATGCGGTCATCGTAACCTCCTGGGATCCAACCCACGAGCAGTATGTGATCGCATGCATCAAAGCGGGCAAGTACGTGTTCTGCGAGAAGCCGCTCTCAAACACCTCCGATGGATGCCGCCGCATCATGGAGGCCGAAATCGCCGGCGGAAAACGCTTGGTTCAGGTGGGTTTCATGCGCCGCTTTGACGAGCACTACCGCGCGCTCAAGCGCGTAATCGACAGCGGGCAGATGGGCAAGGTGCTCATGCTGCATTGCAGCCACCGCGTGCCATGGCCGGGCGGCGCGAAGCACACGACCGATACGCTCATCACGCGTGCCGTCTCCCATGAGTTCGACATCAATCGCTGGTTGCTCGGCGAAGACTACGCAACAGCCCAAGTAGTTCGCGGACGGCCGTCCTCCTATGCGGAAGAGGGCTTGGAAGATCCCCAGCTGGTAATCCTTCGTACGGAGTCGGGCGTCGTCATCGACATCGAGATTTCCATGCACGCGAAATACGGCTATCAGGTGTCGTGTGAAGCCGTGTGCGACGAAGGCACGGTCCGTCTCGCCTCGCCCGCCGCGCCCGAAATCCGCCGCGACCTGACGATGTCGCAGGCGGTGTGCCCCGATTGGCACGAACGCTTCCGCCGCGCTTACGAGGTCGAACTATTCGAGTGGGTTGAAAGCGTGCGCAACGGGAAGATCACCGGACCGTCCGCCTGGGACGGCTACCAATCGAGCGCCGTCGCGGACGTCGCCGTCGCCGCAGGCGAGGCGCGTCGCGAACTCGAAGTCGCCATCGGCACTTGCCCCGAGTTCTACCGCGAAAGCTAGAAGCACGCACTCGGTATCACTCTGGCACCAACGTCATCTTAATCGTATAAAAACGGACCGTCCTCTTATGCAGTTTTTCCCGCGCTGGGGTTTGCGGCAACACTGGTTGCGGAACTGGTGCCCCAAAGTTTGTCGCGGGCTATATACGAGAATACCAGCGCGCATATCAGGCAGAACACACCAATGATGATAACCGCCACGTTATCCGCTACGCCAAGCAGAGCGGCCAATGCGAACGGCTGGGCCATGCGGGCCAAACTCCGCGTAGCGAACAGGGCGCTCACGGCGTGGCCGATTGGCACGTCGGCACCCCGCGCCGACTGAATCCACAGGTTCCTTGTCCCTTCTCCGAACTTGCACAGCAGGCCGACGATAGCGATAACGGCCACCGCCCATGCGAGCTGCGTCTTCACGGCGAAGAGCAAGAAGACCACGCCCATCAAGAGTATCGTCAGCGTAACCGTTCTCCAGTATCCGAAACGTGCTTCTATGCGCTCAATCCAACTAATACTCGAGAACACGATAAGCTGGCCGAGCACGTAAATGTTGTTGATGTCCGCTGACGACAAGCCCAAATCGGCCGAAAACACCGGGAAGAGGAACGAAGCATACCCGGAGGCGAGTATCGCCGGAAAGATGACGCACAGTCCGAGTCCGAGAGCGATGGGTGACTTTACGAAATCGCGGATACGGCCATCTGCGCGGGTTGACTGGGCAAGCCGCTCGAGCGGGCCGATGTCCTTCGGCAGCAGGTTGAGCGCCATCAGGATAATCGGGAGGCAGGCTATCGCCACGATTGCGTATACCCAGGCATTGCCAAGCCCGAATGCCGCGTAACCGCCGAGTACCGTACCCAGAGCTGCAGCCGAGGTGTCGGTGCGCTTGACCTCGCGCGCAGTAGCCAATGCGTCCTCGCGATTGCTTGCAAGGCGAGGCAGTGAATAGTACAAGCCGATTCCGTTGAAGCTTCCCGACATCGCAAGGCTTAAAACAGGTTCCGCCGTCTTCCTCAAGGCGGTCAAGACTTCCGAATCATCGCCACCAGAACTGCGGAGCGCCTCGCGATCGTTGGCCTTCTCCATGGATTCGGTCAATTCGGGCGCGACGGTTCCCAGAAACATCGAGCACATCTGTATCTCATTTGTCCGAATCTCGAGCGATCGCTCATACGAGGCGTACGTCAAGTTAGCGATTGCCACGGCAAGCGCCAGCACAACGGCAACGGACATGAACATAGGCCCGAAGCCTTCGGTATCGCCGGTTTTGATTCTCCGGCGCACCTCGCGCACGGCCAGCACCAAGGCAAGGCCAACAAGATACAGACCGCTTATCCATACGAGAAGCATATGGATGGAAAAGCCCAAGTTCGGCCTCACGGAGCTAATTCTATCCGTCACGGCTCCTGCGGTATCGCAGAGCACAACCATGTTGGAATCGATATCGCACAGGCTGATGACGCCATGGTTTTCGCTCACGTTGTCGTAACCCGATCCGGGAACGAGCACGCGCGTTTCGGCTGCATCCGCAAAGATTGCGCACAGCGAACCGGTAACGTCGTCGCATGCATAGATGTCGCCTTCGCCATCTATATCGACAGAGGTGAACACGTGCCCCTTGTAGATGCGGGAATCGAATCGGTCCTTACCGTCACCGAGCATGCCAAATCCATCGAGGGTAACGTAGTGGCCCTCGCCATCGGCATCGTATGCCATATCGTAAAGCTCGAGAAAGGTCTGATCTATCGTACGCAGCTCCCGCGATTCGCTTTCATTTGCAAAGATAAATTTCATAAGCCCGATCACCTCCGTAGAGGTTCCCTCGACAACCTGTTCGCCGTCGATGCTTTCAGCGAGCTCATCGGGTATGTCTTCAGTCTCGTGAATATCGTAGTCGATGCGGGAGATCACGATACCGCCAGGCGCGTCGCATATTTGCTTGATAAGAGGAACCGACAGCAGGACGCCGCCATCCTCATACACGATGCCCTGAAGCGTGCCATGTCGGTCGTAAGCCACGACGCGCTCGTCGATAACCATATTGGCATCAAGCTCAAGGATGCATCCCGATAGATACACGCGCCCCTCAGACACGCAAACGTCGGTGATGACATCTACCGGACAATCTACCTTCGTGCAGTCGATGGCACCGCTTATATTGCCATTCGCATCGAGTATGAGCACGCGGCGCGTCTCGGTATCGACTACGACGGTCATCTCGCCATCTGAGTCGGCAATGGTCGGTCGATCAAGCGGGATTGACTGGAAAGGCAACGAGGGCAGCATCGTGCCGTAGCTCATAAACAGCACCACGGCTGCGATGACCGCGCAGACCACCATTGCGATATGAGGAAAGCCTTTCGAATCCATAGGTCAGTCTTCGCATGAAAGGACGGTCATGGCTAGATTCTGACCCCATAGAATCGCAGGTTCTCATGCAGGCGGTGCTACACTGTTGGGCGAAATCCGCTGATGACGCGTGTATCGAGAGGTGGAAGCTCATTATGGCTCATTCCGAGAAGGCTGTACCTGTGCATCCCGGCGCTTTCAAGCCCAAGCCGTCGCAAACGGGCGAAGACGAACAGAGGCTTCCCTACGACCCGGTTATCATGACCGACGACCACATCAAGGTGAACTGGGCGGCAAACCTCGTGCTATCGGTAGACGACCCCGAAGCGCTTGCAGAAATCGCCACCTGCGCACCACTTGAAAAGGTGCGCCTGTTCGCCACGCGCAAGCTCGTCGACCAGAGGGTGCTCTTCGGCATCGCACGCACCGACCCAGCGCCCTTCGTGCGCGAAGCAGCCGGCAAACGCACCACCGACCCCGCATTGGTCAAGCGCATCGCCTTCGAAACAAACGAGGTGAGCGTCGTGAAGGAAGCCATCTCGAAACTGGAGAGTCAAGACGACCTCGCGGAGATCGCCGCCTGTGCGCAAAACGCCGCCGTGCGCGAATGGGCTGCCCAATTCGTGAAGGACCCGGATCTGCTCGCAGACATCGCGCTGGTCGATACGCCCACCGAGAACTAAATACCGCAGCATGTCTTTTCCGCGATAACGCGATAGGCGCCGCCGCTCCCTCTTGATGCGGGAGTAGAATACTCGGGTTGCAAAATCGAGGGAAGGCACGAGGACCATGGAAGAGCTCATCGACCTGTATGACGAGAACCGCAAGCCCCTTGGGGTGACGATCCCACGCGCGGGAGCGCATCTGAAGGAGGGCGAGTTCATGCTCTACGTGCTCGCCATCGTGGAGAACAGGGAGGGGAAATACCTCATCACGCAGCGCGCGCTGGACAAATCGTGGGGAGCCGGCTGGTGGGAAGTCACCGGCGGCGGCGTGCTTTCGGGTGAAACGTCCACTCAAGCTGTCTTGCGCGAAGTTGGCGAAGAGGTCGGCCTCGACGTGTCCAACGAATCGCTCGTTCCCGTGCACGCGTACAAGAACGTCGACCTCGAGAGCGGCGACAACTATATCGTCGACATCTACCACTTCCACCTGGACATCACCGAAAAGGACGTGACCCTGCAGGAATCCGAGGCCATCGGCTGCAAGTTCGCCACCTGGGACGAAATCAAGGAACTCGCCGACCAGGGCGTGTTCCTGCACTTCTCGCGCTTGCGCCAAGCCCTGCTGGCGGAAAAGGCCGTGAACTGCTAGATCCTATCTGCCGTTTTCCGGCGCCGCCCGCGTATGAAGGCAACCCGTAGGAGCACCAAGCAAACCGCAGTGGTGCACCAGGTTATGGGATAGCTTGCAGCAATCGCATCCATACCGAAACCCTGTGCCCCTGCAGCAAGCACAAGGGCAACGCGCAGCAAGCAGATATTGGCAAGCACCACGAGCGCGGGGCCGAGCGAATGTCCAAACCCGCGCATGGTATCTGCCTGCACCTCGAGCACGGCATAAAAGAAATACCAGGGGAAGGTTATCTGAGCAAACGCAACACCGATGGAGATAACCGGCTCGCTGCGGTCAAACAGCCAGAATGCCCAGGGGGCAACGGCAAGCATCGTCATTGAAAGCAATACTGTGAGCGCGAGGCAAAGCGTCTGGCATATGAAGATCCCCCTTCGGCAGCGGCCTTCGTCGCCGGCTCCGTGGTTTTGAGCGACAAACGTGGTCGTTGCCTGGCCGATCGCCAAGATAACGAAGTAGATGGGAAGCTCCACTTTCAGGTACACGGTAAACGCCGCGATCGAATCAACCCCGAACAGGTCCACCTGATGCTGCACCGCCACATTCGAGAGCGTGATGGCAACTGTCTGCAAGGCCACGGGAGCGCCGAATGCCAACACCCAGCGAGCGATTCGAGCATCGAGCACCATCCACGGACACACGGCTCTCCCAAAAGCCTTGCTCCAAACGAGCACGATAGCAACGATGGCAGCGGCCAGCCCGTTCGAGGCGAAGGTAGCGCAGGCGCAACCCTGAATGCCCGCTCCGAGCACGCAGAGGGCAAACCAATTCGCAATTATGTTCATGCATCCGCCAATCGCCTGCGCGATAAGCGGCGATGAGGAGTCACCTAAGCCGCGCAGAGCGCCCGCGCAAATGTTGTACACGGCGATGGGAAACGCGGCAGCCACGGCAAAGCGCAGGTATGAAAGCGCCGCATCGGCAGAAGATGCGGGCAGCTCCATTGCATCGATGAAGCAGGCAGCCAGCGCTTCTCCAACGGGAACACACGCAACACCGCACATAACCGAAAGCCAGAGCGCCGTGCGCAGCGCTCGCAACAATCCCGCGTCATCGCCAGCGCCCAACAAGGTCGCCACCTTCACGTTCACGCCCACCGAAATGCCAATGAAAACACCCACCAGGAGCGTGATGAGAAGCGACCCCACGCCGAGTGCCGCTGTGTAGGAGGTTCCGAGCACATTGCCCACGAACAGGAGATCAACTGTCGCATAGAGCTGCTGGACCACGCTGGCGCCAAGCAAGGGAAGGGCGAACAGGACGATACCGCCGGCGATACTCCCCCGTGTCAGGTCGCGTCCCCGCACAGAATCGATCCTAGATGTCGATAACGGATGAAACCAGGAGCTTCGCCGCATCGGATTGCGGGCTGGCGAATACATGGGTTGTGGGGCCTTCTTCGACCACGCGACCGCTGTCGAGCACGTAAACGCGCGTGCAAAGGCTCCGCACCAGGGCAAGGTCGTGGCTGATGAACAGGCAAGCCATGCTCCGTTCGGCACAGAGTTCGGCCAGGAGGCGAACGATTTGCGCCTGGATAGTCACGTCGAGCGCGCTCGTCGGCTCATCGGCAAGCAACAGCACCGGGTTTCCCACGATGGCGCGTGCGATGGCGGCGCGCTGGCATTCACCGCCGGAAAGCTCCCACGCATACTTGCCCGCGTACGCGCGCGGAAGCCCCACGGACTCGAGGGCATCCAGAACGAGCGGCATGCGCTCAGCCCGGGCAACGCCACGGTACGCAATGCCCTCGGCCACGCCCTCGCCCACCTTCATGCGCGGCGAAAACGATGATGTCGGATGCTGGAATACCATCTGCATGCCCAACTGGGCCTCTCTGAATTCCCGCGAGCGCCGCGATGGCTTAACCGACACATCACCTTCCACGCCTTGGAAGCGCACGGTGCCCGCATCGGCGGTTTCGAGCCCGACCAGCACGTTGGCCATCGTCGATTTGCCCGAACCGCTCGACCCCACAAGGCCGACGATTTCTCCCACCTCCACGGATAGGCTCACGCCGTCTAGCGCCCGGAACAGCTCTCCCCCACGTTTACGGAAAGACTTGCCCACGTTGCATACCTCGAGCAATGCCATCAGGCACCCTCCCTCTGCCCAGCTTCGCAGATCAGATTGCGACCAGCCCGTGGCACTGCGGCGATGAGCTCCTTGGTATACGGATGAACCGGTGCGTGCAACACCTGGTCGCGCTCGCCGATCTCGACAAGCTCGCTGGCACGCATCACGCCGATGCGGTCGGCCACGAGCGAGATTGCACCGATATTGTGGCTCACCACGAGCATCGAGCAGCCGTGTTCGGCGCGCATACGCAATAGCAAGCGCGATACCTGCCCCTGCGAGGCCACGTCGAGCGCGCTCGTCGGCTCGTCGGCTAAGAGCAGGGCCGGGTTCAGGGCAGCGGACATGGCGAGCACCACCCGTTGGCACATGCCGCCGGAAAGCTCATGCGGGTAACTGGCCAGAACCCTACCTGGGTCCCCAAAGCCCATCTCTTGCAGATAAGCATCCTCGATGCTGCGTCGCTCGGCCTTGGCAATACCGTGCGTCGCCAGGCATTCATCGAACTGACGGCCAACTTTGGACAATGGGTCCAACGAGGCCACCGGATCTTGGAACACGTACGCGATGCCCGAGCCGCGCAAAGCCGCGAGTCGATTCGACGACGCGGCGGCGAGGTCTTCGCCCTGAAAGACGATCCGACCCGCACTCACCGCGCCCGAACGTCCCAAAAGTCCGGCTATGGCGCGCAGCACGGAACTCTTGCCCGAGCCGCTCTCGCCTACCAGGCCCACGATCTCGCCCGCTGCGAGGTCAAGCGAGAAACCGCGCACGACCCGAACGCCCCCATACGAGACATCCAGGCCCTGCGCGGAAAGAAGAGGTGTCAACGACGCCTTAGGCAATGTCGGTGTCCACCGTGATGAAGTAGTACTCGCTCGGGGCGACCGCAATGCCCGTCACGCCGTCACGGGCGATGTAGGACGTCTGGGAGTTCCCGAAGAAGATGTAGGCGTTGTCATCGAGAACCTTCTGCGAGATGTCCTTGATAATCTTCGTGCGGTCTGCTTCGTCGAACGTGGCCTCGAGTTGCTCGACCAGCTTGTCGACCTCGGGGTTGCTGTACTTGCCGAAGTTCTGCGAAGCGTCGGAGACGAAGCACATGCTCGCGAAGTAATCGGCATCGCCCGTCGGCGCCATGCCATAGCTGTCGATGGTCATGTCGGGGTCATCCTTGCTGTAGGTTTCCTGGTCCTGCAGCCAGTAGTCCACCGACGTCACATTCAGTTTCACACCGATGGATTCGAGCTTGGACTGCAGGTCGTCCGCCAAGCGCACGAAGCGCTCATAGGTCGAGCAGTTATAGAGCGTAATCTCGACGGGCGTTCCATCGGCCAGCTCACGCACGCCGTCGTTGTCGGTATCGACGATACCGGCATCGTCGAGCACCTTCGCCGCGGCTTCGGTGTCGAACTTATCGACGGTGACGTTCAGGCCCTCGGTGCCGCCATAGGGCAGCTGCGAGCTGTACACGCCGTAACTCGGAACCTCGGTGCCCACGTTAATGACGTCCGCGTAGTTCTCGCGGTCGATGCAGTACGAGAGCGCCGTGCGCACGGCCGGCTCGGCAACGACCTTATGCGTCATGTTGAAACGCACGAAGTCGGCTCGGGTGGACGTTTGCGAGAGCTTCTTGAAGTCGCCATTGTCGACGAGCGTCGTGTAGGCGGAAGCACCCGGCATGGCCAAGATGTCGACCTCGCCATTCTGCATGGCCAGAATCTGCGACTCGCTATCGAAGAAGGTGTACAGCACGATCTTGTCAAGCTTCGGGGTGCCGTTCCAGTACAGCTCATTCGGCACGAGCGTGGTGTGATCCTCGAAGATGTATTCTCTCATCTTGTAGGGGCCGGTGCACGGTGTGTCGGCCGCGTAGTCGATGCCATCGCCAACGTAGTAGATGCTGAAGATGGGGTCGCACATGCAGTTCTTGAACGACGGCACAGGTTGCTTCGTCTTGATGGTGACGGTCTGCCCGTCGGCTTCGATGGAATCGATGGCCAACGTCTCGGCAGCACGCGGATTCTCTTTGTACGTGCGATCGAGGCACGCCTTCACGGCATCGCCCGTCATCGGCTCGCCGTTGCTGAACTTCACGTCGTCACGTAGCTCGAAAGTCCAGGTGAGCTCGTCGACGTTCTTAACGTCCTTGGCAAGCCAGGGCTCGACCTCGAAATCGTCCGTGAGCTTCAGCAGGTTCTCGGTGATGCCGTAGTACTGCATCTCCCAGCCATCCCAGCTGTTGGCAGGGTCCATGCTCTCGGCGTAGAAATACGCGGTGGAACCGGCATTCAACACTTTTTCGCCGGTGGCGCTGCTGCCTGCATCCGAAGCAGTGGAGCTCGCCTGCTGCCCACCCGAGCAACCTGCTAGGCCGAGCGCGAGCACCATGGCCATGGCGGCCACCATTACGGCAAAGCCGTTCCTCCTCCATTTCATGCGTTTCATAAGTCCCTTTCTCCTTTCCGTTCCCACCTTCGGGAAACCATCCACAAGGTTTTCCGCACCATCGCTCGTCTCCGCATGGCGGCTGCGCGCATCAAGCGCATCACGCAGGGCATCGCCAAGCAGGTTGAAGATGGTCACGGCCAGAAACAGCGCAACTCCCGGCACGGCAACGCACCAGGGCGCGAACTGGAAACAAGAAGCGGCCTCGCTCATCATGGCTCCCCACTCGTTCGTGGGACGCCCCGGGCCAAGACCCAGAAACGATAAGCCGGCCATCGTGAGCACCGCATCGCCAATAGAGAGCGCGGCCATCACGGCGAGGGGCGATGCCATGCTCGGCAGCAGGTACTTCATGCCGATGGCACCCGGGCCCGCACCACACACGCGCGCGGCTTTCACGGCATCCGAGCTCTTGAGGCTGAGGGCAAGCGATCGCGCGAGGCGGGCGAACTCGGTCCACTTCACCGACACGACGGCAATCACCATGTTCACCATGCCCTGGCCCAAGATGGCCGCGATGGCGATGGCCAGCACGAAGCTCGGAAACGCCTGGAACATCGTGATGAGCTTGTCGAGCGCCGCATCCACGGCCCCACCTGCAAGGCCTGCCACCAGGCCGATAAGCGTGCCGAGCGCGAAGGCGAAGGCGACGATGGCAAACGCCATGAGCACCGATTCGCTTCCGCCGAAAAGTGTGCGCATGAATACATCGCGGCCCACGGAATCACTCCCAAACAGGAATCCATCTTGCCCCGGAGCGCGGTATGCAAGCGCCAAGTCGGTGGCATTCGGGTTGAAGGGCACGAACAGCGGCACCGCCGCAAGCGCCACGGTAAACGCGAGCGCGACGATGGCGATGGCGATAAGGCGTTTCCCTTCACGCGTGCGACGCATGGCCTGCTACCCCTCCTTCCCGATACGCGGGTCGATGATGCGGTAGGCAACGTCGACGAGGAAGTTCACAAGCAAGTACACCAAGGCCATGAGCAGGGCGTACCCCTGCACGACCGGATAATCGCGCGCGCCGATGGCCGCAACCGAGAGGTTGCCCACACCCGGCCAGTTGAAGATGCTCTCGACGATGGCCGTGCCACCGAGCAACGATCCGATGGAGATAGCGACGAGCGCGAGTATGGGTAGCAGCGAATTCTTCAGCACATGGCGGAAGAGGATGCTCCGCTCGGATATGCCACGCGAGCGCAACCCCTCCACATACGGCGCACTCAGCTGCTCGAGTGCGATAGTGCGGACTTGCCGGACATACCACGCTGAAAGCGGGAGCGCCATGGCGAGCGTGGGCATGACGATGCCCGCAAGATCGGGCGTGGAGCGCACCGGGAACCAATGCAGCCGAACACTCATAAGGTAGAGCAGGGCAAACGCCACCAGAAAGGTCGGTAGCGAGCAGAACAGGTACGAGATGGCGCGCACGATGTTGTCGACGATGCCATCTTTGCGAACAGCGCACAGCAATCCGAGCGGCAACGCGATGATGAGCGTCACGAGCATCGACGTGCCCGTGAGTGCGAGCGTATAAGGCAGGCAGGCCATGAGTGAGCCGGAGACCGAGCGCCCGCTTCGATACGATTCGCCCAAATCGCCGGTGAATACCGCCGACATCCAGGAAAGGTACTGGTCCAGGAACGGTCGGTCGAGCCCGAGCTCATGGCGTTTAGCGGCCAGCTCTTCGGCCGAAGGCACCACGCCATGGTCGGTGAAGTATCGCGTCGCCGGGTCGGTGGGCGAAAGGTAGGACAACAGGTACGCCAAGAAGGTGACGCCGATGACCACCACGATTATCCCGATAACACGTCGCGCTATGCGGGCTGCACGCCTCTGTCCCGCCGATTGCGCCATCGTTGGTTTATTTCACCGCCTCGACCATGAACATCGGGGAAGACGCGTAAAACGATTGCTCGTTGGGAGTCCAGAGCTCGCGCCAGATTCCCTCGTCGATGCGGACAGCCGCACCGAGGCCGCGCAGGGTCTCTTCATCCCACGTGGGACGCACCACCGGCGTGAGGGGCAGGTCGCGCGCAATCTGCTCGCACCAGTCCTCTTGCTGCGACGTCGCCTGGGCTTCTTCATCCCAGCCCTCGAGCACATTGCCGTCCATGTCGGCGCGGCGGGCGGCGGCAAGCTCGGGATCTGCGAGATACAGGTACCAATTTGCATCGAAGGCAAGGAACTTGCCACCGGTGCGCAGCACGCGCAGCCATTCGGCGTACGTGGCTTCGGGCTCCCGCATCAGCCAGGTCACGTTGCGGGAAACCGCCAGGTCGAACGTGTCATCGTCGAAAGGAAGCGATGCGATGTCGCCCTGGTGGAAGGCCGCTTCGGCTTCGGGGGCGGCAGCTGCAAGGTTCATGCGGGCGCGGTCGAGCATCTCGGCGCTCGTGTCGACGGCATCCACCTGGCACCCCATCTGCGTGAACAGCACGGTGAAGAACCCGGGGCCGCATCCCAGGTCGAGAACGCGCGGTTTCCGTCCCTGCAAGCGGGCAGCCTCGAGCACGTTTCGGGTCTCGCGCGTCATAACGTGCCGCCAAGCTTCTCCCCGATCGTCGGCGAGCTCGCCGCGGACGCCATTCGAGTACGAAGTCGCACGGCCATCCCAATACGATTGGATCTCCTCGCCCAGCCCCGCGTATCCGGAATCCCTCATGACGCCTCCTCCGAGGTGTTACGAATTTTATTTTCTTGCTATTCTATCTTAGATTAGTGTTACGAACAATATATTCGTATTACGCTGCGACACTTCCCTCCGGTTTGTTTCGACGGTAAACGGTTTTGGCTCCCCATTGACTATAGTTTGCTATAGTATTATTACGAACTTGTAATTCGTGTTACGACTGCCGAGAAAGGTGCTGCGATGCATATTCCCGAGAATTACCTGAGCCCCGAAACCTGTGGCGTGCTGGGAGTGGCCATGGTGCCCATCTGGGCGGTCGCAATCAAGAAAGTCGGAAAGGAAGTCCCGCGCGAGAAGATGCCGCTTCTGGGTGTTGCCGCCGCATTCTGCTTCCTCTCGATGATGTTCAACATCCCGCTGCCCGGCGGCACCACCGGCCATGCCGTGTGCGGCACCCTCATAGCCATATTATTCGGTCCATGGTCAGCGGTGCTCGCGGTCTCCATCGCGCTCATCATCCAGGCGGTGTTCTTCGGCGATGGCGGAATCCTCGCCATCGGCGCCAACTGCTTCAACATGGCCTTCATCCTGCCGATGGTCGGCTATAGCATCTACGCTCTCATCAGCAGCCGCAAGGAGGGGCTCGCGGGCGAGCTGCTCGGTGCGGCCGTGGGTTCCTACATCGCGCTGAACTGCGCCGCCATCTGCGCCGCAATCGAGTTCGGCATCCAGCCGCTGCTCTTCACCGACGCTGCGGGCAACGCCCTGTACTGCCCATACCCCATTTGGGTCTCGGTGCCCGCCATGCTCCTCGGCCACCTGACCATCGCGGGTTTGGCGGAAGTCGCGTTCACCGTCGGCATCCTCGCGTTCGTGCGTAACGTCGCACCCGACTTCGGTGCGCAGAATGTTTCCGGCGCCTCCACGGGCATGAAGGCCTTCGCACCCGTCTTCGCCCTGGTCGCAATCCTCATCGCCGCCACGCCGCTCGGCCTGCTCGCCGAGGGCGATGCCTGGGGCGAATGGGCAACCGAGGATCTGGCCGAGATGGTGGGCTACACGCCGGTCGGCCTCGGGGAAGGCTGGGAATGGTCTTCCTTCATGCCCGATTACTCGATTGGCGCGCTTCCCGATTGGGCAGGGTATATACTGAGCGCTGTAATTGGCGTGGCCCTGCTCATCATCATCTTCCGGGTGGCGGCGGCCGCGATGAAGCCGACGGCCGACTTCGACAGGTAGCATGGAGCAAAACGAACAGGAAATTCCCGACTGGCTTCTCGAAAGCCAAGACTACGAACCACGGCGCGATCGCGATGGATTCATCGCGAAGAGCATGCTATCGATAACCGGCGTGCTCGCGCAATTCCGGCTCGACGACGGGGCCGAGGGACGCCTTTCGCCCTCGGCCCCGATGAAGCTTCTGTTTGCCCTCGGCTGCATCTTGCTCACCTCTCTCTCCGCGAACTATTTCTTCGTCCTCATAATGCTGGCGTGCGTGCTCGTGCGCATGTGCTTCCTGCCGGGAAAGGCGCTGAAGCGCACGGTGGCGGTGGCCTTCGGGGCGGCGGGCATCACCTTCCTCATCATGCTGCCCGCCATGTTCATCGGCCAGTCGCACTCGGCGCTGCTCATCGCCACGAAGGTTCTCATATCGGTGGGCATCGCGATGACCACCGCGCTGACCACCCCTTTCAACCGCATGACGGCGGCGCTGCGCACCTTCCACGTGCCCAACATCGTGATCCTCACCATCGACCTTGCGCTGAAGAGCATCGTACGCTTGGGCGACATCGCGCTCGAGGTGCTCACCGCGCTACGGTTACGCAGCGTTGGGCGAAACGACGATAAGCGCTCGTCAATCGGCGGCGTCGGCGGTGTAGTGTTCCTGAAGACGAACGAGGCCGCGCAAGCCACCTACGATGCCATGGCGTGCCGCGGGTTCGAGGGAGAATACCCCACCGCGAACGAGCGCCAATGGCGGGCCATCGACCTAGCCTGGCTCGCGGCGTTCGCGCTGCTGGTCGCCGCATTCATCTACTTGCAAGGAGCCATGTAGCCATGACGTACCTGCACACGCACGAAGGGGCGAAGGCGCCCCACACCCATGAAGGCGTTGCCATCCCGCATACGCACGACCAGATTCCCCAGCCCGGCGCATCCGGTGGCGCGGGGCAGGCGCATCCCTCCGAGTTGCACCGCGTCCGGCAAGCGGAAGGCGCGCAACCCCTGATGAGCTTTCGCGATTACTGTTTCGCGTACGACGAGGACGCCACGCTACGCCATATCGACCTGGACATCTACGCCGGCGACAGCGTAGTGTTGATGGGCTACAACGGGTCGGGTAAATCCACCCTGCTCAAGGCGATGAACGGGCTCGTGTTCCCCCAGCGCGGCGAATACTACTTCGACGGGCAGCGCGTCGACGAGCGCAGCATGAAAGACCCAGCGTTCGCGAAACGGCTCCATGCGCGGGTGGGATTCATCTTCCAAGACAGCGATGCGCAGCTGTTCTGCAGCAACGTGGAGGACGAGATCGCCTTCGGGCCGCGCCAGATGGGCTTGACGGAAGCCGAGGTGGCACGCCGCGTCGATGATATCTGCGGGCTGCTCGACATCGGCAAGCTGCGCGCGCGGGCGCCCTACCACCTTTCGGGCGGCGAGAAGAAGAAGGTGGCCATCGCCTGCATCCTCTCGATGAATCCCGACGTCTACTGCTTCGACGAGCCCTTGAACGGCCTGGATATCAGGACGCGCGATTGGCTCTATGGGTTCCTCCATAAGCTGAAGGCCTCGGGCAAGACGCTCATCATCGCCACACACGACCAGTCGCTTGCCGATGCGCTCGCCGACTACTTCGTCTACATGGGTGAGCAGCACGAATATTCGGACCTCCCCCACGTGCACATCAACTGCTAGCGGAGGATCGCGAGCTGCGAAGGCACACCCGGGGCATCGGCACCTGTCCGCGATTTCGCACGTCAGCCGAAAATGGCAGCCACTTTCCCACCACAATGCCGCAAGGTACGCTACCATTTCACAAACAGCGCGAACACGAGGCACGATACGTGCGGAATGGAGACGACTATGCAGGCCACAGCTGGAACGCAATTCGAAATCGCAGACGCGGCGCGCGAGATGAAGCTCGCAAGCCCCGAAGTGGCTGCGACCTCCATCGAAACCCGCAATGCCGCGCTTGCCGCCATCAAGGAGGCGCTTGCAGCCAACGCCGAGGCCATCTTCGCGGCCAACGCCGAGGACCTGGCCGCCGCCGATGCCGCTGGCGTTGCTCCGGCCATCGTGAAGCGCCTGAAATTCGACCAGCATAAGCTCGACGATGTCTGCGCGGGCATTCAGGACCTCATCGGGCTGCCCGATCCCATCGGCGCGGTGCTGCTCGACCGTGACCTCGACGAAGGTCTGCGCCTAAAGCGCATCGCCTGCCCCATCGGCGTCATCGGCGTCATCTTCGAGGCACGCCCCGACGCGCTCGTGCAAATTTCCACGCTGTGCCTGAAGAGCGGCAATTGCTCCATCTTGAAGGGCGGCAGCGAGACCGCGCGCACGAACAAGGCGCTGTTCGGGCTTATCCACGGCGCTGCAGTTGAAGCCGGCATGCCCGAGGCGTGCATGCTGCAAGTGGAAGCGCGCGAGGATATCGGCAAGCTGCTGGCTTGCGACGGCTCGGTCGATTTGCTCATCCCTCGCGGGTCTAACTCCTTCGTACGCTATATCATGGACAACACGCGCATCCCCGTGATGGGCCATGCCGATGGCATCTGCCACATCTACGTGGATGCCTCGGCCGACCCCGAGATCGCCATTCCGGTCATCGTTGATGCGAAGACCCAGTACACGGCCGCCTGCAACGCGGTGGAGACGCTGCTCGTGCACAAGGATATCGCCGGCAGCTTCCTTCCCCTGCTCGCCGCAGCGTGCCAGGAAGCCGGCATCGAGCTTCGCGGCGACGAGGCCGTCCAGGCAGTGGTGGATTGCGTGCCCGCCACCGATGCCGACTGGGCAACCGAGTATCTCGACCTCATCGTGTCCGCCAAGGTGGTCCAGGACATCGACGAGGCCATCGCGCACATCAACCGCTACGGCTCGCACCATACCGACGCCATCATGGCCGAGGACGATGCAGCGGCCGCGCGCTTCATGCAGCTCGTCGATTCCGCGGGCGTGTACCGCAACTGCTCGACGCGCTTCGCCGACGGTTTCCGCTATGGCTTTGGCGCCGAGGTGGGCATTTCCACTTCGAAGCTCCACGCCCGCGGCCCCGTTGGCCTGGAGGGCTTGGTCACCTACAAGTACCAGATCGAAGGCCACGGCCACATCGTCGGCGACTACGCCTCCGGCAAGCGCTCCTTCCACTTCCGCGACCGCTAACCGCAAAATTTCATAAAAAGGGACAGTCCCTTTTTATGAAATTTCT
>JAUNCA010000028.1:3879-18313 GCA_030526775.1 Coriobacteriia bacterium | reverse complement strand
CCCCATTGCACCACTCCTTCTTCCGTGGTGCAACGATCGCTAGAATCCGCCCTGGGCATCGTGACTCATCCTTCAAACTACTCCTCTAGGTATTCGCGCAACGCCGCCGAGCGATTCGGGTGGCGCAGCTTCGCGAGCGCCTTGTTCTCAATCTGGCGAATGCGCTCCCGGGTAACGTTGAACAGGTGCCCGGTATCCTCGAGCGTGTGCGGACGACTGCCCTTCAGGCCGTAGCGCAATTCCAGAATCCGGGCTTCACGCTCACTCAGGCTGGAAAGCAATTCTGCAACAGCCTTTTGGACCGCAGCGTCCTCGGCCAAGGCTTCGGGATCCGTGGCCTCGCAATCCGGAATGAAGTCGCCAAGCTGGGAGTCCTCCTGGTCGCCGATCGGCGTCTCGAGCGAAGTGGGCTCGACCCGAATCGTGCGTAGCTCGCACAGCCGTGCGGTGGTGATACCCATAGCCTCCGCCACCTCCTCGTCGGAAGGATCGCGGCCAAGGTCCTGCTCGAGCGAGCTTTCTATCCGCGCCAGCTTGTTGAGCGTTTCCACCACATGCACCGGCAGGCGAATCGTGCGCCCTTGGTCGGCAAGAGCACGCGAGATGCTCTGGCGAATCCAGTGCGTGGCATAGGTGGACAACTTGAAGCCCTTCGTATAATCGTATTTCTCAATTGCGTGGATAAGGCCCAGGTTGCCCTCTTGAACGAGGTCGAGAAGCGTCATGCCGTGGCCTTTGTAACGCTTGGCGATGGACACCACGAGGCGCAGATTCGATACGATGAGCTGCTGCTTCGCGTCGCAGCCCACCTGCTCGATGCGGCGCAGGCGACGATAATCGCGGGCTGTGAGCTCGATCTCGCCAGCGGCGGCGGCTTCAAGCTTCGCCGTTGCCTTCACGCCGGCTTCGTACTTGATGGCAAGGTCAACCTCCTCGGCAGCCGTCAGCAACGGAACCGCGCCGATCTCCTTCAGGTACATGCGGATGGAATCCTCGCTCACCGCAACGGTGGCGGAGTCCTTGGAGCGGCACTTGCGGCGCCCACGGGAGCTGAGCCTGAAGGCGGAAAGAGAAGCGGTCTCGTCATCGGCGCCGTCAACATCGACATCGTTGGCTTCGAACTCGTTTTCGGCGGTGGCTTCGGCAGCGACCGTAATCTCTTCCTCGAAGTCCCGGCATTTCACCTGTTGCTCGAGCATCATCTCGTTATCTTTCATCTAGCCCCCTATCTCGTTATGCGGGTAGTTCCATTAACGAAATGCGGCCTTTACGCGGGAGGCCGTCACCCCATACCGCCAGTCTGTAACCCTCCTCCTGCGGGTTATCCTGACGTCTCTTCGGCGGCGTGTTCCATCTTGCACCCGCTGTCAAGGCCCGTGGTAAACCACGGGTTGACATCCCTTTGCACGGGCATTCCGGGTGCTGCCACCTATCAATACGAGGCAACGTTTGAAATTGTCGGAAGGATTATGATTTCTCTCCTAACCACCATTTTGGGACTGTCCCCAAATGGTGGTTGTAGAGCATAACTGTGAGACCTTACTCGTCAGCGTTTTTCACGTAATACAAGCGCAGGGTCTCGTGCGTCTTCAACTCCACTTTGATGGGGCTTTCACCGTACTGAATGTCGCCGTCATTCACGTGATAGTGGTCGAACGTGTAGCCCTCGATTTCGGGAATCTGTTCGTAGACAGTGGCGCCTTCCGTCCCGGGAAGCGTCTCCGGATCTTGCAGCTCCTCGTTTGTAGCATCGTCGTAGAAGAAGACGGTGCAGTTCGCATAGGGTGCAGTTCCCGTATCGCCAAAGATGATGACGAAGGCGGTTGAAGCCAGCGCGATAATCGCAGCTGCCGTAATGAGCGCCTTCAGCCACGAATTTTTACCCCTGCCCTGTGCTTGATTCTGCGTCGCGTTCATTCTCTCTCCTGCCTACATACCATGAGCTTCGAGCATTTCGTGCGCACGTGTTTGCAATTCGTCGAGCGTAGGCTTGCGAACGAGGTACGTCTGGCTCGAGCCCATTCGCAACAGGACTGCGGTTCCATCTGCCGACACCGTCCTGCCCTCGTCGATTATGCTCCGCGCACCAAAAGCATCCTCATCAAGCGAAACAACCGCCAAGCCTCCGACGCTCGCATAATGCCCGCCTTTGCAGAACACCACAAGCTCGTTTTCGTCGGGATAGTACAGGCATTCCGACCGCAGCGTCGGCAAGTCGCTTGTCGATTCGCACGTTACTTCGCCCGTTTTGCCTGACAGCAAACCGTATGCGCGAGAGGCGTCCTGATAGAACACATCCCCTCCGCCTACCAACTTCAGGCAGTTCGGATCGGACACATTGAATGACTCCCATATCAACGAACCCGTCTGCGTGTCGAAGAGGCGAATCGCTCCGTCCTGGCATTCCATCGCAAACAACATGCCATCATTGGATATCGTCGTCAGGGCATTCATCGCCCCCGGGTATCGGGAGATGTCCGCGTCGAGCACGTCGCCAGATACGCGGTTAACCAGCGACACGAAAGTTTCGTATGAATTCGAATCCGAAACCTGCACGCTCTGGCAAACGACGATGTTCTCACCTGCGAATAACGCAGAGTCGATGATGCCATCCCGTACCAGCGGCTTGGTGGCCTCCGATGACGCCGCGTTCTCCACAGCCGAGAGACTTCGGTCGATTTGTTGCACGACCTCGCCCGTTTCGGCGTCCACCACCGTCACAAGGCGACTGTCTTGCAGAAGCACCTGCATGTGGTCGGTTGCCTCATCCATCTCGCAGGAAACGCTCCGCACGGAACCAGCTTCCGGAACCTCCAGCTTGGCCAACGGCGTATCGCTCGCCTCATCCAGCACATACACCACCACGTCGCGACTAAACGTCGATTCGCTCCCATCTGCAGGCTTTGCCTGCCCTGCCACACAGAGTTTCCTCGGCCCCATTTCGGAAACGCATACAATCGCCCGCTCTGGATTAGCAAGCTGTTCGAATGCCGTCAGATCGTATACCTGCAACTGCTCGATATCGTCGTGTTCGAACGCATACACACCCAACGCGCTTTCGGTCTGGGTGTACACCCGGTCGTTCGTCATGAAAGCCGCATCTTCCAGGTCCTCGACAAGCTTTGCGTCGATATAGTCCCTCTCATCCACAGAACGATACATCACGTGCTTGTTCGGATTTGCCTTCCAGGTCGATACGAACCACTGACCATCGTGCTCGAATACATCCCCCCGGTACATGCGCCCCACGTTACCGTCCAGGAACGCGCTCTGGGTGGATTGGTCTTTCCCTTCTTGCGGCCGCCGATACACGACGTCGCCCTCGCCTGCTACCACCACGATACGATACGTGCCGTTTCGCGCGGGCAGCAACTTGCATCCCAACAGGGGAGACTCGAATGTCTTCTTATAAACTTCGGCGCCAGTCTTCGTATCCAACAGCAGTAGGTCGGTCCCAAAAGTCACCACGAGCTGCTCATCGTCGTTTGGCCCCGCCGTGTCGTCCCCCTTGCTATAGCACCACGTGCCAAACGCTCCCACCAGGTAGTTGTATTCGTTGAAATGGTCATCGAGCATCATGGGCACGTCGGCGGTTCGCTCCCATAAGAAGCTGAAATCTGCGTCGAACACGTCGAGCGAGGTGTTTCCTTGCGCGTCGTACAGGTCTTCAGAGGATATGAACGTCAGGTAATCGCCCACATACGCAACCGATACCGCCCAGGCATTATGCAGCTTGCGCTGTTCGACCTTCCCGGACTTCACGTTGATCCGGTATGCGTTGGTTTCGTACGCCGCGGCAATCGCGTCTCCCGTCGGCGAGAAGCATAGGACGGCGTGCCCGTGTTGCGATGCATCGGCGTTAGGCAACTCGATGGTCTTCTCGAGTTCGCCATCTGCAACCCGCAGAATGGTAATCTCGCGGTTCTTCTGCCCATCCCGTGAGGTTTCTTCCAATGTCGTCAAGATGTCATCTTTTTCCAATGCCATCAGGCCACCATCTGGGGATATGGCAATTTTGTATATGCTCGCTGACGAACTCTCGGCTGGGCGCTTCCACACCTGCTCGCCGGTTCGTGCATCGAAGCAACCAAGGGTGCCCGCAAACGCGAACAGCAGCTTATCACCGGCAAACGCCATCTCGAGCGACTCGTTGCGCGATAATTGCTTGCCCGCAAAACCCTGCATATCGATACGGGAAACGAGGTTTCCGGTATAGACTTCTCGCACTTCGAGGTACTGCCCCTCGGACATGGTGGCCATAAGCCCGTCATCGCTAATGCAGTTGTTCCAAAAATCAACATCTATCTGCGAATAGCTGGGCACCCACTTCGACATCGACGGATAGATTTCAAGCGCGTTTTCCAGCGCTACCTGAGCACTGGGCACATAGGGGCGGGCGCTATCGGCCGCGGGGTCGGGCAAAGCCGAAAGCGCCGCCTGGATAGCCTCGTAGCGATCGCCCTCCTCGAGCAGCGCATTCGCCTTGTCGGCTAGCAGCGCCGATTCGTTAATCTGGAGCAACCGGTAATTCTCGGTGATCTGCATTTGTTGGTATGTCGAAAACGCCCCGAACGCCACCGATACCGCCGCCACGCCGGCCGCGATGGACGACGCCAGCCGCAGACGGCGCGTGCGCAGGCGCTGGTGCAGGTCGTCGTATCCGCAGCCCAAGAGAGCCGCGGCAATGCGCGTCGACTCTATCCGGTATTTCTTCGGATCGCGAAAGTCGCTCGCCAGCGGCTCGGTGGGCTCGAGCTCTACCGCGCCATCGCTTCGCACCACCTTCTGGTGCAGGAGCAATTCGGGGAAGCTTTCGTCCGGCTCTTTCGCGGCAAGCGCCACCAGCACGTGGTCGCGCCCATGAAACGATGAGAACAACTCCACTTCGCGGGCGACCCAACGGCTTTCACGGGTCTCGGGGGTACACACCACCACGAGGAACCGCGAACGCATCAGCGCATCGCGAATCTGGTCGGTAAGGGAACTCGAGGTCGGCAACTCGTCTTCGTCGCGGAACATGCGCCCGAGGCGCTTGCCGCGCCCATCGACACGCAGCTCCTTCGGGATTTTGAAGCCTTCAACGTGCTTCTGGATTGCCTTCGCGACCTCGGTATCGTGAGGCAAATGTCGATAACTTATAAACGCCTCGTACTCGTAATCGTCGCACTCGGCCACGCCCTCGATGCGCGACCCGCAATATGGGCAATACGCCGCATCTTCTTCGATGGTGGACTGGCATTTCGCGCATATGGGCATGTTAGGGCTCCGATTCCGCTCCGGGCGACGGTGCCACTTCATTATCCCCTAAGGCGTAACGCCTATCCATACCCAAACCAGCAGGCGCCGGTTGCCCGACGCCTGCAGTAGCTCTTTGCGGTTGTGCGAACTTGCCCGTTACGACAAACGGCCGAGGTAGCCCAGGATGGAACGGGCGGCTTCCTTGCCGGTGCCCATGGCCTGGATTACCGTCGCGGCACCCGTGGTTACGTCGCCGCCGGCAAACACGCCGGGAATATTGGTCTCGTGCGTGCTCTTGTCGGTACGGATACGCCCGCGGTCGTCCACGGCCAGGCCGGGGGTCGATTCCTGCACCAGCTGGTTCGGGCGATTGCCCACCGCGACCACGACCATGTCGACGGTCATCGGGAAGCGCGAGCCGGGAATCTCCACCGGACGACGACGGCCAGACAGGTCGGGCGAACCCAGCTCCATCTTCACGCAGTCCAGGCGGCGCACCCAGCCGCGATCGTCGGCGATGATCTCCACCGGGTTCGTGAGGAACTTGAACTTGATGCCCTCCTGCTCGGCGTGCAGGACTTCTTCCTCACGCGCGGGCAGCTCCTCGCGGCTGCGGCGATACACGATGGTCACGTCCGCGCCGAAACGGCGCACGGTGCGCGCGGCGTCCATGGCCACGTTGCCGCCACCGATAACCACGCAGGTACGACCCATGAACAGCGGGGTCTGATACCACGGGAATTCGAAGGCCTTCATCAGGTTCGTACGCGTGAGCAGCTCGTTGGCCATCATCACGCCGTCGTACATCTCGTCGGGAATTCCCAGGTAAATGGGGGCGCCTGCGCCACTCGCAATGTACACGGCATCGAAGCCCATATCCTCCATGAGCTCGGGGATGTCGTACAGACGGCCCACGACGGAGTTCAGCTCGAAGTGCACGCCGTGCGCCTCGAGGGTCGCAACCTCGCGTGCCACCAGGCTCTTCGGCAGACGGAATTCCGGAATGCCGTAGGAAAGCACGCCGCCGACTTTGTGCAGCGCCTCGAAGACGGTAACCTCCACGCCTTCGCGTGCAAGCTCGTCAGCGCAGGTGAGCGCCGAGGGGCCGCTGCCGATGCAGGCGACCTTACGACCGGCCACGCGTGCCTTGGCGGCATCGTAATCCAGATCCAGGTCGTCATCTTCATTTTCGGAATCGTAGATATCCGGATCGCTCGTGCCCTTTTCCTTGCGGGCCTTCTCGGCGACGTTCGCCATAAGGGCCGCCGTGCCGCGCTCGCGCGCGATGGGCAGGTTATAGCTGCGGGTCATCTCGTCGGTAACGGGTTCCAGCTCATCGGGATGCTCGAACGCCCAGTCGGCCACGAAGCGCTCCAGGTAGCCGATGCCCACCGGGTCGCCCTTCTTGCCCAGCACGCACTGCGACTCGCACTGCGTTTCCTGCGGGCACACGCGACCGCAGATGGCCGGCAGCGCGTTGCGGTGCTTGATGATGGAATACGCCTTCGCGAATTCGCCTGCCGCCACAGCCTCGATGAAGTGCGGGATGGGCACGCCAACCGGGCAGCCATGCATGCACTTCGGCTTGGGGCAGTCGAGGCAACGCTTCGCCTCGTTAATTGCCATCTCGGGCGTGTAGCCCAGGGCTACCTCGTCGAAGTTGGCAATGCGGTACGGTGCCTCCTGCTCGGGCATAGGCGTTTTCGTGGTCTGGGGATTAATCTGGTCTTTGCTCGGACGATGCCTTCCATCGGGAAGGACGCCGCGGTCTTTGATATCGCTCATAGTGGTTCCTTCGCTTTCCGCTGGTTACGAGCGGCGCATCGTGGCTTCGGGGTGCTGGCGGCGGTAGTTGTTCAGCGCCTGCGTCTCGTATTGGCGGAACTGCACGCTGCGCTCCATGACGCTCGTGAAGTCCACCTCGTGGCCCTCGAAGTCGGGGCCGTCGATGCAAGCATGCTTGTACTCGCCGTTCACCTTCACGCGGCAGCAGCCGCACATGCCAGTGCCATCGATCATCACGGTGTTCATCGAGACCAGGGTGCGGATGCCGTATTCCTTGGTCAGGCGGCAGACGAAGTCCATCATCACAACCGGGCCGATAGCGATGACCAGGTCGTAGCGAATCCCCGCGTTCAGGCGCTCGCGCAGCGCGTCGGTGACGAAACCGCGGTGGCCGTTGCTGCCGTCATCGGTGACGATGATGAGGCTGTCGCAGGCGGCCTGCAGCTTCTCGCCCATGAAGATGAGGTTCGCAGTGCGGAAGCCTGCGATGAGGTCCACTGCGATGCCCTTGTCATGCAGCTCCTTGGCTTCGGGGTACGCGATAGCGCAGCCCAGGCCGCCGCCGATAACCGCCACGCGCTTGGCGTTGCCGAAATCGGTGGGCTTGCCCAGCGGGCCCACCAGGTCTTGCAGGGCGTCGCCCGGACGCAGCGCGGCGAGCTGCATGGTGGTGGCGCCCACCTTCTGGAACACCACGGTAACCGTGCCCGCCTCGGGATCCACTTCGTTCACGGTAAGCGGAATGCGCTCGCCCGTCTCGTCGATGCGCAGGATTATGAATTGTCCCGGCTGGTGTTTGCGCGCGATGGCAGGGGCTTCCACCACCAAGCGCACGACCTCGGGATTCAGGTCTTCAATCTCGATAATCGGATACATATCTCTCCTCCGATTTGCCTCCTATTGTCATGTGTGAGCCGCTTGAAACCACGGCAAAACGCCGCCGTCTCTTTTGGGCACACAAACTATATATAATACGCATTTTTCATTTTTGCGCAGCTTTTCTTTCGGTAAACAGAGATATTTCTCGATTATTGGAGCCAATAGGCAAGATGCGCAGATGGCACGGGGCAACCAGGTTGGTTGCCCCGTGCCATTCTCGCCTTCGTTAATCCTTCGACTGGGCGAGCAATTGGCCGAGGCGTTCGAAATCGGCTTGGAAGGTGGGCTTTTGGCTGCCGTTGCGCAGCACGTAGGCCGGATGGTACACGGGGTACACCTGGAAGCGGCCGGCCTGGTGCACCTGGCCACGCATCTTCGTAATGCCGCGTTCGGTTTTCAGGATGAACTTCATGGCGAAGTTTCCCAAGGTCACGATGTACTTTGGGTTGATGGTGCGCGTCTGCTCGCGCAGGAAGTACGAACATGCCTGGATCTCGGGGGCCTGCGGGTTGCGATTTCCCGGTGGGCGGCACTTCAGCACGTTTGCGATGTAGATGTCCTCGCGGCTCAGGCCCGCGTAGCCGAGCATCTCGTTCAGCAGCTGCCCCGCGCGCCCAACGAACGGCTCGCCGCGCAGGTCCTCCTGCTCGCCCGGCGCCTCGCCCACCACCAGAACATCGGCATTCGGGTTGCCAACACCGAACACCAGGTTCGTGCGGCCCTGCCACAACTCGCACCCACGGCATCTACGTGCCTGGTCGTACAGCGTTTCCAACGGAATAATCTCGTGCTGCGGCATTGCGGCCTCCTGTCCTTGTGTTCCCCTCAGAGTATACGCGATGCCATTACGTGGTGCACCCGGTGACATTCTCCCCGTAGCCCTTTGTCAGCTTTACGTCTACGCTTCCACGAGAAGCGCCTCTTCGCCGCAAAGCTGACAAAGGGCTACGGGGAGAATGTCACCGGGGAGCGCACCACACCCGACTGTCCAGACACGGCTATAATGATGCAGATGCATTCAACGGAAGAAAGACCTGCGCGCATGGAAGAAATCATCAACGGCTTTACCGGCTTCGCCAAGAAGGACCACGGGTTCACGATGCCCAAGAACTCGCGCACGCCCGACGGCACCGTGGTGGCGTACCGAGACGAGGAGCTCGCCGAGATCGACGACCGCGACCGTCGTTGGTCGTGGGTGGAAATCGACCTGCGTGCCATCCAGCAGAACACGCTGAACATCAAGCGGCTGCTGCGCGGCAACGCGAAGCTCATGGCCGTCGTGAAAGCCGACGCCTACGGGCACGGCGCGGTGCGATGCGCGAAGGCAAGCCTTTCCGCGGGCGCCGACTGGTTGGGCGTCGCCACGGTGAACGAGGGCATCGAGCTGCGCAAGGCGGGCTTGAACGCGCCCATACTGCTGCTCGCGGAACCCCCGATGGAATCCATCCCGCTGCTGCTGACCTACCGGATTTCGCCCGCGGTGTACACACCGGAGTTTGCCATCTCGTACGGCGAGGCCGCCGACCAGCACGGCATGCGTGCGCCCTACCACCTGGCGGTGAACACGGGCATGAACCGTATCGGCGTGCGCCACGACGAGGTGCTCGACTTCATGCAGCAGGTCGCGTTCCACCGTGCGCTCGACCTGGAAGGCACGTTCACTCACTTCGCCACGGCCGACTGCGAGGAGACCTTCGACTTCAAGATCCAGCTTCGCCGGTTCACCGAAGCCATCAACGCGATGAAGGCTGCGGGCATCAACCCGGGTCTCGTGCACGCGGCCAACTCCGCGGCTATCATCCGCTACCCCGAGACGCATTTCGACATGGTGCGCCTGGGGCTTTCGCTCTACGGCTTCCACCCGTGCAAGGAGACGCGCCGTTTGGTGCGTCTGCATCCGGCCATGACCGTAAAGGCACGCATCACCGACGTGAAAACCGTGCCCATGAGCGAGGGCGTGAGCTACGGCATGCATTACCGCTCGCCGGGCTCGGTGAAGATCTGCACGCTACCCATCGGGTACGCGGACGGATACCGCCGCGGGCTTTCGGGGCGCGTGGGCATCGTGTATAGCGGGCGCCGGTTCCCCCAGGTAGGCAACATCTGCATGGACCAGTGCATGTTCGAAGTCGACCTGCGCAGCCAAGGCGGGCGGCAGCGCGTCGACCCGCGCATCGGCGACATCGTCACGCTTGTCGGCGCCGAAGGCGATGCGTTCGTGACCATCGACGAGCAAGCCGACATCTGCGGCACCATCCAGCACGAAATAGCAATCGGCTACAGCCAGCGCCTGCCCCGCTACTGGTTCTAATTCCGGGACTTCATGAGACACCACCTCCGGGGTGGTGTCTCGCTTACGCGAAGGCTATTAGGGTAAAGCAAAGTAGGGCTATGCCTGCTGCCAGGATGCCGACATCGGCACGGCGGAGGGCCAGGCTTTGTAGGCTCGTGCGAGCTTCCCCCAGACCGTAGGCGCGCACATCCATGGCTGTGGCGATGCGGGTGGCACGGCGGTACAGGCCCACGAGCCAGGGAATCATCACGGGGGCCCAGGCGCTCACGCGTTTCCACAAGCCGCCGATACCGAATTCGGCCCCGCGAGCCATCTGGGCAAGTTTCACCAGCTGCAACTCCTCGAACGCAAGCGGGATAAAGCGCAACGCCAAGGTGAAGGTCACCGCGATGTCATCCACCGGCACGCGCACATGCTCGAGCGGGCGAATGAACCACGCGAACCCCTCGGTAAGCCGCGTCGCCGGTGTGGAATACGCAACCACTAAACTTGCGAGCACCATCGCGAGAATGCGCACGCAGTAGAACAGCGCCCGCACGAGTCCTGCGGGGGTGAACCACAAGCCCGCGAACAGCGCGACTGGGGCTGCATTCTCGAACACGCCAGCCGACGTGCCGCCCAATCCGTAGGTCGCGGCAGCCTCCGGCGCGAAGCTCAACGCGTTGCACACCAGCGCAAACAGCATAAGCACGTACAGCGGAATGAGGTTGCGCGCCAGCATTCCCCCCGGCAAGCGCGATGCCACCAGAACCAAGGCCAGCGCCAACACCAGCACGCTCATCCCGCGCCAAGTGGACACAACGAACAGCACCACGGTATACAGCACCAGCAGCCCCAGCTTCACCCGGGGGTCCACCCGGTGCACCGGGCTATCGCGCCAATAGTATGTCTGCGGGACTCGCATGCGGTTCATCATACCGCAGCGCTTCGGCTACACAAACGCGAGCTTCTTCCCTTCACGTGCGCATTGCGCCAAGTACAGGTTAATCAGCCGCTGATACGGAATCCCCGTCCAATCTGCCTCGCGCTTGAAGTAGTCGATAACGTACGTATCAAGGTTCATGGTAACCGGCCGACGAAGCTTGTCGATGTATGGGTTCGGCCGAGCGTTATCCAGATTGTATTCAGCCTTCATTTCTTCGCCTCCAATACGCGTTTTCCTCGTTTTTCGTCGCACGCCTCGCCGAAATGATTCGGATGACTTCATTGGTTTCCCGATAGCAATGACACACCGTTAACACACGTGTCGTAGCGCTAAGCCCAACGATGATAAAGCGATTCTCGTCGTATGAACGCTCGTCATCATCTATGACAAGGGCGTGGGGGTCGTAGAACACGGTGGACGCCTCGTCAAAGGAAACACCGTGCTTCTCTAAGTTGGACTCCGCTTTCTCGTCATCCCATTCAAACGTTATGAAACCGTAGATAATCATATTGCCATTATATGACTATATATGTATATCATCAATATACTTCGCAACGAAAAGGGGACCGCCCCGTGGGGCGGTCCCGGTGGCGCAAGGATTTCTTGTAGGCTTAGCGCTTGATGTTGTAGAACGCAGCCATGCCGGCATACTGGCCGGAGTCGCCGAGCTCGTCCTCGATGCGGAGCAGCTGGTTGTACTTCGCAACGCGGTCGGAACGCGCGGGGGCGCCGGTCTTGATCTGACCGCAGTTGCATGCCACGGCCAGGTCGGCGATGGTGTTGTCCTCGGTCTCGCCGGAGCGGTGGGACATAACGCATGCATAGCCAGCCTGCTTGGCCATCTGGATGGCCTCGAGGGTCTCGGTGAGGCTGCCGATCTGGTTCACCTTGATGAGGATGGCGTTGGCGCAACCGAGCTCGATGCCCTTGGCCAGGCGCTTGGAGTTGGTGACGAACAGGTCGTCGCCCACCAGCTGCACGCGGTCGCCGATGCGGTCGGTGAGCTTCTTCCAACCATCCCAGTCTTCCTCGGCCATGCCGTCTTCGATCGAGATAATCGGATACTTGTTAACCAAGGCCTCCCAGTAGTCCACCATCTCGTCGGCGGTGAGCTCGCGGCCCTCGCCAGCTAGGACATACTTGCCGGTCTCGGCGTTGTAGAACTCGGAGGAAGCCGGGTCCATGGCGAACATGATGTCCTCGCCGCACTTGAAGCCAGCAGCCTCGACAGCCTGCACCAGGTACTGCAGCGGCTCTTCGTTGGTCTTGAAGTTCGGGGCGAAGCCACCCTCGTCGCCGATGCCGCCGCCCAGGCCAGCGTCATGCAGGACCTTCTTCAGCTTGGCGTAAATCTCGGCGCACCAACGCAGGCACTCGGCGAAGGTCGCAGCGCCGACGGGCATGATCATGAACTCCTGGAAGTCCACGTTGTTGTCGGCGTGGGCGCCGCCGTTCAGGATGTTCATCATCGGGGTGGGCAGCTGGTAGGCGTTTGCGCCGCCAACGTACTTGTTCAGAGGCAGCTGCACGCTCTCGGCAACGGCCTTCGCGGTGGCCAGCGAGGCACCCAGGATGGCGTTCGCGCCGAAGTTGCCCTTGTTGTCGGTGCCGTCTTCTTCGATCATCGCGTAGTCGACGCCGCGCTGGTCGGTGGCATCGAGGCCGATGAGGACGTCAGCGATCTCGTTGTTCACATGGTCGACAGCCTTCAGGACGCCCTTGCCGCCGTAGCGCTCGGGGTCGCCGTCGCGCAGCTCGACCGCTTCGAACTGACCGGTGGAGGCGCCAGACGGAACGGCCGCACGGCCGGTGGTGAAGTCGTCCAGGGTAACCTCGACCTCAACGGTCGGGTTGCCGCGGGAGTCCATAATCTCGCGGGCATACACATCAGCAATAGTCGGGGTTACACGCATACATGCCTCCTTAGAGCATCTTTCCTTAGCCGCAGGGGAAACGTTGCAACCCCCCGCAACCGAACTCGTATGTGTCAATTCTACCAGCTATCCCCGCGCATGGGGTAGTGCCAACATGATGATTCACCGCGGGGATAATTCATCATATGGGTGCCATGATGAATTATCCCCGCGGTGAATCATCCAAAGTTCATGGTCAATCCCTTTCGTCGTGTTTCCCTCCGCTATCCATATTACGCTCCAATCCGCGGTTCGTCCTGTCGCAATCGGTACAGCCAAACGAAAAGCTGGGCCGGGAACCCTCGTTCCCGGCCCAGCCGTCTAGCGCTTTGGCGATGCGGCCCTTATAGCCGCTGCCGTTGCTACTTCACGGTCACCTTGACCTTCTTGGCGACGCCATTCTGCGAGTAGACGTACACGTAGCAGGTGCCGGCCGCCTTGCCCTTGACGACGCCCTTAGCGCTTACGGCAGCGACCTTCTTGTTGGTGGACTCGAAGCGCATACCGCCGTTCTTGGTATGGAACTTGAATCCCGCATTGGCCTTCGCCTGGATGCCAACGCCCTGGAGCTTGACGGTCTTGCCCTTCTTGATGGTCACGGCCTTCACGAACTTGGAGCCGACCTTGACCTTCACGGACTTGTGGTTGGTGTACTTGCCACCCTTGGTGTAGGCGTGGACCACCTTGGAGCTGGTCACGACCATGCCGTTCTTGTCCAGGGCCACCACGAGGAACTTGTAGGACTTGCCCGCCTTGACCTTCTTGCCCGCAATCTTCGTGAACTTCTTGCTGAGCTTGGAGGCAGACACGGTCTTGATCTTCTTCATCTTGTTCTTCGAGCCGCACTGGTTGCCGTAGATGACGTACTTGGCCGCCCCGCGTACCTTGGTCCACTTAATCGTGACAGAAGTCTTGCTCTGCTTCTTGGATACGAGCTTCAACTTCGCGAAGGTGGACCCTGCCGGATCGGCGTCAGAAGTCATCTTGGCGATAGCCGCCTCCGCAGCCGCAGCCGACGCACCGGGACCAAAGGCCGTGCCGTCTTCGCCCGTCTTCGTTGGGTCGGTGGAATCGGGCTTCGTCGGCTCGAGTTTCGGAATGGCCTTGGTTTCGGTCGCGTCGCAACGCGAGCACTTGCGGGTCTTCTCGCCCGCCGCAGACTCGGTAGCCGGCTTGGTCACCGTCCACTCGCCGAAGTTGTGGCCGAGAGCCGCAACTTCCTTCTGGGCAACCAGGATCTCACCGCAGACGGAGCACTTCTTGCCCTCGGTCTTGCCGGCCTTGGCGCAAGTGGCTTCCTCAGCGGGGATGGTCACCTCGGTGTGGCCGAGGGCCGGGATCTCTTCCTGGGCAACCAGGATCTCACCGCAGACGGAGCACTTCTTGCCCTCGGTCTTGCCG
>JAUNCA010000028.1:952-3779 GCA_030526775.1 Coriobacteriia bacterium | reverse complement strand
TGGTCACCTCGGTGTGGCCGAGGGCCGGGATCTCTTCCTGGGCAACCAGGATCTCGCCGCAGACGGAGCACTGCTTACCTTCGGTCTTGCCGGCCTCGGTGCAGGTGGCGGGCACGGCGGGGATAGCCACCTCGGTGTGGCCGGGCGCCTTGACTACGACATGCTCGCTGCTAAGCAGCTCGTTGCATACGTCGCAGTATACGTTCATGTCACAACTGCCGTCCTCGGTGCAAGTTGCTGCAACAACGTTTTCCTTTACGGGGTCATTCTCAACGTGGCCCGCTGCGTCAATGACAACCGTCTTGGTGTCGCTGTAGCGTCCGACCTCAAAGGCAACGGTGGCAGTGTAGACCTTCTCTCCATCCTCGGTGCAGGTTGCTTCCTTCTCGCTGACCGACACAACGGCATCCACTTCCATCTCGTGGCTTTCGTCATGTGTGCACTTTACTGTCGCTGTCGCCTTGGAGTAGTCCTCGGTCCACTTCCACTCGATGTTTTCGTAATCCCAGTCGTGCCCAGTAGCAGGAGTAATCACTTGCAGAGACTGCACGCTAAATGCGGGATTTTTAAAAGCCTCAGAGGTGTATTTAATCTTGCCCTTATTGTCTTCGGTGGCTTCTTGTATCACTTCCTTGGTGAGACCAACTGTCTCGGTCTCGAATTCCTCGCAGTACTTGCAGTTACGCGTGGCGGTAACGGTGACGTAATCGCCATTCTCGTCCTCATCCCAGTTGTAGTTCGGGGAACCCCACTCGTGGCCGAGAGCCGGAATTTCTTCAGTCATCGTCTCACCGCAGCGCGTGCAAGTGCGCGTCATCACACCTTCTTCGGTGCAGGTGGGCCGGGTGGTCACTGAACCAGCATTCCATTCGTGGCCGAGAGCCGGAATTTCTTCAGTCATCGTCTTACCACAGCGCGAGCACACACTGGTCTGGGTGCCGGTCTCGGTGCAGGTCGCTTCCGTGGTCACCGTCCAGTCACCGAAATCGTGGTCAAGAGCCGGGACTGTCTCAGGCGCCTCGAGGATCTCGCCGCAGACGGAGCACTTCTTGCCCGCGGTCGCGCCGGCCTCGGTGCAGGTGGCGGGCACGGCGGGGATGGCTTCCACGGTGTGGCCGAGGGCGGGAATGTTCTCGGTCTTCTGCTCCGAATGCGCGGCCTTGTCGAGGCTATCAGCCGCAGCGACGGTCGCAGTATAGGTCTTTACACCCGCGGCTTCGCAGGTCGCAGCAGTGGTCACCTCGAAGCTCACCACCGCGTCAACGGTCTGAGCGCTGGAATCGGATCCAGTGTAGTTCGCCACAGCGGTGAAGCTTTCAGTCCAGGTGAAGTTAACAAAGGTATAGGTAACTTCAGCAGAGGCAACGGTCACGGCGCAGGTTGCGGTCTTGCTGCCGTCCTCGGTCGTCACGGTGATCGTGGCGGTGCCAGCGGCGACTGCGGTGACCTTACCGTTCGCGTCGACGGTGGCGATCGCGGGGGCGCTGCTCTTCCACGTGACGTTCTTGTTCGTGGCGTCATCCGGGACGACGGTCGCGATCAGGGTCTCAGTCTCGCCGACTGTCAGGGTCGTCTCGTCCTTATCCAGCCTGACGCCGGTTACCGCCACGGTGGAGGGGCCTTCAGATTCAGCAAACAGGTAGATCTTGGGGGTGCTCGTGTTGGCCAGACTGGTCGTGGACACGTGGTTGTCCGTGAAGTAGTCGCTTCCGGTCTGGAGGTAGTACTTGTAGGTGCTCTCCGTGTCAGTGTAGCCGTCGGAGTTTTCGTCCTTGAAGAACCACAGCAGGTTCTTGTCGTCGGCCTTGTAGTGCCAGCTCTTGACTCTGTTCGAGCTGCTCGTCTGGGTGCTCTCGTCTGCCATCCTTAGACCGTTGCTCGAGTCGGCGTACAGATACTTGCCGCCATTGGCCAGGTACAGGCCGCCATAAGAGCTGTTGGAGTTGCCCTCGGCCGTGAACAGCACCTTTTCGGCAACCTCGTCCTCGATGGTAATCGTACCGTCCGATTCAACGGTCGCGGAGACGCCCTTCAGTTGCTTGGACGTGCCGGTCGCCTCGTTGGAGAGGAGCAGCACCTCCCCGCTGTTTCCGTTCACGATGAGGTATTCCTTGCCGGCCTCGAGCGTATCGGTCTGGACGTAGGTCTTGCCGGCGCTCGGATCCGGCTCCGTGACGGTCACGGTGCAGGTCGCGGTCTTATTGCCGTCCTCCGTGGTCACGGTTATTGTGGCCTCACCAGCGGCGATCGCGGTGACCTTGCCGTTCGCGTCGACGGTGGCGACGTTCTCATTGTTGCTGGACCACGAGACGTCCTTGTTCGTCGCGTTGTTCGGAGCAACGGTCGCAGTCAGGGTCTCGGTCTTGCCGACGGTCAAGGCCGTCGAATTCTTGTTCAGTGTGACACCTGTGACGGCCACGGGGTCGCCGGCCTGTTCGACCGTCAGGTGGATGACGCCCTTCCTCGCGTACTGGCTCCCGTAGGAGTTTTCATTCTGGATGGTGATGTCGACGGTGCCGTCGGCAAGGCCCTCCACCGTGAACTGGCCGGTGCCCTTGGCCGCGATGTTCACCGTGGCGTTGCCCTGGATCTCCGCGACGCCCTCCTTGCTGAGGGTCGCGGTGAAGTCGTAGGCGCTGTTCGAGGAGCCGTTGGTCACGTTGATGGTGAGCGTGTCGCCGGCGTTGATCTTGATGGACTGCTCGGGGTTGTCGGTGGACGGGGTGATGTCGACCGCGTCGCCCGCGGGCGGGTCGACGGAGCTGCCTTCGCCGACCGTCAGGTGGATGACGCCCTTCCTCGCGTACTGGCTCCCGTAGGAGTTTTC
>JAUNCA010000028.1:0-852 GCA_030526775.1 Coriobacteriia bacterium | reverse complement strand
GCCCTGGATCTCCGCGACGCCCTCCTTGCTGAGGGTCGCGGTGAAGTCGTAGGCGTTGCTCGAGGAGCCGTTGGTCACGTTGATGGTGAGCGTGCCGCCCTTTCCGATGGTGATGGACTCCTCGGGAGAATTGCTGGAGGCTGGGGTGATGTCGACCGAGCCGCTAACAGGCGGATCATCCTGCGGTATGTACTCGGTTACATGCACGGCGCAGGTCGCGGTCTTGCCGCCGTCTGTAGTCGTCACGGTGATCGCGGCGTTGCCGGCGGCGACCGCGGTGACCTTGCCGTTCGCGTCGACGGTGGCGACGGACTCGTCGCTGCTGGACCACGTGACGGCCTTGTTCGTCGCGTTGGCCGGGGCGACGGTCGCAGCCAGGGTCAGGGTCTCGCCGGCCGTCAGGTCCGCCGTCTCCTTGTCCAGCGTCACGCCGGTGACGGCGACGGGGTCGCCAGCCTGCTCGACCGTCAGGTGGATGACGCCCTTCCTCGCGTACTGGCTCCCGTAGGAGTTTTCATTCTGGATGGTGATGTCGACGGTGCCGTCGGCAAGGCCCTCCACCGTGAACTGGCCGGTGCCCTTGGCCGCGATGTTCACCGTGGCGTTGCCCTGGATCTCCGCGACGCCCTCCTTGCTGAGGGTCGCGGTGAAGTCGTAGGCGCTGTTCGAGGAGCCGTTGGTCACGTTGATGGTGAGCGTGTCGCCGGCGTTGATCTTGATGGACTGCTCGGGGTTGTCGGTGGACGGGGTGATGTCGACCGCGTCGCCCGCGGGCGGGTCGACGGAGCTGCCTTCGCCGACCGTCAGGTGGATGACGCCCTTCCTCGCGTACTGGCTCCCGTAGGAGTTTTC
>JAUNCA010000145.1 GCA_030526775.1 Coriobacteriia bacterium | reverse complement strand
TGATTGGGGTCAGGCCCGATTTTGCCCCTTGACAATGTCCTGCTCATATTAAAAAAGAGAGCTGCAAGGTCGTTCCCGATCAACGCCGGGCGCGCTAGCAGCTCTGCTGTGATTATACCAAAACCAAGCACGTCAATCAAGGAATCAAGCGTCCCACGGGGCGCTTTTTTCAGCTACCAAGGTTCCTATAATTTAGGCTACAGAAACCTCAGAAAGTCACATGACCCGCGAAATGGCCGAACGCAAGATTGCAGAACTATTGGATGAAGACGGCGTTGAAGAAATCTTGCTTGTGATGGACGGCAATTTGAAGCACTTTAAAAGATAAAAACCGGAGGTTTGCTCCGGCTTTTACACCCGAGCTTTCTCCGGTTTTCATATTATACCACATCTCGGGGCGTGGCGGAACTGGCAGATGCGCGTGCCTCAGGAGCACGTGGGCTTGCGTCCATGCGGGTTCGAGTCCCGCCGCCCCGACCATCGACAACGAGGGGCGTCTATGCTACCAAGGTTCCTATAATTTAGGCTACAGAAACCTATGTCACTTGATTGACAGATATAGGTTTGCTAATATTTCAATAGCGCTACCGGCATCACCCTAAGGTGAAGCGGGAGCGCTTTATTATCGAACAAACCGGTAATTCCCCTCATGATCGATGATGTAAACGCGGCCACGCTTAAATGTTTTGCTCTGCCTTAACCATTCCATCAATTGTGCATCGCTCATGTTTTTATTCCCCCGGTTATCGCTACCAAGATTCCTATAATTTAGGCTACAGAAACCCCAAAGACCCCGAGATGTTGGATTTCGTGCTGAACAAGATTCGGAGCCTATCATGAGCGTAATCAACAAAATCAAGGAAAAACTCCTTGGCGATGATTACGATAATCACTCGTATTTTCGTCTCTACGAGTGCAACTATTGCAACTTCGAGGTGCTCGACAGCGGAAAATGGTACAAGGTTGATGTGTTCCATCCATACCCCGAGCTTTACGAAGATGAGGATATTCCCGAGGGCATCATCGAGCGTGTTGATGGGACCATTGCATCTGACGAAAGCTGGAATGGCTGGCAGGTTCCAAAAGACGAGTACGTAAAGCACTACGAAGACCTGCTCCGAGCCGAGTTCGATGACGTCAGATTCCTCGGCACGGACTACGTGCCAGGAGCGGTCTACTAGCTATCCAGCCGCCTCCGGGCGACTTCTTCGCTACCAAGGTTCCTATAATTTAGGCTACAGAAACCCAGATGAGCGTTGTGTGGTAAATCCGATTGAGCCGAGAAAAGCCTGGGTTAGTCGCCGGGGCACATTCCTCGGCTCGAGTTATTGCTGCCAAGGCCCCTATGATTCAGGTTCAAGCAAGCAAGAAAACCACGGGTATGTGGAGTGATGCGCCTTTTTCTCGGGGTCAAGCCGAAAAAACCACGGGTGTGTGGAGCAATGAAGTTTCAACAAAGAGTAAATCCGATAAACGCCATCAAGGGCTCGTCCATGAACTGGTGAAACGCACGATAGTCTTCGACGTGCCCTTGGTATCCCAAACGGCGAGTCCCGATTCGTTTTGCATTACTCCACATACCCGAGGTTTTCCGACTTTGTAGACGGTTTTCTTTGCTTCACTCCACATACCCGTGGTTTTTCTGCAGCGGCCTTGCGGTCGAAGGCCCTGGATTCAGCGTTCGTTGGAATCATTCTGCCCGCTATCAAGGTTCGAAAACCGAAGCTACTGGGAATCGAAGGGGCTGGGGAAATGATCGTGATCCCCCCTATTCCGCCCATGCCTTAGAATTCGCAGAGAGGTATCGGGCGTATGAGAAGGAGCAGGGGGAAATGAAGCAGTACATCGTCGACGCGTTTACCGATAGGGTCTTCCACGGGAACCAGGCAGCGGTTTGCGTCTTGGAAGAGTGGCCCGAGGAATCGCTCATGATGGAAATCACACGCGAGAACAACTTCTCCGAGACCGCCTTCACGGTGAAAGAAGGCAATGGCTACCGCCTGCGCTGGTTTACGCCCGGCGGCGAGATAGACTTGTGCGGCCATGCCACGCTCGCAGCGGCATTCGTGCTCTTCAGCTTCTACGAGAGCGAAGCGGAAAGCATCACCTTCCATACGATGAGCGGCGACCTGTTCATCGGCAGGCGCGATGAGTTCATCGCCATGGACTTTCCGGCATACTGTTGCCGCGAAATCCCCGTTGCCGACCAGATGGAAGCCACGCTGGGCGCACGACCGAGAGAAGCCTACCTCGACCGGGACCTGTTACTCGTATACGACGACGAGGCCATTGTGCGCGGGATGAAACCCGATTTCGAGAAGCTGGGCCAGCTCGATGGGCTCGGCATCGCGGTTACAGCACCGGGCTCCGAATACGATTGCGTTTCGCGCTTCTTCGCGCCGAAGCTCGGGGTCGACGAGGACCCCGTTACCGGCTCTGTGCACTGCATGATCGCGCCCTACTGGGCAAACCGCCTGGGAAAGAGGGTTATCAACGCCTACCAGGCATCGGCCCGCGGCGGCCAGATGTTCTGCGAGTTGCAGGGTAGCAGGGTCGTCCTCCTGGGGAAGGCCGCGCTGTTCTCGGTGTGCGAGCTCATGCTATAGGGCTGCGTTCTTCCGGCGGTCATCAGCATCACCTTGACTAGCTGGGCTTCCATATTTCGGGAAACCGTAAACGTATCCCACCCTGGAACCATACGCTGCATTCACTGGTTCGAAATGCGGCATGTGCGGCCGCAGACCCTGCATTCGGAACCACCCCTCATACCTGCTAGACCGGAATGCAGACCTTGCGGCCGCAGACCCTGCAAGTGGAGTCACCCCGCAAAACCGCTGGCACAGGATGCAGACCTTGCGGCCGCAAACACTGCATTCGGGATCACGCGCTTTGCCTGTTGGCGCGGGATGCAGCCCTTGCGGCCGCAGACCCTGCGAATGGAGCCACAACGCACAACGGCTGGCGCGGAATGCAGCATGTGCTGGCTGCAAACCCTGCATTCGGAACCATAGTGCCCGCAATGTGGCGCGGGATGCAGACCTTGCGGCCGCAGACCCTGCATTCGGAACCACGCCCCAAAACCGCTGGCGCGGGATGCAGCCCTTGCGGCCGCAAACACTGCATCTGGAACCGGTGGGGCCGCTCGAGACGATATGCGGCCCGTGCCGGTGGTGGGGTAGAGCCGCCCCGCCGTTGGGACGACCGTAGCCCCCAGTAGACGCTCTGCTTCCCGGGTGCTTGGCGCCGCTATTCCAGACGCCGCCGCTGCCCGTGCCCAGTTTTCGCTGCTACAGCCCGTTGATGTAGCGGCAGGCGGCGAGCGCGGCGATGGTGCCGTCGGCTGCTGCGGTGGTTATCTGGCGGATGTTCTTATGGCGGCAATCGCCCGCGACGAAGATGCCGGGCGTTTTCGTGTTGCACTTCTCGCCCGTGTCGAAATAGCCGTTTTCATCGAGGTCGGCCAAGTTCTCGAACTGCTCATTCTCGGGAATCAGGCCGATGGCGACGAAAAGGCCATCGCAGGAGATGAACTTGCGGATGCTGCTCGTGCGGTCGGTTATCTCGACGCCGCGCAGGCCGTTGGCGTCGTGAGACATGGCGGTAATGGCCTTGTTCACGTGCGTTTCGACGTTGGGACGTGCGAACAGGATATCCTGCAGCTTCTGCTCTCCGGTGAAGAACGGCAGGTCCTGCAGCATGATGACCTTCGCGCATTTGTCGGACAGCAAGATCGCCTCCTGCAGCGCGGAGTTGCCGCCGCCGGCGACGCACACGACTTTATCGGTGTAGAAATCGCCATCGCACACCGCGCAGAACGAGATGCCCTCGCCGACGAGTTCTTCTTCGCCGGGTAGGCCGAGCATGCGATGCTTCACGCCTGTTGCGATGATGACGGCCTTCGCCTCGAATTCACCGTCCTCGGTGGTGACGACCTTGCGGTGCTCTTCCGAGCGGATGCCCGTGACCTCGGAAATCTCAATGTCAGCACCTTGGGCGAGGATTTGGTCCATCATGGCGTCGGCCAATTCGTTGCCGGAGATTTGCTCGGTCCCCGGGAAGTTCTCGATCTTCGGCGAGTTGGTCATCTGCCCGCCGAAGCCGTTCTTCTCGATGACGAGCGCGCTCTTGCCGTTGCGCAACGCATACAAAGCCGCCGTCATGCCAGCCGGTCCGCCGCCTACCACGATAATGTCGTACATCTCGTCTCCTTACAGAAAGGGGCGGCCATGCGAAGATGCCGCCCCGAATTCATTGCATCGTCCGACCAGTCCGCGTTTAGCGGTTCTTGATCCAGCCCCTGATGTCGGATACACCGCGGTACTTCTCGAAGCCATCGGCGTTCGGGATGACGAGCGTCGGGGCCTGCTTGATGCCGTATTGGGCCACGAGCTCCTTTTCCTCGTTCGCATTCAAGGTGGTGTAAGCGACTCCGGCCTTGTCGAGCAGCGCCATCGCGGCCTTGCAGTTCGGGCAGGTCGGGGTCTTGAACAGGATGGCCTGGGCGACCTCTTCGAGCGCGATGCCGTCGTCGGCAAGCGCCTCGGCCTGGTCATCGGCCAGGATGACCGGCTCGACGGGCGCGCAGCAACGCAGCTCCTGCGCGGCTTCCCATGCCACGTCATCGATGGGCGCGGGGTTCGGGCCGACGTGCGTGAGCACGGAGTGGCCGATGTTGTACACCTTGCGGTCCTTGTATTCCTGCGCCTTGCCGTCGTTCCAGTTCTGAACCGGACGGTAGTAGCCGGTGATGCGGCTGTACACCTCGGTCTTCTCGCCGCAGTGCGGGCAGGTGAACTGCTCGCCGGTGAGGTAGCCGTGGTCCTTGCAGACCGAATACGTCGGCGACATCGTGTAGTAGGGCAGCTTGTAATTCTCGGCGATCTTGCGCACGAGGTTCGCCGCGGCCTTCCAGTCGGGGAGCTTTTCGCCGAGGAATGCGTGGAACACGGTGCCGGAGGTATAGAGGGTCTGCAGGTCGTCCTGGATGTCGAGGGCCGAGAACACGTCCTCGGTGTAGCCGACGGGCAGGTGCGAGGAGTTGGTGTAGTACGGCGTGCCGTTCATGTTCGCCGTGATGATGTCCGGGAACTGCTCCTTGTCGTGCTTGGCGAAGCGGTAGGTCGTGGACTCGGCTGGCGTGGCTTCCAGCTTGTACAGGTCGCCGTATTT
>JAUNCA010000144.1:2592-5196 GCA_030526775.1 Coriobacteriia bacterium | reverse complement strand
CAACGCCGCTGCAGGATACGACGTATACCAGCTGTTCCTCGCAGACATCGAGCCCGATTCCACGAGCGAAGAGCATCCCGGAGTCGCCACGCATGTCTCCTGGGCAAGCGACACCGTCAAAAACACGGTTCTCGCCTTCCTCGACGACAATGGATATGACGAGTGGCTCGCAGGGCATGGTCATACCGACAGCGCATCCCACGACCTACCGCAAAACGCCGCTGAGTTCATCGCCGAGTGCATCGGCGCCTCCCCCAACGATGAGCAAGCAGCCACGGCACCACCGACGAAGGCGGCGGAATCCTTCGCACTCGAGCTCGCGAAAGCGCTCTCCAACGCATCGGGCGTGCCGATGATGCACGCGGATGCAGATGCGGTGTTCTCGGGCTCCGAGGGTTACTACCTCTTTGTCACGCAATCGAGCACGATTGACGTTGGCGAAGCGGGTACCGCGCCCATATGGGTACCCCTTGGCGGAGCGACCACGACCCTTGCCGAGAAAACCGCCATCCCGAGCCTAACCAAAGAAGTCCAGGAGGACTCGAGCGGCCAATTCGGCAAGGTCGCCGATGGAAACAAGGATCAGGAACTCGCCTTCAGGCTCGAAGCCAAGATGCCGCAGAACATCGGCGCCTTCGATACATATGAAATGCGCTTCGAAGACACGTTGCCTTCTGGAATGGACCTCGAGGCGGGAAACACCTCGAGCGTCGTCGTGAAGGTGGACGGCATCGACATCACCGCAGACCTTCAGGATGCCCAGGGTTCCATCTCGTTTGCCAACCATGAACTCATAGTGCACATCAACGACGTGAAAAGCGTCCATGCCGGCCTTTCCGTCGATAAGGATACGGCAGTTACCGTCGAATATCGGGCGCATATTAATGCATCCTCGGCAATTGGCGCTCCGGGAGAAACCAATACAGCCAAGCTGCGCTACACGAACGACCCTGTCTCGAGCGGGCTTGGAACCACGGTGCCGGTCTCCACGACGACATACACCTATCAGCTGAAGGTGAACAAGGTCGACAAGCAAACTGGCGAGAACCTCGCAAGGGCCGGATTCAAGGTGCAGGTGAGCCCCGAGAGCACAGATGCCGCATCACGAGGCAAGTGGATCGCCCAAGATGGGTCGCTCGTCGAAGAGTCCCAAGCCTATGAATTCACGACAGATTCTGAGGGCGTTTGCGTTATCCCGCGCATCGACGAAGGCGTTTACATCATCAAGGAGACGACCGCGCCATCTGGCTATGAAACGCAAGATGCCGATATCGTTGTCACCCTCACCCGAACGTTTGAAGGGAGCGCTCTGCAAACGCTCGATGCAACCTGTTCGGGTGGCGAAGCAGCAGATTCCGCAACCACCGATGTTGCGACGCATATAGTCTCTGAACCGGCTCAAACCGGCACGGTGGAACTCATAACCTCAGACGACAAAACGGTGAGCATGCCCATCACGGGCATGGACGGCGTGACTGCAGCGCTCATATATGGCAGCTGCACAGCCGTTTTGGGTCTTGTGGGATGGCGTGCCACCCGCAAGAGTCGAGATGATGGCCTTGATTCGCACCTGCTGTCCAGCGAATAAGAGCTTGAAGCCGTCATGTGCGCGGAGACTCATGAGTTTGCAAGAAAGGCGATGCACGCCATCTCCGCCTTGCTCGCGCTCGGGGGGTTGGCCGTGCTCGCCTTCGTGAACGCAAGTGACTTGTACGCGCAATGGCTCGCCGAGCAGCACATCACACAGTTTGCCGCAATCTACGACGATGCCGAGAACCCAGTTCGCCTGGAATACAAGCGGCAAGCCTTGCTCTACAACGAACGGCTTTCCGGCAAGCCTACGACAGAGGACCCAATCCCTTACGAAAGCCAGCTCTTCTACGAGCGCGAGCCCATGATGAGCTGGCTCGAGATTCCCCGGATCCACGTAAAGCTGCCCATCTACCACGGCACCGGCGAAGCCGAGCTCATGGCAGGCGTCGGGCACCTGAAGGGAACATCGCTTCCGGTCGGAGGCACAAACTCGCATTGCGTGCTGCTCGGCCATTCGGGCATGCGCAACACCCGCATGTTCGATGACCTGCAACGACTCGAGGAAGGGGACCGCATCGTGATACACACGCTCAACGAGCCCTACGCATACGCGGTCGTTTGGTCCAAGGTCTTCACCCCGCAGGATGCCGAAACCAAGTGCGCAATTACCCCCGGGCGGGATGAGGTCACGCTGATCACCTGCACGCCGTATGGCGTGAACTCCCACCGGCTGCTCGTGCATGCCGCACGATGCCCTTACGACCCAGAAGAAGTCGGCCAGGTGGGAACCGATTCGTACGTCAATGGCAGGAATGCGCCATTGCTCGTGGCTCTTGCAGCAGCGGCTTTGAGCTTCGGGGCACATTTCATACGGAAAATCACGGGACACCGGAAAATCCGGATGTGCATGGATAGATAGGATAACGAGATGAGCGTTGGCAAACACGCGAGAGATTTGGCGGCAAAACTCATGAACACGGCGCTATCGATTGCACTCGCGATGGGTTTCGTGCCGACAGGCGCATACGCATATTCCGATAGCGCCAACACCGAGGGCATACCGGTTTCGAG
>JAUNCA010000144.1:0-2582 GCA_030526775.1 Coriobacteriia bacterium | reverse complement strand
GTGCTCGCCACGCTCGATGACGCATACCTGCTTTCATTTGCAAGCCCGGCTGAAGCGAAAGCAGCTTTCTCCCGCTTGAAGAAGGCGGGCGTGACAGTAGAGCCTGATCGTGCTGCTCTTGCCGCACAACCAGAGGCTCGCAATCGTGAATCAGACGCAATCGCCACCGCATACGTCCGTGGCAAAGACCCCTTCACCCTTGCCGCTTCTGCCATCGCGGCAGCGGAAACACCCGACATTGAGCAAATAGAGGCGAATACAGATACGCACACGCAAGATGGCATTGCGCACGACCTTGGAATGCCGCATTCGATGAAAGCCAATGCGGACACCCCACCGCTCTCCCAAGCGGAGTTTGACAATCCGGGCCAAACCACCGACCCAGACGACATTTCCGCTTCAAAGGGAAACGAATCTGAGCCCAAATCCACAGAAGCCACTTCCGCAAGATTGAGCGAGGATAATTACGCACCTACCGATAGCATCGAGGCTCCGAAGAGCGAGTCCACGCGAGGAGTGGAGCCTCCCGCTTCGGACGATGAAGGCGTGGCCAACCTTGCAGAGCCGGAAAGCGGAGGCGATGACACTTCGCCCGACGAAACCGAAGAAGAGGCCGTCGAGCTCCCCCAGGAACGTGATGGGAACGGAGAGTCCGATCCCTCAAAGCCGCAGGAACCCGTGACTGCCGATGAGCCGATCAATGCGCAAGAACCGAACCGAGCTATCTCGCACACCATAGCAATCGTCGATTCTGGCGCAACGCAAGATGCGCTCATCACCGAAACGATAGACCTCACCGGCTCGGGAGAGCAGGACACGTTCGGGCAAGCAACCGCAGTCATCGATGCGATACACGCGCAATCTCCGGAAACGCACGTGATCTCCGTCCGCGTGCTTGATGGTGGCGGGGTCGGCACGGTTGCGGCAACGTATGCGGGCATCAAGGCCGCGATCGCGCGTAAGCCCGACATCATCACCATCAGCCTGTCTGCCAGAGCCAGCGAAAACTCCCCCGTACTCGCAACCGCCATCGCGGAAGCGCGAGAGGCTGGAATCGTCGTCGTTTCGGCTGCTGGCGACGATGGCGCCGATGCCGCCGAATACTCCCCCGCCAATGTCCCCGGCTCGATAACAATTGGAGCTTGCAATGGAACGGGAACCCGAATCGTCACCTCGAACACCGGTACCCGCGTGCAGCTGAACGCCCAGGCATCCTCTACCGCGATTGCCGCGGCAACCGCCAGCGGGTGGCTTGCCGCGCACTCGGATTTGTCAGACCCGCTTCAAGATTTGCTCTCTCAATGCGGAAACGGGACATTCTTCGCAAACGAAACGCCATTTAACGAGCCCACCTCAGCAACAGCGAGCACCCAACCGAGCAACGCGGATTCGACAATGTCCCGAACCACTCGCTCGCCCAAAATTGCAAATAGTATTTCCGAACCCCCGCGACAAACGAGGGCGGCAACGTACACCATACGCGTATCCACCGATTCGAGCAGTTATTTCCTTTTCGATTCCAAGGGCACGGGCACGGCGTTCCGCTGGTCGGGACCGAATGTCTCTGCGGCTGGCAAAGACCACTCCAACGATAAGAACGTGGGCACCATCACATACTGCATCAACCCCCACTATTCTTACGACGGTATCTTGTTCGGAAATCAGCCAGCACACCGCGCAAGCGCAGCGGATTTCAGCGACCAGAGCACCTACCGCCTTGCACTCGCCGCGCTTTACTACGGCTACGGAGGACCAGGGTACAACAGCACGACCGGCAAATGGTATCCACCAACCCAATACGACGGCACTGCGCTCACCGGCAAGTACCGCTTCTCGACGACGCATGTTCTGCTCGGCGCGCTCTACATGGGCTCGATCGACAAAACCGATGTCTCGAGCAGCTACAAAAGCTGGTTTGGCAAATACGTGTGGAAGAAGGGAAAGCCCCGCGCTAACGGAACATATGCGAAAACGCTCCTCGCCCACTACAACGACGTCGATATGGTTTCCGCAGGCGGATATACGATAGATGAATGGGAGCGGCGCGCCTACATCATCGATACCGGACTCGGACACCAAGACCTCATGACCTTCATCCCGCTGCAGAAAGGTGCGGTGACGCTTGTGAAACAATCCGAGCGGCCCGCGCTGACGAACGGGAGCTCGCGATACTCCCTCAAGGGTGCGGTTTACGGCTTGTTTCAGACAAAGGCCAAGGCCCAGACCCATAAAGCCGCAAACGCCATCGCCACGTACAAGACGAACGCCAAGGGCAAGTTCACCACCGATGACATCCTGACCATCGGCGATACCTATTGGATTGCCGAAATCGAACCGTCGAAGGGATACGGCCCCGACGAATCCGTGCACAAGGTGGTGGCAAGTTCGAGGGAGGTCAAGGTCGTCAAGTCGACGGAAGATGTCAGGATGGATCCGGTCTCGATAACGCTTGGTGCCCGGAAGACGTTGAGCGGACGCGTGGTCCAGGCAAACGAATTCGCATTCCAGCTGAAGGAGTCCAATGGGAGAGTCCTGCAGACAAAGCGAAACGCAGCAGACGGGACGGTATCCTTCGATGCCAT
>JAUNCA010000143.1 GCA_030526775.1 Coriobacteriia bacterium | reverse complement strand
ACCCGAATACCTCGTGGCGTGTCGACGAAGAGGATCTGCGTGAGCTCGAGAACTACAAGGAGATTTACAAGACCTACGACCAGATGCTCAAGCACAGCAACTACGATTTCGCACCGTGGATCGTGCTGAACGCCCAGGACCGCAGCCTCGTGAACCTGACGGTGCTGCGCGAGCTGGTCAAAGCCTACGAAGAGGCGCTAAATAAGGGCAAGGACGAGGCTGCCGCTGCCGCGGCGGCGAAAGCCCATGCCAACTCCGCGAGCCAGGGCGAGAAGAAGGAATGGGTCGACGAGCGCAAGCGCACGCCCGAAGAGCAAGAGGCTATCATTGCCGAGAACGAGAAGGAAGCCGCTCGTCAGGCTAAGGCGGCGCCGAAGAAGAGCCGCTTCAAGATTCAGAAGAACTACCCGATGCTCGACGACATCCGCTACGACTTGAAGCTGCAGAACGACGATCAGTACAAGAAGATTCTGAAGCGCGAACAGACCCGCCTCTTCGAGCTCGAGACGATGATGTATCGCAAGCGCATCCCGATGATCCTGATGTACGAGGGCACGGACGCTGCGGGCAAGGGCGGCAACATCAAGCGCATCGCCCAAGCTCTCGACGCGCGTTCCTACAACATCTTCACGAGCCCGGCGCCCACGAGGCCCGAGCTCATGCACCCGTTCCTGTGGCGCTACTGGACGCGCCTGCCGAAGGCCGGCCATGTCGGTATCTACGACCGCAGCTGGTATGGCCGCGTGCTCGTCGAGCGCGTGGAGGGTTTCGCTTCCGATGAGGAATGGAGCCGTGCTTACGACGAGATCAACGAGTTCGAGAGCGACCTCATCGATTGGGGCGCGATCCTGCTGAAGTTCTGGGTGAACATCTCGGATGCGGAGCAGATGGCTCGTTTCGAAGCGCGCGAGCAGAATCCCGACAAACAGTGGAAGATAACGGCCGAGGACTGGCGAAACCGCGACAAGGCCCCGCAGTATCGCGCGGCCGTGCAGGATATGTTCCGCCTTACGAGCACCGAGAAGGCTCCGTGGATCGTACTCGAGAGCGACGATAAGCATTACGCGCGCATCAAGGCGCTGAAGATCATCAACGACACGCTCGAGCGCCGACTGTTGCAAGAGGGATAAAGCGCAACCTCATGGAGGGGGCGGGCCGGGTGCCCGCCCCCTCTGGTTGTATAAGGCTGGGAATGCTGGGGGGATTTCGCGTGTTTGGTTGACGTTTGGTTGACGGGCTGCGGAATTCCTTGCTTAATACTGGAGAGCGGGATTCCCGGATAAGCACAAGGGGGAAGATAGTCGATGGCTAAGCATGCAGCGCCAGAGCAAACGGTGAATAAGAAGCGAGGAAAGCGCACGTTCTGGACGGTCGTGATGGTGTTGGCCCTCATCGTGTTCGTCGGTTCGGCGGGCTATTTGGGTTTCATCGGATACAGCTATTGGAGCGATTCCAACCGCTATGATGAAATCTCGGATAAGGCGTTCACCCCGGGTGAAGAAAACGGCAGCCTTGCAGACATGGGCGTCGATTGGGCGGCTTTGAAAGAGATCAACCCCGAGGTTGTGGCCTGGGTCTATGTGCCCGGCACGCGCATTAGCTACCCGGTTTGCCATAGCGGCGACAACGAGAAATACCTGGACGTGAATTTCGATGGCGCTGCGGGCGTGTTCACGGGTAGTGGCACCATCTTCCTCGATGGCGAGGCAAATCCCGATTTCTCGAGTGAATGCAACTTCCTGTTTGGCCATCATATGAACGATGGCTCGATGTTCGCCTGCATCTCCGATTTCGCCGACCAGGAGGTCTTTAACAAGAACCGTACGATCTATCTGCTCACGCCGAGCCAGAACTACGAGTTCCGCTCGTTCGCGATTGTTCGCACAGTGGGCACGGATTACCTGGTTGCGCACAAGTTCTCGAGCGAGGCCAAGAAGGTGGAGTACATCGAGGATAAGGAAGCCCGCAGCTTGGCGCAGCCCGAGGGGGATGTGCCCGCCGCGAAGTCGATGGAAAAGCTCATCGCGCTTTCCACCTGCGATTATAACGAGCCCGATGGGCGCGCCATCCTGTTCGGCTACGTAGCCGACCAGGCTGTGCCGAAGGCGAAGGCATCTGAGGTCGTCGGTGACGCCGAAGATTACGCCAAGCCCGGCGCCTAAGCGTGCCTTCTGCAAAAATCGCGAAGTCCGGGTGCGACCCGGGTGTTGGCGTAGAATAGCCTTGAAACGCAACCTATAGCGAGCGAGGAGCAAGCATGACCGAACGCATAACGTACAGCGCTGCCGACGATATGGATGCACCCGAGCTGCCCAGCTGGGTGAAGGAAGACGCGATGTCGATGACCTATGCCCAGGCGGGCGTGGATATCGAGGAGGGTGCGCGCGCCGTGGATGCCATCAAGGGCATGGTGCGCGAGACCTATCGTGACGAGGTTATCGGCGACCTCGGCGGATTCGGCGGTTTGTTCAGCGCGGCGAAATTCAAGGACATGGAAGACCCCATCATGGTCTCGGGCACCGACGGCGTGGGAACGAAGCTGCAGCTCGCCCGCGTGTGCGGTAAGCATGACACCGTCGGCATCGACCTCGTGGCGATGTGCGTGAACGATGTTCTGGCCACCGGTGCCGAGCCCCTGTTCTTCCTCGACTATGTGGCCGTGGGCAAGCTGAAGTCCGATGCCATGGCGACGGTCGTCTCCGGCATCGCCGAGGGCTGCAAGCAGGCTGGTTGCGCGCTCATCGGCGGCGAGATGGCAGAGCATCCCGGCGTGATGGAAGACGACGATTACGACCTGTCCGGTTTCGCGGTGGCCGTGGTCGACCGCCCGAAGATGATTGGCCCCGACAACGTCCGCAAGGGCGACGTGCTGCTCGGCTTGGCTTCGAGCGGCATTCATTCGAACGGCTATTCCCTGGTGCGCAAGGTATGCGTGGAGGGGAAGACCCACTACGAGCTGCGCCTCGAGCAGGACGTCCTCGGCGGCGAGAGCCTGCAGACCGCGCTGCTGCGTCCCACCCGCATCTACGTGAAGCCCGTGTTGGCGGCCATCGAGCAGAACCGTCCGGCCGTGCATGCGCTTGCGCATATCACCGGCGGCGGCATCACCGAGAACCTTAACCGCGCGCTCCCCGACGACCTCGATGCCGAAGTGGACTTGGGGACGTGGACGATGCCCCCGGTTATCCCGTATGTCTGCCGTGCCGCGCGCCTGAACGAGACCGAGGCGCTGAAGACCTTCAACTGTGGCTTGGGCATGATCCTGGTTGTGGATGCCCTGCGCGTCGAGGCCGTGAAGCGCACGCTCGAGGAAGCGGGCGAGACCGTTTTCGAGGTCGGCCGTGTGGTGCCCGGCGAAGGTGTCGTGCGCTACCGTAACGAGGGCTCGTTGTTTGCCGGCGATAAGGAGTAGTCTCGTGGGCGACAAAGCGAAGAACGCGGCGCCCGCCACGCGCGAACCCCTGAAAATCGGCGTGCTCATCAGCGGATCCGGCACGAACCTGCAGGCGATTATCGACGAAATCGCGGTAGGCAAGGTGAATGCCCAAATCGTGCTCGTGCTGTCGAGCCGTCCCGATGCCTATGGCCTGCAGCGTGCCGAGGCAGCGGGAATCCCCACCGTGGCATTCAACCGCGACATATACGCCGACGTGCATGCTGCCAACCAGCGCATCGCCGACGAGATGAAAGCCGCTGGCGCGGAATACCTGTTCATGGCCGGATATATGCGCATGGTCGGGGCGGAAGTGCTCGACGCGTATCCAGACAGGGTGGTGAACCTGCACCCGGCGCTGCTGCCCTCGTTCGTAGGTGCGCATGCCATCCAGGACGCCTTCGATGCGGGTGTGAAGGTAACGGGGATTACCGTTCATTTCGCGAATGCGGAATACGACAAGGGCCCTATTATCGCCCAGAAGGCCGTGCGTGTGAAAGAAGGCGACACGCTGGATGCCCTCGAGGCGCGCATCCACAAGGCGGAGCACAAGTTGTACCCGAAGGTCGTGCGCTGGATCGCCGATGGCCGCGTGAGCATCGACGAGAACAGGCACGTGGTTGTGTCTGAAAAACAGTAGCTGGATAACGATGCCGGGCAATCCCCGGCATCGCCTTTTCTCGGGGGTCGAATGAGCAAGGAAAAGATCCTGGTGAGCGCATGCCTGCTGGGAGAGCCAGTGCGCTACGACGGCAAGGCGATGCCGAATGAGGCGGTAATCGCGCTTGGGGAACGGTTCGAGCTTATCGCCGTCTGCCCGGAATGCCTGGGGGGCCTGCCCACGCCCCGGACGCCTTCGGAAATTGACGAAAGCAGCGGATGCCTGCGCGTGGTGGCCCGAGATGGGCAAGACAGAACGGACGCGTTTTTAGCGGGCGCCGAAGCCTGTGTTTCCATAGCGCGGGAAAAGGGCTGCAAGCTGGCTATTTTGAAGTCGAATAGCCCTTCTTGCGGTTCTGGGCAAATCTACGACGGCACCTTTTCTGGTGGATTAATCGCGGGAAATGGGGTCACAACACGCTTGCTTACATCAGCTGGTGTATGCGTTATCAGCGAAAACGATGTGGAATCTGGATTCCCAGCTGTGAAATTTGACGATTTGCGGCGGTTATAGGGTACCCTTGGGTAAGTCGTTCGAAATGGAGGAAGCTCTGCACAGGACCACGACATCAATGGGTTTGGCCATGCGCGTTGCACTACTGGTTGCGATGCTTGGGATTTCGGCGCTCTTGATTGCCCCGACGGCGGCGTTTGCCGATGAGCTTTCCGATGTGCAATCCGAGCTGGATGCGAAGGCGACCGAGCTGCAAGAGCTCACCGAGCGCGTGGGTGCGGCTGGCGAAGAGGTGGCCGCAATCGAGAAGGAAATCGGCGAGCTGGCGGATGATATCGCCGCCCAGCAGAAGGAACGCACGAAGCTTCAGAAGCGCATTTCCGCCCTTACCAAGGTGATGTACAAGAACGGCGAACAGTTGAACCTCGTAAACATCGTGACGCATGCGGAGTCGCTCTCCGACGTGGTCGAGGCTATCGAGGTGCGCCGCAAGATGCTCAGCGAGTACAGCGAGCTTTCCACCGAACAGGAACAGGTGCGCGCTGAACTCGAAGTGGCATACAAGGAGGTTTCTGCCCGCAAGGACAAGCAAGTCGAGAAGCTCGACAAGATGCGTAGCGAGCAGAAAGAGCTTGCGGAAAACGTGACCGCG
>JAUNCA010000142.1 GCA_030526775.1 Coriobacteriia bacterium | reverse complement strand
AACAAGGTCTCCGAAACCGGGGGCGTGCGCGTCAAGAAAGTCGATGCCGATACCGGATCGGCGATTGCCGGCGCCACCTTCGCGGTGTTTCCCGGCGTGCACGCCGATCGCGCATCCACGCTGGAGTCCGGCAATCCCGTTGCAACGATGACGAGCGGATCCGATGGCATCGCATCGGTTTCCGGTCTTGAGCCGGGTCGATACACCGCTGTGGAGTTGAATCCGCCGTCCGGATATGCAGTCGACGAATCGTGGTGCGAATCCTTCGATGCAGATGCCACGCAGATCACCGACCTCACGGGGAATCCCGCGCGCGATACGCGCATGCGTGGTGCGGTAACGTTATCCGCCGAGAAGGAACTCATCGGCGATCAGATGACAAACGGCCAGTTCACCTTCGAGCTCGAGCCCATCACCGCAGGCGCACCCATGCCCGTTGATGCGCAAGGCGGTGTTGCTCTTGCAGACAACGGATCGGACGGCCACGTCGCCTTCGGAAGGATCGAATACGGGGACGCGGATGTCGGACATACGTATCGGTATCGCATTCGCGAGGCAAACGGGCAAGATGCCCGCATCAAATACAGTCGTCAGAGCTACCTGGTGGACGTAAAGGTGATGAGGAACGCCGCTGGCATCGTCACCGAAACCACCTACGCGCTCGAGGAAGCACAAGCCCGAGATGCCATGATGGATGAACTCGACGATTCAAGCAAAGCCGATACAGCAGCGCTCGAACCAGAAGAACGCCCGCTCCTGTTGGCCGCTGAAACGGGTGGCCTGCGCGCAGCAGATAGCGGCACCGCCAAAGGCAATACGGTCACAATCAATCTCACTGGCGTCGGGGAACGTACATATTACGCGACAGCAGCGTATTCCTGGAAGTCAAAAGGCGCGACCTCTTACACGCTGAAAGTCGTCGTCGGCGTGCACAAGCGAAGCGATTGGTATAACTCGCCGCTCTCGGGCAGCGTCGCCGCCACCGGCCAGAACACGGAGACCTTCTCGGGCAACACGAACGCTGCGACCACCGGTACCGACATCGAGCTCAAAACATACACGTTCACCTGGAATCGCGTGAAAAGCGACAAGGACAAGGACGTGACGGTAAAGGTGTCGCGCACGTACAATGGCACAACCTACACGTCAACGGCGAAGTTCACCGTAACGGTTCCCGCGCTTGCAAGCTATGCCGTTACCTACAACGGCAACGGCGCGACGAGCGGCTCGGTGAGCGGGCAAACGAAATGGTACGGCGAAGATTTGACGCTGCGCTCAAACGGCTACACACGCACCGGCTACACCTTCTCGAAATGGAACACAAAGGCGGATGGGTCGGGCACGGCTTATAACGCCGCCGCCACGTACAAGGCAAATGCGACGGCAACGCTCTATGCACAATGGACGGCAAATACGTATCGCGTTCGCTACCTGGGCAATGGTGCGACCGGAGGCTCAACGTCCGACTCGACCCACACCTACGGAACCGCGAAGAACCTCACGGCGAACGGATATACGCGCGATTACTATTCTTTTGTCAACTGGAACACGAAAGCCGATGGCACAGGCACCTCATACACGGATTGCCAATCGGTGCGGAACCTCACCGCAACTAACAACGGAACGGTCACGCTCTACGCCATTTGGAAACCCGATGTCCCGGAAAACGATGCCACATATGGCAAGGCCATGTTCACGAACCGGATCAAGCAACGATGCGGTGCGCATGCCCTGAAAACCGACGCCGAGACGGGAAGGCCTTTGGCGGGGTGCTCGTTTGAAATCCAACCCGGCCTTGCTGACCTCGGTGTTCCCGGCGAACTCTACGATTTCGATGGGATGCAAGTCAACAGCCTCACAATCGTTTCGGAAGCAGATGGAGTGGCTCGCACGCCCGAAGATGCGCTTTCGACGGGAGGGCTTTTCCGGATACGGGAGCTTTCCGCACCCAAAGGGTATGCGTTGGGCGATACGCAATGGCGATACTTCACATCAGGAGAAGCAGAGGGCCAGTCTCTCGACACGGGGGAATGGATAGACGAACCGTTGCGCACGACGGCGGTTATCTCGGTCAAGAAATCGTACGTCATGAAAACCGGCCCCTCCACAGAAGCGGCTTGCCCCATAGCTGAAGATGAGTTCTCGTTCGAGTTGCTCGAGGGAGACGATTGCGAAAGCGCTCACGTGCTGGCTTCGGCATTCACTCCCGCATCTGCTGACGGACTATCGACCGCGGTTTTCCCCGAACTCGAATACACGGCAGATGACGTGGGGATGCATACCTACTGGATCCGCGAGGTGGCTGGAATGGATGCGCGTATCGCATACGACACCGCTCCGCGCAGGGTAACCGTCAACGTATTCGAGACGCAGACCCCGGAGGGCGCCACCATGCTGCAGGCAGACGTTGCATATCGTAATGCTCCCGAAACCTCGCAAGATGCCGGCTCCGATACGCCGCCGAAGATTCAAAACGTGCTGAACCCCGGCTTTGATGTGCGGGTTTACAAACATGGAGGCAATGGCGCCGGGGTTGATCCGCCCCTTGGAGGGGCGGTCTTCGCCCTATTCGAACTTCCCTCGCTCGGCAACGGATCGGTGCCTACCATTCCAGCCGTGTTCGCCGACCTCGACGCGTTCCAAGCAGCATTCGCGATAGACGACGCAGGCGCCGCATATTCTTACGATGCCTCCCAGCTCGAGACCGATTACGGCATACGCTTTGCGGAACGCATCGTAACAGGACGCGATGGTTATGCCGTTTCCGAAAATGCAGCGCTGGATTCGGACACGGCATACGCCATCGTGGAAGTGCGCGCCCCGGCGGGATACCTCCTGGCGGATTCGCGAAACGGCGCGGGTGCGAAAACGCCGGTCTACCTCATCGATGACCTTGCAGCTGACGGCACGTATGCGCATGTGTCCAGCGTGGACACGGATGCCACGGGTAATTCCGCCGTACAGCCCGATAGAGTTGCACAGGGCGCTTGCCAGGTGTCGTCAGGCTACAAAGTGCTGGTCGGAGAAGCCGCTGCAACCGCCGACTCGGAATTCGCGTTCGTAAACGAGCACGATGGGAAGCCACGGGGAGGTCTCGCCGTACGCAAGGTTTCCGCAGAAACCGGCGAACCTCTCTCCGGAGCTCGTTTCGCCATTTATCCCGAGGGGGACTTCTCCTCAACCTACGCGGATTGGCGCTCGCATGCAGACACTAGCGTGAAGGATACGGCCTTCCTCGATGCCATCAACGAATCCTTCGCCTACGATGCGGAAACCGGGCAATCATCTCCGAACCCATACTATTTGAAACCCCTCGAAGCAGATTTGGAACCAACCGGCCCCGATGGCTGGACCACCACAGGCGATGCCGCGCTGCCGGTTGGCGATTACCGCGTGGTTGAAATATCCGCGCCAGCTGGATTCGAGATAGCGCCATACGACTTCACCGACGTTTCCGGAGCGGCGGCGAACATCCACGTCAGCGTCTCGCAAGATCAGGTAACCCATAGCGAGACCGTATTCGAAGACCCCGCACGCGAACCCCGCGAGTGTTCGGCTCCCATAGTTGCGAGAAAAACGCTGATGGGAGGCTCTTTGTCTGCCGGCCAATTCGAATTCGCGCTCTACACGGACAATGCGGAACCGGAAAGCACCCCACTCGTAACAGCCCGAAATGCGGAAGACGGAACGGTTGAGCTCGCAACATTCCGATATGACGAATCAGAAGGCGGCACATATTCCATCTTCGGTCCCAACGATGAGGTCCTCGAATCCAGCACAGGCCAAACTGTTGATACGTCTTGGCAATACATCCTGCGCGAAATCGTACCGGCGGATGCAACCTGCTCCATCGACGATCAAAGATGGAGCTACGCCGATTATATCGACGAATATGGTTTCGAAGAGGCTGCCGCCTTCCCCTGGACATCTGATGGCGTGACCTATGACGCCTCACTTATCCCGGTCGAGATATCGATAGATGGAGGCGATCCGGATGCCAAACTCACCGTTCGGCTCTCGTATCCCGAAGGCGATTGCTTTGATAACGCAGTGGAATTCGATGGATGCGGAGGCGTGCGAGCGATGAAGTCAAATGAACAGGACGAGGGAATCGCCGGTACCGTGTTCGAGATTGCCGGAACAACCGCAGAAGGCGCCCCGTGCACCCTTGATATCGTCTCCGATGATGATGGCATCGCGGAAACAGCCCGTGATGCATTGCCGCTCGGCACCTACACCATCCGAGAGAAGACCGCTCCTCCGGGCTATTTCCTCAACGATGAATGGTCAAAGCGATTTTCAATCGAAGAAGAGGGGCAATTCGTAGATTTTTCAAACGAAGAAGCAAGCTGGTGCGTCGACATGCCCGACAACTCCCCCATCCCCCTCCCCATAACCGGAGGCCCAGGTCTCATGCTACCAACCGCCCTAGCCCTAACAGCATTCCTCCTAGGCACCCGCTACTACGCAAAATCACACCCAAAACCACCAGCAGCAGGATAATGATTCGGTGCCAGGCACCGTGAATCATTGCCCCCTCAGGTCGCCTGTGGTGCGTAGCATAAAACCGCTCAGGTGCCCCATATTCGCCCGCCTTTGCGCCAAGCGTGCTTCGGTACGCGCCGAGCGCAAAACAAGGGCGAAGATGGGGTGCCTGGGCGGTTTTAGGCGGTGCAACTAAAAGCGCGATTCGTAGAACCGCGCAACGTAAGTGGCGCCCCCAGTAGGACTCGAACCGTCCGAGCGCCCGGAAAACGCGCCAGTGGCGCGTTTTCAGCGAGGAGGCGCGCGTTGAGCGCGCTGTCGCATTGGGCGGGGAATCCCAACGAAGAATAAGTGGCGCCCCCAGTAGGACTCGAACCTACAACCGCCGGATTAGAAGTCCGATGCTCTATCCGATTGAGCTATGGGGGCATATCACCTGGAATCGATGTGATAGTAGATTCTAGCGCAATCCGGATGAAACGGATAATGCGGTTACGGGTTTCACAATTATCCTTCCAACTTCACCGCTGTTTGGTTTTTCGCACCCCACCGTATACAATTGGGTTCCACCAATTGAAAGAGGTTCTCGTCAATGTCCTATCAGCCCGGCAAAGCAAGCATCGCGGTTCTCATACCGTGCTATAACGAAGCCGCGACCATCGCGAAGGTCATTGACGATTTCCGCCGTGAGCTCCCCAGCTCCTCGATCTACGTC
>JAUNCA010000141.1 GCA_030526775.1 Coriobacteriia bacterium | reverse complement strand
TGGCCGCCTCTTCGGCCGCCTTCGCCTGGGCGATGAGCTCGTTCTCGTGGTCGAGCGTCGTCACCGTCTGGCCGTTGACCTCATACGACAGATACGCGACCTCGCCCTCGGCAAGCACCTGGGCTTCCTCGAACGCGCTCAGGTCAATCTCGTGGAGAACATACTCGCCGCTGCCCGTCGTAAGGGCGATATCGCAAGGTGCAGATTGGTTCTCCTCGGGAATGAAAACCTGCGCCGCACTGCCGTCAGCCCAAGCCCCTTCGACTGCAAGCGCGGTCGCAGCGCCCTGCACGCCAGAAGGATTCACCGACACCTGCGTGATGTCGCTGCCAAGCCCATTGGACAGCACGATGCTCTTAGCCGAGTCGGACTGCGTGCCCACCGTCGCCGCCGTCTGCGTTCCGCCCGAGCAGCCTGCGAGTCCGACAAAGCCAAGCGCGCATGCCAAAACCGCCACGAGCAAGAACGGGATTCCCTTCGCCTTTACCATCTGCATATGAATAAATCCTTTCACTCATGCGGACCCACAGGGCCCGCCTATCCCACTGAAACGTCGGTGAAGTCGCCAAGGCACGTGGATTCGCCTCCGGTAACACCATACACCTTCACGTCAATACGCCCTGCCGCAAACCGGGAGCCATCGAGGCGAACGAGGTATCCGCCATCATCGTATGACCCATCCTCGGCAGCAATGCTCGTCCAGAACGCATCGTAAACCGCGGGTTCTTGCCCGCTTGGAGCGACCGAAACGTAAATCTTCATGTCGCGGGCGAACGCATTCGGACGCACCGTTCCCGAAAGCACGAGGTATGGACCGTCGTTGTTCGCCTTGAGGATGCACTGCGGGTCATCGGGGTTGCCCTCGACGCCTGCAAAGGTTTTACCGTTCACACGCGGGCTCACCATAATCGGTGGATTCTCGGCGAGATACGGCAAATGCCGCTCGGCGCGCTCGATTACCACGGTATCGGCCTTCACCTTGTTCATGTCCGGCAGGTTGTACGGCACGAGCTTGCTGAAGGCCGCATCCTTGAACGACACCGACCAGAAGGGCACGAGCGCATTGGCGAACGAATCGCGGAACATCAGGACGCTCCCCTTGCCGGATACGCCTTGCGTCTGGATCCAGTCGGCCGTCACATCCTGCTCGGATGATGCCTCGTAGCTCCAAAGCGTTCCCGTGCCATTCGGCCCGTCGTTGTAGCCTTCGTAGTAGTAGTTCGCCTCGAGCTGTGCGCCCGCGGGTTTCAGCATGCTCTCGAGGTCGCCGAGGAAATCCTCGCGCGCGACGGCAGACGCCGCATCCACATCGATACCCGGCCTGTCGAGCGCCGCGAAGAGCTCGTTCGTGGCCAGCAGCGCGCCGCGGTTATCCCAGTGGGAATCGGTTTTCAGGTACCAGGTATCCGGCATGTCCGCGAAAAATGCCTGCATATCGCAATAGCGCACACCAGCCTCGTCGAGGAACGGCTTCAACCGCTCGTAATTCGAAGGGCTGGAATCGTGCACATAGTAGTACGGCATATGCTCGGGATACAGCGTGTTCTTGTTCGGCGCGACCGCGAGCAGGAAGGTTCCGCCATGCCCCTGCACATAGCCTTGCGCGAGCGCCAGGTTATGCGCGATGTTTGCGAGACCGCGCTCCGAAAGCGCGCTCTGCCCGAGGTAATCCGGCAACGTGCCCCCGTAGTAGAGCCAGCCCTCGCTGCCGACCACGACCTGGTCGGTCGGAGACGTGCCAAGGGCTTCGCGCAGGGTCGCGTTTGCGGATACCAGCTCGTTGCGGTAGGCGAAATGGTCCTCGAACCACGTGCCGGCATCCGAGAGAATCGAAACGTTGAACGACCCGTCTTCGCCAAAGAGCGCGGGTGCAGGAGCAAGCTCGCGGTTCTCGCTCGTGGAGTCGGTAAACGCCCACGCCATGCCGATGCTCGGCAGCAAGATGGCCACGAGGCCCAACACCACGACGATCCACGCGAAGGGTTTCGGCAGGCTACGATCCACGTACGTGCCCGCGGCTGCGAAATCCCAGGCTGTCTGGGGCGCTTTGCCCGCGCTGGACTTGCCGGTCTTGGCGGCAGATGGGGTTTGCGCAGCGGGCGTCCCGACCTCATGCGACAACGCTATCTGCGGCAACGATTCCAGATTAACCGGACGGGACTGCGAAGGCGCAGAGCCCATCCTCGCATGCTTCGGCGCGAAGGCGCGGTCTTCCCCGGAATCTTTGATGGCACCTGCGTGCCGGCCCTTCTTCTCCATCGCCTTCACCCCCTTAGAACCTGAAATAGATGAACGGGTTGTACCCGCCGCCAGAAAGCCCGAGCAGGCTCAGGCCGAGCAGCGCGAATGCGAACACGTACCCCGCGAGCTCGAGCATGGCCACGATGCCGGCAGGTGCTTGCTCCATGTACCGCTCGATGGCGCCCTTCACGGGCGATGCCGCCACGATGGCTATCGCGAACGTGACCAGGAACAGCGGCGTGAGCTGCCGCATCGCGAGCTCGACGCACGCGTATTCGAAATGGAAGCCGGTGAACATCTGGGCGATGATCCAGCCGCCTTGCGCGAAGCTATCGGCGCGGAACAACACGAAGGCGACCGTCACCACGAGCATGCAATACAGCCAGCCGAGCGGCTTCGGCAGCTTGTGCATCGGGACGTATTCCTCGAGCAGCAGGAAGAAGCCGTGAATGAGACCCCATACGACGAAGGTCCAGCTCGCTCCGTGCCAGAGTCCGCACAGGAAGAAGATGGCCATCTTGTTTGCCACCGTCCGCGGGCGGCCCTTGCGATTGCCGCCAAGCGGGAAATAGACGTATTCCTTGAACCAGGTGGACAGGCTTATATGCCAGCGCCGCCAGAATACCTTCACCGTCGGCGAGGTGTACGGGTACTTGAAGTTCTCCTTGTATTGGAACCCGAACATGCGCGCCATGCCGATGGCCATGTCGGAGTATCCCGAGAAGTCGAAGTAGATTTGCATGATGTACGCGAGCGCGGCAATCCACGCCACCGCGATGTTGATGTGGTCGAGCTGCGCCCCGTAGATGCTGTCGACGGCGATTGCCATCGTATTCGCGATGAGCACCTTCTTGCCCAAGCCGATACAGAAGCGCCTGAAGCCGGCCGCTATGTCGCGCGCCGAGGCGTGGCGCTCGGTGAGCTGCGCCTCCACGTCGTGATACTTGATGATGGGCCCGGCCACGAGCTGGGGAAAGAACGAGATGTAGAGCAGCACCTTCGGATAGCTGCGTTGCGCCTGCACCTCGCCCCGGTACACGTCGATGACGTAGCTTAGGGCCTGGAACGTGTAGAACGAGATGCCGATGGGCAGTGCGATGGCGGGGTCGGCCACGTTCATGCCGGTTATGGCGTTGAACGTGCCCACGATCATGCCGGCGTACTTGAAGGTGCCCAGGAACGCGAGGTTCAGCACCACCGCAAAGGCAACCCACATCTTGCGCAGGCCTGGCGCATCGGTCCGCCCCACGAGGATCCCGAGCCCCCAGTTGAAGAGCGTCGAGACGATCATGAGCACGATGTAGACCGGCTCGCCGTATGCGTAGAAGACGAGCGAGGCTACGATGAGCAGGGCATTCTTCCCCGCAAAGCCGGGAATGGCCCAATGCAGCAGGAACACCGCCGGCAGGAAAATGCATATGAACGCAAGCGAGCTGAAAACCATGGGCTAGGCTCGCTTTATGGATGCGTATCCTGCTTGACGGTAGGCAAGCGACACGGAAGCGCCTCCTACCAGTATCCGTACGTGGTCGGCGCGCCGCCCACCGTCGTCATATACCAGTTGTGGCCGGGCATCTCGTGGTTGAGGTCCGGGTCGCAGATATAGGTTCCATCGGCCGTGTAGATCCACGTCCAGCCATGCGGCGCCAAGCCACCCGATGCGCTGGGAACATGCCCGTTTGCAACCTTCGAGCTGTAGCCCAGGCCACGGGCGAGCCACGAGAACAAGCTCGCGAAGCGGTAGCAGTTGCCGCTGTGATGCGCGACCATGTCGTTCGCATAGCTGATGGTGGTCGCCTCGGACAGATAATGCGGTCCGCTGTAGAAGCGTGCGCCCTCGCGATAGCTGAAGTTGGTCACATACGAGAAGCAGCTCCTCAGCGACGTGTAGGCGGAGAGGATGGTGGCGACGTTCTTATCGAGCGTCGTGTTCCCCGAAAGCGAGTAGCGCTTCACGGGCTTCAGCGTGAAGGCTTGCGACTTGCTGGAAGTGGCCTTGCCCTGGTTGACGTTGCCGTTCTTGCCAGCCACCTGCATCGCCATCTTGGACTTCGCATTCACGAAGGTGATGGTACCGTCGCGGCCGATGGTCGCCTTCCAGAGCTGCGCTTTCTTGGAGGCCACCGGAACCTGAGCCACATTCGTGCCCGCCTTCTTGTAGGCGCCCTTCACGGCAACAGCCTGGTAGGTCTTGGTGTTCACCAGGCGGAAGTACTTGCCCTCGGCCTGCACCTCGAAACAGTTGGAGCCAGACGCCGACGCCTTGGCGGCGGTGCGCACGTTTGCACCCTTCGCGTAGGAGCCATTCGCAACCTCGAGCGCATTTCCGTTCGCTCCCTTGATGGCATAGGTGCTCGTGGCGATGAGCGGCTTCGACAGGTACGACCACTTCTTGGCCTTGCCGCTTCCGGCAGCTCCAGTCGCCACGGGGGCCTTGCTTTCGGCTTTGCCGCCCGATACGAGCATCGCCTTGCCCGTCGAAGCGTTCAGGAATTGGAGAGCGGCAGCATAGGTGCAATCCCAGAGCAAGCTCTTGTCGGAATTCGACCACGGCATCAGAACCGCCTTGCCCTTCACATCCGCAATGAACATGCCCGTGGCCACCGACTGAATGCTGTACTTGCCATCGGCCTCGGCGCGCACGTAGAAGCGCTGATTCAGCTTCGTGGAGTTCTTCTTGGCAATGGCAACCTGGGTGCCCTTCTTGGCTTTCGGGGCATACAGCACGAACTTCTTGTTAAGCAGGGTGGACAGCTGGTATGCGCCCGTATCGACGATTCCCGACTTCCTCAGCACGAACGCCTGAGATGCCTTCGCATTCGCCTTGAGCGCGGTTATCGCCGTGCCCGCAGCAGCCGATCCGTTGAGGTTGAGCACCTTGCCCGACCAGGCGTTTTTGATGATGAAGGACTTGCCGTCCTTGGAGCGGGTAACCGACCAGCGCTGTTTCTCGGTATTGTCGCGCTTTGCCTG
>JAUNCA010000140.1:466-5215 GCA_030526775.1 Coriobacteriia bacterium | reverse complement strand
AATGGCACGCCGAGGAAGGATATACAATGACTGCAAACAAGGTGCTTGGATACATCCAGGTCGCCATCCCGATCTTGCTCATCGGCGGTGTGCTGAACTTCGCGGGGCCGTGCGTGCACGACGATGGGTCCATTCCGGCATGCGCCCAAGCGTCTTGGGGCATCATCGGCGGGGGAGTATTCCTGCTTGGCGCCGCGCTCGCTCAGCTGGTCGTTGAAACCCGCGTTGCACGTATTGTCTGCGCCATCCTCTGTGCGGCGCTTGGCGTGTTCATCATCCTCGCGCCTGGCACGATTATGCCCCTGTGCATGATGGAAACCATGCAATGCCAAGCCGTGATGAAGCCCTTTGCCCAAGTCTGCGGCGGGGTTACCGTGTTGCTGTCGGTTGTTTCCATCGTGTTGGCCGTACGTCGCTAAGGTAAACCCTAACCCCATTACGAAATCGTTTCTCCTGTCGCACGAAGCCATGTGCATAACGCTATAATTAGGTAAACCTAACTATAGTGAAGAGGGGGATTCAACTATGCCGGTAAAGGAGGAGAAGCGCCCTGGGACGCTGAGCACCTTGATGCGCTATGCGGGCGGCTTCAAATGGCTCACCATCGTGGGCTGCACGCTATCGGCGCTTGCCATGGCGGCAAACATGGTGCCCTATGTGTGTATCTGGCTCGTGGCGCGCGACCTTATTGCCGTGGCGCCCAACTGGGCCGAGGCGTCCGATATTGCGCTGTACGGCTGGATGGCCTTCGGTTTTGCGGTGCTCGGTATCGTGTTGTATTTTGCCGGCCTGATGTGCACGCACCTTGCGGCGTTTCGCACGGCGGTCAACATCCGCAAACAGGGCATGGCTCACCTGATGAAGACGCCGCTCGGCTACTTCGACAGCCATGCATCCGGACTCCTGCGCCGCCGCATCGACGGTGCCGCTGCCGAGACCGAGACACTGCTCGCGCACAATTTGGCCGATATCTCGGGAACCGTGGTGATGTTCATCGCCACCATCGTGCTGCTATTCGTGTTCGACTGGCGAATGGGCGCGGCCGTACTGGTGGCCGCAGTTATCTCGGCCGGTGCCATGTTCAGCATGATGGGCGGCAAGAACGCGGGCGTTATGCGGGAATACCAGACTGCGCTCGACGAGCTATCGAAGGCGGGCACCGAATATGTGCGCGGCATTCCCGTGGTGAAGGTGTTCCAGCAGACGGTCTATTCCTTCAAGGCCTTTAAGGCGGCAATCGACAACTACAGTGAGCGAGCAAGCTACTATGAGGGCACCGTCTGCAAGGTGCCGCAGGCGGTAAACCTCACCTTTACCGAAGGCACATTCGCGCTGCTCGTGCCCGTTGCGCTGTTCCTGGCGCCCGGCGCCTTGGAATCGGGCGACTTCGCCGGTTTCGTCGCGAATTTCGCATTCTATGCGGTGTTCTCGGCCATCATTTCCACGGCGCTCGCAAAAGTGATGTTCGCCGCGAGCGGCATGATGCTGGCAAGCGATGCGCTTTCACGCATCAACGAGGTTATGAGCGCTCCGACTCTCGCGGTAGCCGACAAACCGCAGGTTCCGAGCGACAACAGCATCAAGTTTCGCAACGTGGATTTCTCGTACGAAAACTCGGCCATCAAGGCGCTCGACGATGTGTCGTTTACCGTGCCAGCAGGCTCGACGGCGGCCCTTGTGGGGCCATCGGGCGGCGGCAAGACCACGGCTGCGAGCCTTATCCCGCGCTTCTGGGATACGAATGCGGGCGCAGTGCTCGTAGGCGGCGTGGACGTGCGGGATATCGATCCGCATGTGCTGATGGACCACGTGGCTTTCGTGTTTCAGAACAACCGGCTGTTCAAGACCTCCATCTCGGAGAACGTACGGGCGGCGCGTCCCGAGGCAACGCGCGAGGAGGCGCTGGCCGCACTGGCGGCGGCGCAATGCGACGATATCATCGCAAAGCTCCCCGATGGCGTGGATACCGTTATCGGCTCGGAGGGCACTCACCTTTCTGGCGGTGAGCAGCAGCGCATCGCGCTCGCTCGCGCCATCCTGAAGGATGCCCCCATCGTCGTCCTGGACGAGGCGACGGCGTTTGCCGATCCCGAGAACGAGGCGCTTATCCAAAAAGCATTTGCTCACCTGACGCAGGGACGTACGGTGCTGATGATTGCGCATCGTCTGTCGACGGTGGTAGGTGCCGACCAGATTATCGTCCTCGATTCCGGTAAGGCTGTCGATCGAGGCACCCATGACGAGTTGGTGGCTGCCGGCGGCTTGTATGCCCGCATGTGGGAAGACTATCAGAAGGCGGTTCAATGGAAGATCGCGAAGGGGGTGGCGTAATGTTCGACGACATGCTCAAACGCAAGTACGCGCTTTCCGACGCAGGCGTCGGCAACGCGAAGAAGGGCATTGCCTGGACCGTGGTCGTCAACCTCGTGGTGATGGGCGGAATTGGATTCCTCTATTTCCTGATGCTGCAGTTCATGGAGGTGCTCGTGGTAGGAGCAGACCTTCCGCAGCCACTCGTGTACCTGGCGGGCGTGGTGGCGTTCTTGCTGTTGTCGCTTTTCACACACCTGCAGCAGTACCAGAATACCTACTCCGTGGTGTATGGCGAGGTGGCGAACATGCGCATCTCGCTTGCCGAGCGTCTGCGCAAGTTGCCGCTCGGGTTCTTCGGCAAGCGCGACTTGGCTGACCTTACCGAGACGCTGATGTCAGACGTGAAGCGCCTCGAGCATGTGTGGTCGCATGTGGTGGGATATCTGTACGGCTCGTATATCTCGACGGTGGTTATCGCCATCATGCTTTTTGTCTTCGATTGGCGCTTGGCGCTTGCGTGCCTGTGGGGCGTGCCAGTGGCTTTTGCGCTGCTCTTTGGCACGCGCTCCTCTACAAGCAAGAACGCCCTTGCCGGTAAGAAGGCGGCAATTGCCGTGGCTGACGGCGTGCAGGAAACCCTCGAGAACATTCGTGAGATCCGGGCTACCAATCAGGAACAGCGTTTCCTCGACAGGCTTTATGCCAGTATCGACGAGGGCGAGCGCGTGGCGCGCCATGCCGAGCTGGTGACGGGCATCTTCGTGAATCTGGCCTCTGTCGTTATGCGCCTGGGCGTTGCCACAACCATTTTGGTCGGTGCGAGCCTCATCCTCTCCGGGCAGCTCGATTTCATGGTGTTGTTCATGTTCCTGCTGGTTATAACGCGCATTTACGCGCCATTCGACCAGAGTCTCGCGCTTATCGCCGAGGTGTTCATGAGCGAGGTTTCCGTCGACCGTCTGAACGGCATATTCAACGAGCCCATCGCCGAAGGTTCCGAGGATTTCGCGCCGCATGGCCACGATATCGACTTCAAGGGCGTGAGCTTCGCCTACGATGGCGATGATGTGCTGCATGATGTGAGTTTTACCGCGAAGGAAGGCGAAGTCACCGCGTTGGTGGGGCCTTCTGGTTCCGGCAAATCGACCTGCGCTCGCCTGGCAGCGCGTCTTTGGGACGTGTCAGAGGGCTCCATCGAGGTTGGCGGCGTGGACATTTCAACCGTCGACCCCGAGGTGCTCATGCGCGACTATTCCATGGTGTTCCAGGATGTCGTGCTCTTCGACGACACAGTCATGGAAAACATTCGCCTAGGCAAGCATGGTGCCACCGATGATGAGGTGATGGCTGCGGCTGCTGCGGCGAATTGCGACGAGTTCGTCCAGAAGCTCCCCGAGGGCTACGCGACGCAAATCGGCGAGAACGGCGCCCGGCTCTCAGGTGGCGAGCGCCAGCGCATTTCCATCGCCCGTGCCCTGTTGAAAGATGCGCCCATCGTGCTGCTCGACGAGGCTACGGCATCGCTTGACGTCGAGAACGAGACCAAGGTGCAGGGAGCGCTATCGCGCCTGCTGGCGGGCAAGACCGTGCTCGTTATCGCTCATCGCATGCGTACCGTTGAGGCTGCCGATAAAATTGTCGTGCTAAAGGATGGTCGCGTCGCCGAACAAGGCGCTCCCGGCGAGCTGCGTCAGCTTGAGGGCGGCATCTATCGCCATATGGCTGAGCTGCAAAGCGCGAGTGCCAGCTGGAAGCTGCGACCGAAGGTGGAATAACCGTTTGGGGATTGGCTCAAACGGTTATTCCATGTCGCGAAGCATGCCCTCGATCCACGCTATGAGCTGCTCCTCGCGGGCGCGAAGCAGCTGTATCTCGGATTGCCAGACCCCCATGAGCGTTTCGCGTTCGGGCAAGTCGCGGCTCAGGTATTCGTTTTCCAGCTCCAGATGCTCCGACATTAGCTCATCGTGCTCAAAGCGGAAATAGTCCAACGCGTTTTGCAGGAAGTCTACCTGCTCGTCTTTGGGAAGCGACCCGATGAATGTGAGCTTCAGCATGAACATACGCTGTGCGTTCATGCTGAAGTTGTAGTCGATAGGTTCGCGCAGCCATTCGAGGTAGCGCGCTTCGCCGGCGGGCGAGAGGTAATAACGCTTCGAGAACCTCCCGCCTTCGGTTTTCACCTCGTCAAAGGTCATCAAATCATCGGCAGCCATCTGCTTCAAGGCTGGGTAAATCTGACTCAGCTGCGCGTTCATGAAGTACTGGGTAGACCGCGCGATGATGCGCCGCAATTCGTAGCCGGATACGCCGGGATGCAGCTTCACAAGACCCAGCAGTACGTCGTTCAGTTTCATGGCTCTCCTTCGGGCGACTATATTGAGGTTTATTGTAAGTCTTTTGCCATAAGGGAGAGCGCTTGGCGGATTATCGAAC
>JAUNCA010000140.1:0-456 GCA_030526775.1 Coriobacteriia bacterium | reverse complement strand
CGTGTGCGGTGTTCGTTTTTGCGTACAATGGGATTGGCGTCGTACGGCGCCTACGAGATTGACGAAGGGACTTGCAATGGAAACCAGACCATACGTACCATGGGAACTCGCTATTTCGTTCATGGAGGATGTCTTCGTGGCGTATGGCGTACCGCGCGAAGACGCGAAGATTTGTGCTGACGTGCTTGCAGAATCCGACCGCCGTGGCATTGAAAGCCATGGAACCAACCGGTTCAAGCCCATCTACATCGACCGCATCGTGAGGGGCACGCTGCTTCCCGAAACCAACTTGGAAATCGTGAAGGAAACCCCCACGACCGTCGTGGCCGACGCGCATGACGGCATGGGCATGGTCGCAAGCTATCACGTCATGAAAAAGGTGCTCGAAAAGGCGCAAACGTACGGCATGGCCGGTGCCGCCATTCGCAACTCAACCCACTACGGCATTGCCGGTTA
>JAUNCA010000139.1 GCA_030526775.1 Coriobacteriia bacterium | reverse complement strand
GCAGGGCTGTGATCAGCTCCTCGAGCCCTGCCCCGCCCGAGCCCAACAGTACGCCGTTATAGGTGCCGTTGTAGCCGATGCGGTGGTCGGTCACGCGGTCCTGCGGGCCGTTGTAGGTGCGGATCTTCTCGGAACGGTCGCCGTGGCCGATCTGGCTGCGGCGCTCGGCGCCTTCGGCCGCCTGCTGCTCCTCGAGCATCTTGTCATACAGACGCGCACGCAGCACTTCCATGGCCGCCGCCTTGTTCTGCAGCTGGCTCTTCTGATCCTGCGACTGCACCACCAAACCGGTCGGCAGGTGCGTGATGCGCACGGCCGAGTCGGTGGTGTTCACGCACTGGCCGCCCGGGCCACCGGCGCGATACACATCGATGCGGAGGTCTTCCTGGTTAATCTGCACATCGATCTCGTCGGCTTCCGGCAGCACCGCAACGGTTGCCGTGGACGTGTGAATGCGGCCCTGGCTTTCGGTCTTCGGCACGCGCTGAACGCGATGGACGCCGCTCTCGAACTTCATGATCGAGTAGACCTTGTCTCCCTTCACCTTGAACTGGATGGACTTGTACCCGCCTGCCTCGGATGGGCTCGAGTCCATGAGCTCGATCTTCCAGCGATGCTGCTCGCAGAAGCGCTGGTACATCTTGAACAGGTCACCGGCGAAGATGGCCGCCTCGTCGCCGCCCGCACCGCCGCGGATCTCGACGATGATGTCTTTCTCATCGGCGGGGTCGGCCGGAATGAGCATGATCTTGATCTCGTCCTCGAGTTCGGGAAGCTCGACCTCGATGCGGGCGATCTCCTCCTGACCGAATTCCTTCATCTCGGGATCGTCGAGCATCTCCTTGGCTTCCTCGAGATCCTCGCAATCCTGCACGTAGGCGCGCGCCTTCGCGATGAGCGGACCCTGGTTCGAAAACTCCTTCGCAAGCTTCGCGTACTCCTTTTGGTCGGCAACCACCGCCGGGTCGCCCATCTTCTTCTCGAGCTCGGCATACGCGCTGATGATCTTCTCGAGCTTCTGGCGCATGCTCGTGCCCTTTTCCTTTACCGCCATGTTGTTATCCCCTTTTCTATGATGAAGAGCCAAAGCCCCTTCTAGCCGTTTTTGCGCAACCGCCATGTGGGGCTGCCCCCACATGGTGGTTATAGGTTACAAGCTTTCCTGCGCGAGAAGGGCCGCGGCGGCTTCTGCAGCTATCGCGCCGTCGGCGGCAGCCGTCACGACCTGGCGCAGCTTCTTCGTGCGCACGTCGCCTACAGCATACACGCCCTCCACGTTGGTCTCGCAATCTTCCCCGGCGACGATGAACTCACCCTCGAGCTCGAGCTGCCCGGCGAACAAGTCGCTGTTCGGGACGTTGCCGATGGCCACGAACACGGCCGCAGCCTCCAGGCGCTCCACTTCCCCGGTCGTCAGGTCCTTCAACGACACCGCGCCGAGCCGGCCGTCTTCCTCGTGCAGCTCGGTAATGCGCGTGCGGAACTTGAATTCCACGTTCTCCGCCGCCTCGAGTGCCTGCACCAAAACGGCAGTGGCCTCGAGCTTCGGCTTGCGGTACACCACCGTCACCTTCTCGCACAGGCGCGCCAGATACAGCGCATCCTCCACGGCCGTGTTGCCGCCGCCATACACCACCACGTGCCTCCCCGTCGCAGGTGGCGCAATAGGAAACGCCGCGGCCATGCAGGGTGTCTTCGCCCTTCAAGCCCATCTTGCGGTTACGCGCACCCGTGGCGACGATAACCGTACGGGCTTCGTATTCGCCCGCATCGGTGGTCAGCTTCTTCGGCTGCGCGAGAAGGTCGGCCTTCACCACGCGCTCGGTGATGGTGCGCGCTCCGAAACGCTCCGCCTGCTGTTTGCACGCCCAGGCGAGGTCGAACCCGCCGATGCCTTCGGGGAATCCCGGATAATTGTCTATGGTCTGGATATTCGCCAGCTGGCCACCCGGGCCCATGCTTTCGAATACCACCGTGTTGAGCCCCGCGCGCGCAGCATACAACGCCGCCGTCATGCCGCCCACGCCGCTGCCGATGATCGCCACATCGATGGGGCTATTCTGTTCGCTCATGTGCACTCCTTGCATCTAACGTATGTGAACTAGTCGAAATGATTACGCTACCCCATTTCCAACTACGCAAAAGCGACCCGGGCACCATGGTGGCACCCGGGTCGCTTCTATGTTGCTACAGCTAGTTGAACAGGCTCAGAACAGCGGTTTTCGGCTGTGCGCCGATAATCTGCTTCTTGGCTTCGCCGCCCTCGAACAGGATGAGCGTCGGGATGCTCATCACGCGATACGCGGCGGCAACGCCCTGGGCCTCATCAACGTCGATCTTGTACACATACGCCTGGCCGGCCTTCTCGGCAGCAACCTCTTCGATGATGGGAGCCATCATCTTGCAGGGCCCGCACCAGGTGGCGAAAAAGTCCACCAGCACCGGCTTGTCGGCCTTCAGCACCTTCGTTTCGAACTCTGCAGCGGTAATCTGCTCTGCCATGTCGATACCTTCTTTCATTCGGCCCGTATTTGAATCGGGCGCTATTCTTTTCACGAACACTCTAACACGGATGCAGCACCAATAGCGCCCGCTTACGAAAGGCGCACAATCTCTTGTGCCATATTCGGGATTAGCCGTCTACACGGACTGCATTTCGAACCATGTGGTTTGAAGCATGGCCCCAAATGCAGGGTGCGTCGTCTACAGAAGCTGCATTCCAAACCATGCTGGCATCGATCTGGTTCCAAATGCAGGGTGTACCGTCTGCAGAAGCTGCATCCCGAGCCAAGTAGACCTCCGGGTGGCTCCAAATGCAGGGTGTACCGTCTACACGGTCTGCATTCCATGCCAGTTGGTCAGCGGCGTGGCTTCAAATGTAGGGTGTGTAGTCTACACGGGCTGCATTCCATCCATTGGGCTAACGGCTTGGTTCCAAATACAGTGTGCGTTGTCAACACAGGCTGCATTCCGCGCCATAGATGGGATGCCACGACTTAGCATTCCATAAAATGGTCTGCCATTTTATGCTGTCATCCGGTAAAACCCACCTGGAGCGATTCCGCAATCTCGAGCAAATGCTGGAGCATGTAAAAATGCATAAAAAGGGACTGTCCCTTCTTATGCATTTTCTGGTGGCGCTACGTGAAGAAGGCGCCGGATGACGCCTTCTTAGATGTTATTGCTACTTGTGCTTGGGAGCGCTTTGTTGCGGTTGACGCTGCGCGGGTGCCGCGGAGGCGGGGCGCTGCTGCTGAGCTTTGCGCTGCCTGCCGGGCGCGGGAGTTGCGCAGTACGGGCAGGTGTTCCAGGCGGGATCGAGCGGGCGCCTGCAATTGCTGCACACGTTCTTCAGGCGCTGGCTGCAGTTCGGGCATACGATGTAGTTCGTCTCCACCGGGTACCCGCAACGGCTGCATTCGCCATACTTCATCAGCTGGCGCTGCTTCAAGGCCACCTCGAGCTCCTGCTCGTCATGGTCGATCTGCATCATGGGCGGACGCAGCAGCAGATACGCCACGACGCCGACCACCGGCACCAGCGAGATGATGGCCCACACGTACCACACCGCGCCGCGCGAATACGCATCGCGCGCTACCCAGACGATGCACAGCACGTAGAGCAGCAACAGCATGATGGCCAGAATCGTGACCACCAACTGCATTTCCGGCGACCAAAGTTGGCTCAGCAGTTCGCCCATTCCCGTCCTCTTCTCTCGTTATGCTCAGCCCTACCGGGCGCTTTCATTGTACCAAACGGCTAGCCGAGCTCAGCCAGCTGCGTGCGAACCATGTCAAGTTTGCCCTTCGCATCCTCGAACTTGGCCTTGTCCTTCTCGATAATCTCGGGCTTCGCCTTCGCAAGGTATCCGGGGTTCGAGAGCTTCTTCTCGAGCTTCGCGACGTCCTTCTCGAGCTCTTTCTCCTGCTTGGCAAGGCGAACGCGTTCAGCCTCGAAATCAACGAGGCCGGACAGCACCGCATACACCTCGGCGCCCGAGACCAGCGTCACGCTCGACTCGGCGGGCTTGACCACGTCGGGCCCGACGACGAAGGAATCGAGGTTCGCGAGGTTCGCGATAAGCTCAGCCTGGCTGGACAGCGCCTCGGCATCTGCCTCCTGCGCCTTCACCAAAACCTCGATGCCCTTCTTCGGCGAAATGCCATAACGGGCACGCGTCGCGCGAATCGCGGTCACGGTATCGGTTGCAAGCACCATCGCGCGCTCGGCGGCTTCGTTCACGTAGCCCGCGTAACGCTCGTAACGCGGCCACTCGGCCATCATGAGCATCTCGCCCTCGTTGCCCGGCAGCCCGTCGAAAATCTCCTCGGTGACGAACGGCATGATCGGATGCAGCAGGCGGAGGGCCGTATCCAGCACGAACACGAGGTTGCGCTGGCAAGCCAGGCGGTCTTCCCCACCGGCCTGCAGGCGCACCTTCGACAGCTCGATGTACCAGTCGCAGAACTCGTTCCAGAAGAAGGTGTACAGCGCACGCGTCATCGCACCGAAATCGAACACCTCATAGGCATTGTCGACCGCCTGCACGAGCTTCGCCAAACGCGAGAACATCCAGAGGTCTGCAGCGGTGGTAGGCTCAGGCTCGCCCGGGACGTAGCCCTCGAGGTTCATGCCCACGAAACGCGCCGCATTGCGGATCTTGTTCGCGAAGTTGCGGCTACTCTCGATGGCATTCACGTTGAAACGCAGGTCCTGCGCACCGGTGACCTGCATCAACAGGCCAAAGCGCATGCCATCGGCGCCGTAGTCCTTCATCAGCTCGAGCGGGTCGACGCCGTTGCCGCGGCTCTTGCTCATCGGCTTGCCGTCGGCGCCCATCACGGTCGGGTAGATAACCACATGCTCGAAGGGGATTTCGTTCATGCAATACATGGAGCTCATCACCATGCGGGCAACCCACAGGCCCATGATGTCGCGCGCGGTGGCGAGCACCTGGGTGGGATACGCATGCTCGAGCTCGGGCGCATCCGCGCCTTCGGTCGTCCAGCCCATCGTGGCGAAGGGCCACAGCTGGCTGGAGAACCAGGTGTCGAGGACGTCCTCGTCCTGGCGTACGGCAGCGCCGCATTTCGGGCATTCATGGATGTCATCGATGCTCGCGTCTTCCCAACCGCAGGCATCACAGTAGAACATCGGGATACGGTGGCCCCACCACAGCTGGCGCGAGATGCACCAGTCCTTCAGGTTCTCGAGCCA
>JAUNCA010000138.1 GCA_030526775.1 Coriobacteriia bacterium | reverse complement strand
AGGTTGCCCTTCTGGGCCATGAGGTTCACGAGCGGCTCGACCTTCTCGAGCGGCCATTCGCAGGCCTCGGCAATCTGCGCCATGGTCATGGGATGCCGGATGCCCATGTGGTTGGCGATATAAGCCGTCTCCTCGGTGAAGATGGAGAGCAGGCCCCAGCATTCCGGGTCGGCCGGCGTGATCTTCTGAAGGCCGATCTTCTTCGGGATGCGGTCGACCATCATCTTGGCGAGCTTCATCGTCTCGGGCCGGGTGGCCGGGTCGATCTGCATCGCGGGAACGTATGGGTCGTTCGGCTCGGCAGGCCGATACGGCTTGTCGGGTCGCCAGACGTAGTTTTGCTCCCACAGCTCCGGATGGGCGCTTTCCTCTTTGCAGCGCGCGCTTTCCGGCTTTTCGAAGACCTCGACTATGACGTTGCCCTGGTTGCGGTTCGGGTTGCGGCAGCCTTCGCCGGGCTCGTTGGTCGGCGTGGCCCAATGCGTGTTTTCAGTCATGTGAATTCCCTCCATCTCCTTGCGTTCATCTTACGCGTTTTATGCGCGTTTGACAGCGAGGTCAGAAGGCGTTTTGCGTCGAGGAGGCGAAGCTGCGGTATCCTTATTGGGCTTTTGATGCGAAGGGAAGGCAAGCGATGAACATCAACCACGCGATTTTGCACGTATTCGATTTCGTGGCGTGTGAGAACACGTTTTCGGCGGAGGAAATCGACCTGGCCGACAAGACGGCCAAGGGCTATGTGGCGCGGTTGGCGGGTAAGGCGCTGAACGACCTGGATGCCAAGCGCGGCGAGTTTTCTCCCGAGAGCCGCTTTGCCGATGAGCTGCGTTCATACGTGGCGCGCGAGCTTGATTTCGTGACGCTTTCCAGGGATATCGGCGAATACCTGGCCCGCGAGTTGGGGCATATGGAGAAGCCGGTATCTTGCGATCTGCTGGTCGTCGATTTCCAGGACGCGCCGGTGAAGGTTGTCGACGAGATGACCGACGAGGAGGTCGCGGCGCGCTTCGAGGGCCGCGAGGACCGCTACCTGGGGGTCATCATGCTCGAGAGCAAGCAGGCTTATGTGCATGACTTGGGGTTTGGCGAAGTGGGAGAGCGCTGCGGCATCGAGCGGCACCGCGCCGTCCTGCCCAACCCGTCGCAGAAGATTCCCACCTATGCGGTTATCGACCTGAAGACATTTGGCGTGCGATTCGCGGACAAGCCGCGCACCATCGACGGGGCGCCGAAGCTGATTGTACCCGACGGCCTGCTGCAATGCTCCATCGAGGCGTCGAGCAAAGAGAACTTCGCGGCCGTGGCCGAGGTGGTCGAGGCTGTGGCGGAAGAGTACGGCGCCAACACCGCGGTGGTGCTCTCGCGGGCGAAGGCCTACGTGTCGCAGAACGCCGAGGAGGCCGACGATGTGGACCTGGAGGCGCTCGCTGAGGATGTGTTCGCGGACAACGAGCCCATGCGCCAGCGCTTCGAAGAGGTCGCGCAAGCCTACGAGCTACCCGAACGCGTGACGGTGGAGCGCGAGGCGGCACGGCGCGTGGCGGCCAAGCACAAGATCCGCACCGATACGGGCATCGAGATCACCTTCCCGGCCGAATACAGCCGCAACCCCGAATACCTCACCTTCACGAGCGAGGCCGACGGCACCTATTCCATCCAGCTAAAGAACATCGGCCACATCGAGAACCGCTAACGTGAATCGTGAGACACCTACCCTCTGAGGGCGGTTGTCTCACGCTCCCGAGGACTAGAATGCGCTCTCGTAAATAGCCTCGATATCAGCGCGGGCGAGGGGTTTGAAGCACCCGAAAGGCTCGCCCTTCACGGCTATCACGCTGCTGGCCAGCGTGGGGATGACCTCGCGCGTCAGTCCGAATTCACCGAGCTTCGACGGCATGCCGATGGATGCGAAGAACGCCGAAAGCGCATCGATGGTGGCCGTCACGGCCTGCTCGATATCGGCCTCGGAATCGCCCGCGGGTTCGAGGCCGAACACACCGCGTCCGAAATCGAGGAACCGCTGCGGGTCCTCGCGCCAGACATAGCGCATCCAGGCGGGGAGGATCACCGCGAGTCCCGCGCCGTGCGTGATGCTCGTGTCGTAGGCGCTCATCGCGTGTTCAAGCGCGTGGCTTTCCCAGCCGCCCACGCGCCCGGCCACTTTGCCTCGTCCGCAACCGGCTATGTCGTTATGAGCCAAGGTGCCCGCCCACATGATATTTGCACGCGCTTCGTAGTCGTTCGGGTTCGCCAGTGCACGCGGGGCCATCTCAATAAGCGTGCGTACAAGCCCGTACGCGATGTAGTCGGTGATGCGCACGGCGCCGACGCCCGAGAAGCTGCGCTCGCATACGTGGGCGATCATGTCGGTAACCCCGGCGGCCGTCTGGTAGGGCGGCAGCGAGTAGGTGAGCTCGGGGTCGAGGAAAGCCAGCTTCGGGCGGAAGCTGTCGCCGTTCGTCCCGTTCTTCGCGCCCAGCTCGTCGTTGCTGATGACGCAGCTCGAGCTGCCCTCGCTGCCGGCGGCCGGGATGGTGAGCACCACCGCGATGGGTAAGCATTCGCCCGCCGTTGCCTTGCCGCAGAAGAAATCCCATGCGTCGCCGTCGTAGGGCGTCGCCATGGCCACGGCCTTCGACGCGTCGATGACGCTGCCGCCGCCTACGGCCAAGATGCCCTGTACGTCGAATTCGCGCGCAATACCCACGCCTTCGCGCACCGAGGCGATCTCGGGGTTCGGCCGCACGCCGGGAAGCTCGACGACCTTAATACCCGCCTGCGCGAGCAAATCCTTCACCCGCGCGATAAGCCCGCTGCGAACCGCGGAGCCCTTTCCGTATACCAGCAGCACGCGCTGCCAGCCCATGCCGGCCAGGGTTTCGCCAACGGCATCGACTACGCCGGGTCCAAACTGGTATTTCGTGGGGGTGTAGAAGGTGAACGGGTTCATGGAAGGTCCTTTCGTCGGCCGACGCTTTCGTGAAACACTCTTGTGCGGATTCTACCAACCCCCCGCTTACCAGGCAATTCACCGAGCTGCTAACCGTAGAGGTAGTTCCACGCCCCCTTGTCGATATGCTTGTCCTCGCGCTCGAGAACGCGTTTGCCGTCTGGGAAAACCAGGTATGCCCGCTCTATGCGGCCATATGTTATAAGCTCCGAACCCATGTTGCGGTCCTTGAGCTCCTCGGTCTCCACTACACGACGTCCGCCGCAATGCTTGCAGACGTCCTTCTCAAATCGATGGAGGCCGGTTTTACGGCAGTGCCGGCACGTACAACGCGAGTCGAGGTCGTGACCGGCCTTCTCGTGGGCGGCTGCCCGCACCTCCTGGTTTACCTCAGAGTCCTGTTCGAGTGACCTGAGCTGTTCCGGGGTCAGCCTGGCGAGCACTTCCGAGAAGCCGGGGACCGACCAACCATGTGCGCAGAGGGTCTTTATCGCCGCGTACAGTTCTTGCCCATCCGCGATTGTCCCCATTGCGCGTCCGATAGCCTTCGATACCTGCGTTTTAGCCTGCTGATAGGCATTCTGCTCGATTTGGGTCATCTCGGAATAGACCTTCGTGCGCCCCCGCGCTATATCGTAGGAGCAATGAGCATTTGTAACTGCCAGCCTGAGTTTCGCGAGATCGGCAGCTGTTGGGGCGGACATCGCGTCTATCGCTTTCGCCACCAGCTTGCCGTTGCTTGCGTAGCGCAGCGCTACTTGCTTGAGCAGGTCATTGTGGCCGGAAAGGCGTTCGAGCAGGCGCTGGGCTACAAAGAAATCACCGGCTACCGCAACTTCTGCCAGTGCATACGGGTCGTCTATCTTGGCACATGCTGCCAGCTTGATATCCGAGAACTTCGCTTGGAGCGCGACCTCCTTGAGCTGCCTGGGGTCGCTCATCTTCTCCACAGTGGCGATGGCCTTGGGCATCTTCTTCGTCTTGTCGGTCATCCAAATCGGCTCGAACAATCCCATGGCGACGCCCTTTCGCTTTCGATGACTTTCAAGCAAGTAATGCCTGCTTAGCTTCGCATGGTATCAGATTTGCTGGAGCCTATAGATGCGGAGTGTGCCGTAATAAACCGCCGATAGTGGGGTGTCGCTTAGCATCTGGGTGCCCTAAGGTTTCCGTACGCCTCATAATACGAAACTTTGCCGTCAATAAGACCAATTGACTACTGTTTTCAAGGTTTTTGATAGTCGAAAGAAGACTGCTGCCCTGAAATATTATTTGTGGCAGAGAATAAAATTTCTCTGAACTGGGCAAACGCAGAGCATTATTTGGCACTACTTCGGTGTTGAAAAAGCGGACTATCAAAAACCTTGAAAACGATACCGAAAGCGCCCGAAAGGCGCTAAAGATTGATTTTTTACTGCGCATTATTGTTTTTTACCAACAGTAAACCGGCGGAAGGGATGCCCCTCCGCCGGTTTACTGTTGCTTATGCGCCAAAAGGCGGTATGTGGCTCTGCGGCTTTACAGCAGGGTGTCCAGCTCCACGAGCTCGACGTCGTCGAAGCTCTCGGCGAGCGACTTGCAGGTTACGTGACCGTCGTAGGTGTTCACGCCGCTCGCGAGCACGGGGTTCGCGCGGATGGCGTCCTCGAGCCCGGCGTTGGCGATCTGCAGGCCATAACGCAGCGTGGCATTGGTGAGTGCGATCGTGGACGTACGCGGCACGGCGCCCGGCATGTTGCCGACGCAGTAGTGCACGACGCCATCCTCGACGAAGATGGGGTCGTCATGCGTGGTGACGCGCGACGATTCGCCACAGCCGCCCTGGTCGATGGCGACGTCAACGAACACAGCGCCGGGCTTCATCTTCGGCAGGTAGGCGCGCTTGAAGAGCTTCGGCGTGCTCGCGCCCGGGATGAGCACCGAGCCGATGACGAGGTCGGCGTCGCATACGGCGCGCTCGATGTTCGCATCGGTGGAGACGAGCGTCTGCACATGACCCGCGAACAGGTTGTCCAGCCACTCGAGGCGCTTGAGCGAGACATCGACGACGGTGACGTTCGCGCCCATGCCCGCCGCGACCTTGCAGGCGTTCGTGCCCACAGTGCCGCCGCCGAGGACGACAACGTTGGCCTTCGGGGTGCCCGGCACGCCGGCGAGCAGCACGCCCTCGCCGCCGAACTTCTTCTCCAGGTACTTCGCGCCCTCCTGGATGGACAGGCGCCCGGCAATCTGGCTCATCGGGATGAGCAGCGGCAGCGAGCCGTCGGTTTCCTGCAGCGTCTCATAGCCGAATGCCT
>JAUNCA010000137.1 GCA_030526775.1 Coriobacteriia bacterium | reverse complement strand
AAGGCGGTATAGCTCATTCAGAAGACGTTGCGTTTTTGCAACATGCTCCATGGTTAATGGGCGGAAACGGCGCCCTTGCGCTTTGTACGCAATGCGAGCAAGCCGGATTATTTCTAACGCGTTTTCCGACTGAGGTTTCGTTACCACATGAATCGAGATTCCCTTCGCCCTCAGGATGCTTTCCCGGCGAATATCCTCAAGCGTGCGCATCTCGCCGCTATGGTACGGCTTGCCGTTATATTCGAATCCCGTTTTCCCGTCACGGGCAAACAAATCAATCTCGTATTTAGGCTTTCCCGCAACTTTCTGCAGCTTCTTCCCAAGGGGAATTTCCGCATTGAGTTCGAGGAAATCGGCTGCCTGACCCCCATAATGCCGCGGCAAGCTCAAGGACATGTGAAGCTTCGTCTCGCGCGGAGACCTCGTGCGTTCATGCACATAGCGCTGCGCCCATACTGCTGCCCCCGCGCCATAGAGGCCTTTCGCGCGGTCGAGATATACCGCCAATCGGCGTTTGTCCATCAATGGCTGCGGCATCTGAAGCGAATCGTCACCATAGTGGCAATGCGTTGCATGAAACCCACAGAGTTCGTACCCGAGCTCTATGAGCCCCATGCGCGTCGCGTCACCCGCTATCTGCAGAAATGCGAATTCAGGAGAAGACACGTAGATGCCGTCTGCAATCTGCAAGAGCGAGCCAGGGGGCAACGGGTGCGACCATACATGACACTTCAGCCCCCACGCGTTCCGACGGCTTGCCTTGTTTGCCACATACACATGAAGAGGTTGAGAAAGCGAGCATCGTGTGGCAAACCCCCACGCTCGAGACGTCGCTGTGATCTGGGGAAGCGACGACTTCCTGCTCATCGTGAAATCCGATAATCGTAATAGTCGGCATTGGGGCAACGCTGCCATCTGAAGGATCTCAAGAGCCGTAGTATGTCCGAACACGATGCTCATGGCCGCAACCTAGCACACCGGCACCTGGGTGATTTCTCTGATTTCTCGCACGAGGGTATGCAGCGGCTCATAGAATTCGCCAGGATTTCGAAAGCCCACGTGCCGGCATCACCCCGATTCGCCTCAAGTCGGTATACATGAATGAATACCTTGGTGGCTGAAAACACCGGATCTTCACGACGCCTTCCGCATGCAATATGTCGCTTGTGTGAACCGCCTCGCAATTCGGCAGCGGCCGGCTCTTCACCTCCGCTGGGCGCGAAAGCGTTTTGACCGCTTTTTTGGACTTGGGAACGAGCGCCTCTCACGAAACGCCACTGCATCGCCGAGCGCAAGCCATCTTTTGCGGCTTGGGAACGATATACGAGCCTGCTCGCGGCCACAGACCGAGGAACCGGGTTCACAACCCCCAAAAAGTGGCGAAAACCTTCCCACACCGTGCGCAATCAAACTTGAGGCAAAAACGCTGCCAGCATCCAACATGCCCGCGTACTATCACCTGCGAGAAGCGCTCCACAACAGCAGGCGCGACGAACATGACGAGCGGTATGGTCGCGCAAAAGAAGCCGATGATGTCGATGACGAAGCCCGATTTAATCATCTTGGCAATCGGCGCGAAACCGCTACCAAGCACGATGGCGTTCGGTGGTTTTTCGCGAAATGCCCTGACCGGGTATTGCCAGGCGTATGAGCCACGTCTATCCTCTTCTCAGCAAACCAGTGTATGAACTGGTATTTTCGGATTACATCCAGAATGGGTGTTGCCCCTAACGTGGCCACGGTTCATATTTCTACTATTTGCAGACAAGAAGACTGGAGGGTATATGGCATCGAAGAAGAAGCTTCTTGTTATTGGGGCGGGTGACTTCCAACTTGCATTGGTAAAACGCGCGGCGAAGATGTGCGACGTCCTGCTCGCCGCACCTGTCATCGGAAAGCCTTTCGAACCCTATATCGCCGACGCGCTCTATTGCGACGTCCGCGATTTCGATCGCATCCTCGAATTCGCCCGCGGCGCCAACTGCTTCGGCAAGCCCGTCGATGGCGTCATCACCGACGAAACCGATATCCCGGTGCTCACGGTAGCGCGCGTCGCCGAGGCCTTGGGGCTCTCCGGCATCGATCCCGACATCGCTCGCTTGTTCACCAACAAGGCGCTCATGCGCCAGCGCATGGAAGAACTCGGGCTCAAGGTGCTTCCGCACAAGACGGTGAGCTCGCTGGAAGAGGCTGTGGCCGCCTTCAAGGAAATCGGCGGCACGGTCATCATCAAGCCGCTCGATGCGCAGGGTTCCCGCGGCGTGAAGCGCTGCGATAACGCCCAGGACATCGTCGAGCATTTCGCCGAAACCGCCCGCTGGTCCACGAGCCACCAGGTGATGATAGAACAACGCGCAACTGGCCGCGAGTTCGTCGTCGAAGGGCTCGCCCTGGACTATGAGTTCAAGAACCTCTGCATAGGCGACACGATTTACTTCGAGACCGTGGAATCCCTTTCCGCGAAAGAGCGCACCTGGCCCACCGTAGCCGATGACGAGCTGCGCGACCGCGTGCTCGAGCTTAACAGGAAGATCGTCACCGGTTTCGGATTGAAGCAGGGCATCACCCACAGCGAGTTTGTCATGGAAGGCGACGATATCTTCCTCATCGAGACAGCCGCACGCGGCGGCGGCGCCTTCATCTCGTCGGACCTCATCCCCAGCTCGTGCGGACTCGTGTCCGAAGACCTGCTCGTTCGCATGGCACTCGGCGAGGTGCAGACCTACGACGACCTTCGGCGCCTTCGCGTGCTCGACCATACCGAAGGTGACGATGAGCCGGCGCTGCATCCACTCCAGCACTGCGGCTACCTCGCCTTCTACATTCCGATGGGCGTCGTCGAGGCGGTTCGCGGCGTGAAGGAGGTGCTGAGCCTTCCCTACGTCGGCAACACGCAGATAGAAAACCTCGAATCGTATGTCGGCGCCGATTACAGCAAGGGCCACTCCGACAAGACGTCTCGTTTCCTCGTCACCTACCGCGCGGACACCCGTGAGGAGCTCGAGAAGCGCATGGCGTACATTCGCAGCACCATTCAGGTGGATGTCCGCCAGCCCGACGGAACCCTCACCGGGCTCATCTGGCAGTAGCACGTCCTTCCATGCTATGAAAAAGCGGCCTGCGGTTCATGGCGAACCGCAGGCCGCGTCCCATTCCCGCCACCATCAAGCGCGCAAGCAACGCATGGCGTTAAGGATGGCGATTACCGCCACTCCCACATCTCCAAAGACGGCGAGCCACATCGTGGCGACTCCCACCACGGCCAAGCCCAAGATGGCAAATTTCACGCCCAGGGCGAAGATGATGTTTTGCCACACGATGCGCATGGTCTTGCGCGCAATGCGCATGGCTTTGGCGATATCGGTGGGCTTATCGTTCATCAGCACCACATCGGCAGCCTCGATGGCCGCATCGCTTCCCATGGCGCCCATGGCGATACCCACGTCGGCGCGCGCGAGCACGGGTGCATCGTTGATCCCATCGCCCACGAAAGCAACGTTTCGCTTGATGGCGCGCTTGCCCCGATCAATCGCGAGCGCAGCGGTTTCATCTGTCTTGTCAGCCATCACACGCTCCAGCCAACGCACCTTATTCTGCGGAAGCAGCTGCGCATGGTACTCGTCGATGCCAAGTTCACCCGCAACAGCCGCAGCAACCTCTTTGCGGTCTCCCGTCAGCATCACCATGCGTTTCACACCCGATGCGCGCATGTCCGCAATAGCCTGGGCGGCATCTTCTTTCACCACGTCGGCTATCACCAGGTGCCCGATATAGCGTCCATCGAGCGAAACGTGCAAGATCGTGCCCGTCAAGCCGCATTCGTGGAACTCGACTTCGCCGGCCGCCATCAGCTTGTCGTTGCCGATATACACCACGTGCTCATCCACAACCGCACGCACGCCATGGCCGGTTTCCTCACGCACGTCGCGAATGCGTGTCTCATCAATCACGCCGGTATACGCTTCCTTCACGGAAAGCGCGATGGGATGGGCGGAATAGGTCTCGGCATATGCGGCCAGCGATAGCAGCATATCGGGGTCCACGCCTTCTTCCGTGTGCACCGCGACCACGTTGAACGTGCCGTTCGTAAGCGTGCCCGTCTTGTCGAACACGACCGTGTCCACCTGGGACAACGCCTCGAGGTAGTTACTTCCCTTTACGAGAATGCCCTGCTTGCTCGCACCGCCAATGCCGCCAAAGAACGACAGTGGCACGCTGATGACCAGGGCACACGGGCACGAAACCACAAGGAATATGAGTCCGCGTTCAATCCAATCGCCCCAGGGCTGGGCGGCGAACAACGGGGGCAATATCGCGATGGCCAACGCCCCAAACACCACGATCGGCGTGTAATACCGCGCGAACCGGGTGATGAAATTCTCGGTGCGCGCCTTATTGTCGGTTGCATCCTCCACAAGCTCGAGAATGCGCGCAACCGTGGAATCCTCGTATGCCTTCGTCGTACGCACGACAAGCGGCCCGACCAGGTTGACGCAACCCGAAACCACCTCGGCTCCGGGCTCCACCACGCACGGCACCGACTCGCCCGTGAGCGCCGACGTGTCGAGCTGCGAAGAACCCTCGACGACCACGCCATCGATGGGAATGCGATCGCCGGGTCGTACGAGCACTTCCTCGCCGATTTCGACATCCTCGGGGTCGACCTCCTCGAACGTCCCGTCACGGCGTACGTTGGCGACCTCTGGTGCGATGTCCATCATCTCGGCGATAGAACGCCGCGACCGATCGACCGCATAATCCTGGAACCACTCGCCTACCTGGTAGAACAGCATCACTGCCGCACCTTCGGCGAAGTGGGCCTCGGTGCCCGGCAAAAGCGCCAGAGCAAACGCGCCGATAGTCGCCACCGCCATGAGGAAGTTCTCATCGAACACCTGCCCCCGCCCGATATTGCGCACGGCTTTCAGCAGCACGTCGTAACCGGCAATGAGGTACGGCACGAGGAATGCAACGAACTCGACCCAAATCGCTTGCGGCTGCGGAACCAGCTGCTCGAAGGGCACCACCATGGCAATGGCGAACAGCACGAGCGCGACGGCAATGCGTGCGAGGCGTTTACGTTGTTTGTCGGAAAGATTGTTCAGCATGGTGTCAGTTCAATTGAATTATTGGAGCGGTACCGGCGGGCGGCGGAGCACGCCTGACGCCGGGCGCGGATGTCGGGGGCCACGCTTTCGCTGTTCGTGAAAATGCCCACCGGGCATTTTCACTCATGCGCTTCGCTGACCTCGCGTTTA
>JAUNCA010000136.1 GCA_030526775.1 Coriobacteriia bacterium | reverse complement strand
CTTTCCAACAGCGCGTATGTCGGGACGTGGAAGGCGACGAAGGCCACGTTCAAGGGCGAGGAAGTGGCTATTGAAGAGGTTCTCACAGAAGGCGACTGAACGTATCTGCGCGGGTTCCAAGCGATTCCAGCTGAAGACAACAGGTAGTTCACTTCGCTGCGTATAGATGCCTCTGCCTTCGCCTGCGCATCGTTATTGATGTTTATGAAGCTGATAGACAGGAGGGTGAGAAACGCGAGTACGACGACAATGAGGATTGCCACCCTGAACAATCCGCGAATACCGAGCCCCTATAGGGTACGGTGCCGTCGGCCTTTGCCCGGAGCTGCTCGACTGTCGGCCCTATGGTGAAGTTGCCTCTCGCGATTTCGGGCGTCGGGATGTTATTCACGAACTCGGGCATCGGGGTATTGTTCGCGAACCCGGGCTTCGGGAGGTTGTCCAAGAATTCTGGTGTCGGGATATTAGGCACGAATTCCCCTCAGTTTGAATTCGCCTTTGTTCGACTGAATGTTGATGACCAGGTCGTTGCCGGAGACTTCGCCGTTTAGGGTGTAGTCGATTTGGCCCACGAATTTGATTTTTCCCGAGCCCTTGGCGGTGAACGTGTCACCCTCGGCACGGCCTTTCAGATGCTGCTTGCCCACAATCGGAGCGTCGATGTCGGCGATTGCCGTATCTCCCTCCGTGCGCAGGGTTACCGTACCGGTCTTTCGCCCAAAGGGGACGTCGACCTCTATCTTGTAGGTTCCGTCAATCATGTACGGCCCCCTTCATGCTATCTGCGGATATGCTTTGTAAATGCAGTTGTAAGTATATTAATTGCGCGCGCTTGAAAATGTCATATTTGGGAAAGCGCTTTTCGGCCTTATGTGCGAACCGCTCCCTCGAGAATGCCCTTCATGCCCATCGAGAGCACCATGGGGGCCCATGCTGAGAATTGGTGGGGCTGTTCAGCGAGTTCGGCGGCAAGTGCATCGATGCTCATCCAGCGCACGGCCTCGACCTCGTCGGGGTCTGGATTGACTTCACCTTGGAAACCGCCGATAAACACGTGGTCGTATTCGTGCTCGCACAGGCCCGAGTCGAATTCGGCACGATACGCGAATGCGCAAAGCTCACGTAAATCAACCGCCTCGCAACCGAGTTCCTCGCGAACGCGGCGATACGCTGCGTCGAGGACCGTTTCGCCCACGCGGGGATGCGAGCAGCACGAATTCGCCCAGAGACCGCCCGAGTGATACTTGCCCGATGCGCGCCGAGATAGCAAGATTTCCGGACCATCCACACCCGGATGCATGAGAATAACCGAGAACGCGCGGTGCAGGAGCCCATCCACGTGAGCCTGCATCTTAGTTGCGCTGCCGATTTCCCGGTCGAGGCCGTCGACCAAGATAAGCATGTCGTCCTGCGCTGGATCTGCCGCCATGCGAATGTCCATTACTGTCCCTTCACCTCAAGCTGTTCTTGTCCCATTATCGCCGAACGACGGTGTTTGTTACAATCGCGGGAGTTTTGCGCGTTGCAGAAAGGTGCGTAGCCATGAACATTAAGGCCGTGATATTCGACATGGATGGGACCGTTCTTCACACCCTTCCCGACCTCACCATGGTGACGAACCTGACGATGAAACAGCTGGGATATCCCCAGCATACGCAGGAAGAGGTGGAGACCTTCGTGGGCAATGGCGCGGAACGGCTTGTTACCCAGGCTTGCCCGCCCGGCACGTCGCCCGAGGACTGCAAGCGTGCCCTTAAGCGTTGGCAGGCCAACTATTTGGAGTGCGGTGACGCCACGACCGAGCCGTTTCCGGGTATCGTCGAAACGCTGCGCGAGCTGCGCTCTCGCGGCATAAAGACCGCCGTGCTGTCGAACAAGTTCGACGCGGCCGTGCGCGAGCTGTCCGACCATTATTTCCCGGGCTTGCTTGACAAGTCGCTCGGTGAAATACCGCCCATACCGCGCAAGCCCGACCCCACGATGTTGCTGCATATTCTGGAAGAGTTCGGCGTGAAGCCCGAAGAGGCGGCATACGTGGGCGACACGAGCGTCGACGTCGAGGTCGCCCGCAACGCCGGTACCCTGGCGGTGGGCGTGTCCTGGGGCTACGATGCCGCGTTGCCGCTGCCCGTCGACGAGCTCGACGCATACATCAATAAGCCTTCCGAACTGCTGGAATTGTTGGATTAAATCGCGTTTGGCGTGGAAATATTGCGGTAAAGCGGTAATGACGGCATATATGTGGTGCTTTGCGGATACCGTATGGGAGATTGTTAGTCAACAGATACGGGGTTAGGACGAATGGCGTCACAGAGCGGCGAGGAAAGTTTCGAGCGGCAACCGGAAGACAGCATGGCTGCACCGCAGCCACTGACGAAGCGTGAGCTGCGTCGTGCTCAGAAAGCGGCACGGCGTGCGGCGGAAGATGCGGCGAAGCAGGCGCGCCATGCGGCTAAGGTGGCTCAGAAGGCCGCCAAGAAGGGCGGCGGCATGGTCGCTCCCGTGGCATCGGCGACTGCCGCGACTCCGGCTGAAGAGCTTGAGCGCGAGCAGCTTGCCAAGGCCGAGGTAACGACCCGCGAGATTCCTATCGAACCCGTTTCTCCTGCTGAGAAGACCGCTCCCGCACAGCCGATCGAGGTTGCGGCGGCAGAGGAGGCGGCTCCCGTGTCGGCGCGAAGCGCGTTGGAGAGCCTCCCCACCACGTTCCCCGTCGAACCGGAACCCGTCGTTGTTCCCGAGCCGGTGCGCGCTGTTCCTCCGGCTTCCGATCACGTACGCGTCGAGAGCACGCAGGAACTCTACGATGCCGAAATGGAAGACGCTGCCGGTACTGCGTTCGTGCCAATGGGCGCGCAGACCGCCTTCGACCAGTATTCCCGCTACAACGAGGAGCCGGTTATCGAGCCCGCGCCCAAGCGCAAGAAGAAAAAGGGCGGCCGTATCGCGGTGGCCATCTTGCTCGTGCTTGCCTGCCTCGTCGGGGCAGGGTTTGCCGGCGCGAACATGTACCTGAACAGCCTGAACCAAAATCTTGCCGGCGACGAGCAGGAAGCCGAAGAGGTAAAAGAAGTCCTGACCGCCGCGCCCATCGAGAACGAGCCGTTCTACATGCTGCTTATCGGCTGCGACGACCGCGAGGGCGTCGATGGCGCCCGCGCCGACACCACGATCCTCGCGCGCCTCGACCCGAAGAAGAACAAGGTCACGCTTATCTCCATCCCGCGCGACACCGCCATCGAGATTGACGGCTATGGCATGCAGAAGTTCAACGCCGCCTATACCTATGGTGGCGCGTCTGGCACAATCGAAGCCGCGAGCGAACTTTGTGGCGTGGAGATTTCGCACTATGCCGAGGTTCATTTCGAAGCGCTTATTGACATCATCGATTACATCGGCGGTGTGGATGTGGATGTGCCCATCGGCATCGACGACGTGGATGCTGGTGGCAAGGTGGAAGCGGGCATGCAACACCTCGATGGCGAGCATGCGATGATCTTCGCCCGCTCGCGTTCGTACGAGACCGGCGACTTCCAGCGCACCACGAGCCAGCGCCTGCTTATCAAGGCTGCGGTCGACAAGATGCTTTCCATGGATCCGACCGAGTATCCCGGCTTGCTGATGAAGATCTCCGAATGCATGAACACCGACTTCTCGGTGCAGGAGCTTCTGGGCCTTGCGCAGGCGTTTATCGATGAGCCCGAGCTGAAGATGTACTCCGCCATGGTGCCTTCCGGCACTGCCGATATCGATGGGGTGTCGTATGTCGTGGCGGACGAGGCCTTGCTTAGCGAGATGATGGAACTTGTGAACAAGGGCAAGAATCCCGCGAAGCTCGAGTACGAGGACAACACGGTAAAGAGCTCGAAGGAAGCCGAGAAACAGGGCATCGAGACCATCGTGAACTACGGCGAGGAAGCGACGGGCGGCGAGTATTACGACCCCTATGCGACCGGCGAGGGCTACTACTATGAAGATGATGGCTATTACGACGAGTCTGGCGAGGAAGCCGTATACGACGAGTCCGGCGAAGAGGAGGAATACGTCGAGTACGATGACTCCGGTGAAGACGGGGGAGAGTACTACGAGGAGTAATAACCCCTCAGATTTCCAGAAATGGGTCGGAGATACGTTCTCCGGCTCATTTTTTATGCCATGGTCTTCAGCAGATGCCAGACGGCCTGGCGGTCCGCCTCTTGTTCGAGCATTGCGTTCAACTGGGTAAACGCGCGCGCTTCGCGCCCGAATAAGCGCATGCGCCGCATCGGCGGAAACTCCTGGCGAACGGCTTGACCGTACAGTCTCGCCGCCTTCGCGTCGCACGCTACCAGCACCAGGGGGTCGATTCCCTCCACCAAAGCGAATATCTCATCGGGCATGAGGTCGTCGATGTGCGCATAGGTGCAAGCCCCGGCATCGAATCCGATGGCCGCGAAGCTCTTTTCCAACGCGTTTTTAGCGGCATCGTTCGGTTGCTCGGTGAATATGACCAGGGCAATGCCGTCCCGGTTTCCCTCGAGGCGGTCTGAATATTGCTCGAATGCGTGTGCGCGTCCGTATCCGTATATGTTTGCGTTTGCTGCCATAGGGGTATTGTATCGAGCTAGATGCAGTATCTGTGCCAACTCTTCGACATTAATTTGTCCATATTGTGTGCCTGGTTTCGGACTTAGTCGGTTATGGGAAGATAACCAGACTATTAGCGCAAAGGAAGGTTACCGTCCCTATGTTAATTGGAATCAAAGATAAACTGGCTCCTGTTTGTATTACCGCTGCTACTGCGTGCATTCTTGTGCTTGCGGGTTGCGGCAGTAATAATGGCCTTACCGGTGGCGTTGCCGCGACGGTCAACGGGGTCGACATTCCGGAAGACAAGGTAACCACCTACATCCAGGACTATCGCAGTCAGCAGGGAATGACGAGCGAAGAGGACTGGGCGAATTACATGAACACCATCGGGTATACGCCCGAGACGTTCCGCGAGGCCATTATCGATATGTATGTCACCCAGGAGCTCGAGGCGAAAGCCGCCGCAGATGCTGGTGTGGAGGTCGCCGAGGATGAGCTCGAGGAGACCATTGAAAAAATGCGCTCGAACTACGATAGCGACGAAGCCTTTGACGAGGCGCTTGCTGCGGTAGGCTTGACCGAGGAAACCTACCGCGAGCGTGTTTCGCAGCAGATGCTCGAGGAAAAGCTCGAAGAAGCCGTCATCGACGAAAAGTCCGCCAAGGCCGATGACGAGACTGTGCTCTCGTATGTTCAGATGTACGCGAGCTCGCTTGACGGCATGAAGCGTTCGA
>JAUNCA010000027.1 GCA_030526775.1 Coriobacteriia bacterium | reverse complement strand
GGTATTCGTGCAACCGATGCGTTCAGCGATGCGGGAACGTTGCATATCGTATACACGGAACACAGGGGACAGTTCTATGTGTCCCTCAATGTTGCACCAGAGGTGACATCGAAGAACACATAGAACTGTCCCCTGTGTTCTGGAGCATATAAGAACAGCGTCGCTCTCTTTCCTTTTAAAACAACCATTTGGGGATGGTCCCCAAATGGTTGTTTTCTTTGACGGCGTTATTTCCTGCGCAGCACGATGCCGATGCTGTTCAGCAGCTTGATGCCGCCCGCCTCGATGGCGGCGCGATCGCCGCGGGCGTATTCGTTATCGCAGGAAAGCCAGTCGGCCCACGCCTCCTCGTGGCATGAAAGTTCGTGTATGCGCACGATTTCAGCCCCAGCAGCCTGGCGGATAATCGCGCGCCACCAGTCCATGTCGTGCATGTACTCCAGCTGCTCGGGTGTCCACGACAGCAAGAGTTCCGCAGGCAGGTGGTCATGGCAGTCGCGCACCATGCCGGGAATGGCCAGGTACAACAAGCCACCGTGTTTCACATAGGGCAGGAGTTTCGCATCCAGGTATCCGGGGTCGCGTCCGAAGTAGTTGTAGGAATCGATGCTCACCACGGCATCGAAGAACTCAGTCGCGAACGGCAAGCCCTGGGACGCGTCGGCCTTCACCGGGCAGACCTCGCGGTTGGACAAGCCCATCTCCTCGAAGAAGCGCATGTTCTCGCCCGGATCGCTCCACAGGTCAACGGCATAGGTGGTAAACCCATACTCGCGTGCGAGCAGGCACGACGTAATGCCCGTACCAGACCCCAGGTCGAGCACGACGGAATGAGGCGCTATTTCATGGTCGCGGAGAAGCTCCTCGCACAGCTTCAACGGGTTCGGCCCCATGATCTTGGATTGAACGATAGATAGGGGAAACGATTCCGCTTTCGGATACTTGGTCATGGTGATTCTCTTTTCTGTAGAAGGGTAACTGCCGCTAACACGCGAACGCCAACATAAGCAGCCGCTGGCCGCTTTCTCGAAAGCTATTCAGTTGGCGTTCTTCTACAGAACAATGACCAAAAAGACATCCCCTTCAAGGACTCGTTTTGCTAGTGCATACAGCATAGCATAGGCACCCGATAACGCCGCGCCCACGTAGTAGAATGACAGCGTCGGAGAAAGGACGCGCATGAAGATTCTCGTCATCCCCATGTTCGCGCTATCGCGCATGAACGGACCATGGTCGCGTGCGCAAAAGATCGCCAAGGCATTCCTTTCCGCTGGTCATGAGGTGATTCTCGGCACGGCCGCCGACGGCAACTGCGTGAATCCGGTTACTCCGCGCACGCTCGAGCTTCCCGTGCCTGCGCCCCTCGGCGCGCCAATGGCCATCGCCTCCCGGACCTTCCCCATCGCGAACAAGCTCGGCATCGCCGGACGCAAACCCGTGCACAGCTACGAGGAGGTCCTCTGGCTCACCGGCGCGCTCGCATACCGATACGAGAAGGATTCGGTGCGGGCTATTCGCGATTTCCTGCGCACGGAACAGCCCGATGTCGTGTATTCCGAGTTCAGCGTACCCGCCATCATCGCCGCGGAGGCCGAAGGCGTTCCTTGCGTGGGCACGGCATCGTATCCCACGCAAACCTCGTATGCCTGCGCGGCCGAGAAAGCCGGCGGCGTGCGGCGCATCTTGGACGAACTCGGGCTTCCCGGGGTTTCATCCGCGCTCGAGCTGTTCGAGCGCATGGACGTGCGCTTCGTACCGAGCTGCCCTGCCCTGGAACCGTTCACGAGCGAAAACGTCGTGTTCTGCGGGTTCTTGGGGCAGGCGCCCGAATACCCCGATGCACTACGGGATGCCATCGTCATCTACCTGGGAACAGGCAGCGTCTCGCCGAAAGCCTTGCGGGAGGCCGCGCGCGGACTCGCCACCCGCACCGGACGCGACGTATATCTCGCGGGCGTGGATGGACCGGCATCAGACCAGGGAAACCTGCATATCGCCGAACGTTTCGACTTCTCTGCATTGCTCCCACGCGCCTGTGCGTTTGTTCACCATGGTGGTCAGAATTCGACGATGGATGCGCTCGCCTATGGCGCGCCGCAAATCATCTTCCCCGGAAAGGTGTTCGAGCGACAGTACAACGCGAAGAGCATCGCTGCAGCTCATGCGGGCATCGAGCTCGGCGAATTCAGCGCCAATGCGCTTGCAGTCGCGGTTGAACGGATAACGAGTGACGATTCCCTCGCGCAGGGAGCGCGAGAACTGCGCAGCGCGCTCACCTCGCTCGGCGGCGCCCAAACTATTATCAGCGAGGTCGAGAAACTGCTCTCGTAAACAATTGCCGGGCAGCTGTGCACCATCATCTAGGCAAGCTGTGCAATCTGGGCGAAGCCGATGCTTCCGCCGGAAATGACGAAGCACACCTTGTCTTCGGGGCGAACCGACAACAGGCCCTCATGCACGGCGGCTATGCCAATAGCCGATGAGTATTCCGCCAGGATCTTTCCCTCGGTCAACAGCAAACGCGCCGCACGCAGCAGGGCTTCTTCGTCCACGGCAACCATACCGTCGACTCTGGCCTGCACCACGGGGAAGGTCAACTCGCCCGGCGTGAGCGTTACCAGGGCATCCGCGAGGGTTGGATGCGACGGCACCGTCACGCGGGTTCCGGCCTTCAAGCTCTCCGTCCAACGGGGACGCGTGGCAGGCTCGGCCCCGTACACGCGCGCGTTCGGCAGCAACGCTTTCACGGCGGTGGAGACGCCACCGAGCAAGCCGCCGCCGCTCACGGGCGTAACAACAACATCCACATCCGGCAGCTGCTCCGCGATTTCCAAACCGATGGTTCCCTGGCCAGCCATGATGCGCTCATCATCGTATGGCGGGATTATCGTGCCACCTGTCTCGGCAGCGATTGCGGCAGCACGCTCGAACCGCTCCTCAACCGAGCTGCGGACCACGGCCGCTCCCAAGGCCGCAATGGCATCCACCTTCACCGCAGGCGCCGTATCGGGAATGACAATCGTCGCGGTGGTGCCGAGTTTCTTGGCCACATGCGCAAGGGCCTTCCCGTGGTTGCCGGACGACGCCGCCACCAACCCGCACGCACGCTGCTCGTCCGACAGGCGCAATGCCGCGTTCGCCGCGCCGCGGATCTTGAACGATCCGGTAACCTGCAGGTTTTCCAGTTTCGCATATACCTGGCAACCTAGATGCTCATCGAGCGCCTCGAGGCGGATGAGCGGGGTCATGCGGACAAACGGTGCAATGCGCTCGGCTGCTTGCTGGATGTCGGCGATGGAGATCATGCGGCACTCATTTCCCCCGGGCGGTACGGGCTTCCTCGATTACCTTGCGATACGACATCATCATACCGTCGGTCATGCTCATCTTCGACTTCTTCTGCAGTTGCTTGTTGTTCATCAGCGCGGACACCAGGTACATCCCGGCGATCGTGCGTTTCTTCTTCTGCGGAAAGTCGTAGAAGCCGTGCTCCTTATAGAAGCGATGGTCTTCTTTCATCAGGCCCTGCATCTCGTAGATAAGATCGCGGAATATCTTCAGGCCGCCCACTCCGTAAAAGTTCTTCGGCTGCGTGAAATGATTGCCAATCGCATAGGCCAAGGTTGCAGCCAACTGGTCGATTTGCACATCCGGGTCGAATTCATCCGATGCCACGCCAGCAAGGTAGTTGCCACCCACCTGGGCGCGGGCTTCCATAAGCACCCGCAGGTTCTCCTCTGCCGATAGCTTCCCATCCACCAGGTACGCCACCGGCTTGCCCATCGTCACCGTGCGGTGCCCGTTGCAGAATTGCCGGTCGTCATAGAGCTTGAAACGGTATCCCATGGAGTGGTCGCGAACCGTATACGCGTACACCACGGCATCGGCGCCGTTTATACGCTCGCGCAACAAGACATCGAACCCGTCCTTGTAGACGCACGTCCCGTCGGATGCGCAATTGAAGCAGCCGAGGCAACCTCCTGCAAACGGAAACTCCCGCAGGTTGATGAGCTCGCATTCTCCCGGAAATGCCTGTTGGAAACGGCGAATCATCGCAAGCAGCGCCTCGGAAGGCGAATCCGGATCGAAATCGGACACCAGCGCGACGTGCGGGCATGCCGCATCCGCAGTGTTGGCTGCATCGGATTCATCATCAGTCGCGACGATAGGGTCAAATCCAAGGGCATGCCCGCCAATCGCCTTCTCGTGGAAGCCGCGCTCGATACTCCACATCACGAACCGGAAGAATTCCTCCGCCTCGCGCCGGCCCTGCTCAGCCAGGATGTCCTCCATATCCGCAGAAAGTCCCCGGATGTAGCGCAATCCCAGATCGGCACAGTTGTCGGCGATGAACCGGTGCGCGGTTATGTCATAGAAATGCTTCGAGGTGCTAATCTGCGTGGCCCACTTCCCCGCCAGATCGATGCCGCTTTCCTTCACCAGCTCGATGAAACGATGCAGCTGCGCGGGAACGAGGAACGTGTACACCGGGTAGCAGAACACGATGACCTCCGCCGCCTCGAGCGCTTCTCTCGATGCGGAGAAGTCCTTCTCGATGCTGCGTATCTTCCGACCGACGTGGAGGACCTCATACTCGTGCTCTGGAAACACCACCTGCAGGTATTCCACTGTCTGCAGCGTAATGCTGTCCTTGCCCTTCGGCGAACCGTTCAGCACCAATATGTTCATCATGCACCCCTTCGCGCAGGGCAATCGCCCGGCATGTCCCTACCGGTATTCTACCCGCAACACGCTGCGATGGCACCGCGGGGCACGTGCCGCCCCGTTCCACGCCAGTCCTCGCCGCCGTCGGTGCCTGCGTCTCAGGAGCCAACGGAGTATTTGAAGACTCTTTCACAAAAGCAAAACCGCTCTTGGCTTGCGATGACACGCGTGCTAGCATGCCGCAAAACGAAATAATTGGTCATCGGAGGACAGTACGCCGTAGCGTAGGGGATCGTGAAGCGCAAGCTTCGCAGGCCGCCTGTCAGATAAGATGTCGAGTGAGCTCGGTTATGTTGCGCATCTGCGCCATAACCGGGCTTTTTTGATGGCCGCGGACGATAAGCGAAAGGAAGAACCATGACCGACCTATCGCAGCATTTCAATACGGCGAAGCTGCTGCGCTATTCCCTGCCCATGATGGCGATGATGCTCCTCACCTCGTGTTATGGCATCGTCGACGGGCTGTTCGTGTCGAATTTCGTCGGCAAGACCGCCTTTGCCTCTGTCACCATCGTGATGCCGTTCGTCATGATTCTCTCGACCGTCGGCATGATGATGGGCTCGGGCGGTAGCGCGCTGGTAGGGCGACTCCTCGGCGCGAAACGCGACGCGGAAGCAAACGCGGCGTTCTCGCTCATCGCCTGGACCACCTTCGGCATCGGCATCGTTGCCGCCGTGCTGGGCATCATGTTCATGGATCCCATCGTCCGGCTGCTCGGCGCCAACGACGCAATGGCCGAACTGGCCTCGCTCTACGGGCGCATCGCGTTCCTCTCGATGCCCATGTTCATGCTGCAGTACACCTTCGAGGTGTTCGCCGCAACTTCCGGCAAACCCCAACTCGGCCTCTATTCGGCCATCGTTGCCGGCATCGTGAACATCGCGCTTGACGCCCTGTTCCTTGCTGCACTCGGTTGGGGCGTCGTCGGCGCCACCGCGGCAACCGCCATCGCGGAGTATGCGGCAGCGGGCCTGCTGCTCGTCGTCTTCCTGCGGGGAAAGGCCGGCATGCTCAGGCTCGGCCGACCGTCGCACGACCTTCGCGTGCTCGCAAAGGCTTCGTACAACGGCGTCTCCGAGATGGTCGGCTCCATGGCCGCCTCGGTGGTGGCCGTGGTGTACAACCTGCAGCTCATGGCCTACATCGGCGAGAACGGTGTGGCCGCATACGGGGCTATCGAGTACATCGCGATGCTTTTCGGCGCGGTTCTCGGCGGATACGTCGAGGGCACAGCCCCGCTGATGAGCTACCAACATGGCGCGGAAAACGATGTCGAGAAGCGCAGCCTGCTTCAGCACGGCATCGCGTTCATGATAGCCGGGGGCATCGGGATGTGTGCGCTCTCGCAGCTGCTCGCCTACCCGCTTGCATACGCCTTCACCGGCTACGATGCCGAACTCCTCTCGCTCACCCAAACGGCATTCCGGATCTATAGCATCGCGTTTATCTTCATGGGCTTCACGATGCTCGCTTCATCGGTTTTCACCGCGCTGGGGAATGGGACGATATCGGCGGTCATCGCCTTCGTGCATACCGGCATATTCGAAATCGGCTCGGTGCTGCTCCTGCCAGCGCTATTCGGACCGACGAGCATCTGGTGGGCCATCTGCGTCGCAGAAATCGCCGCGACAGCGCTTAGCGCCGCCCTGCTCATGAAGTTCGGGGGCCGATACGGCTTGCGGCGCGGCGGTTTCCCTGCCTAATGGGAGCCGACGCGCCCGTCGCAATTACACCTTTAGCGCGCGAGGAAAAGGCGTTATCCCTTGAAAACGGTCTTCGCGAGGATGCACGCGAGCGTCACGTCGCACACGAGCTCGAGCAAGGCGAGCCCGATAAGGAACTTGGTCGGTCGGTCATTCGCGTCAAGGAGAATCTTCTCATTCGCGACTGCGCCGTTTTTCTCCAATCCAACAAGCTTCAGCATGGCAGCCATCCTTTCGCCCTTGGTTCCCGCACTACAGGAAATTGTAGTGCAGCAACGATTCTTCACGCACCGGAATGGAAAAACCGGGCGATGCTTGCTGGGATATCACGCATCCGGGAGATGCTTTGCGTGAACGCTGGCTCGTTTTCGCGTGTAGAATGGGAAACGCCGATATAGCGGTGTCGGTGCGGGAAGAAGGGAGTTTCTCATGAAAGCAAAACTCATCATTGCAACAATGCTTGCAGCAGTATTGGCCATGGGCCTTGTCGCCTGCGGGCAGCAGGGCGGGTCAGGCTCAGGTTCCACGCCTGCGCAAACCTCCAGCGAGTTCGCCACGCTCGGCGACGTGCTGGCCGCCGAAACCGAAAGCATGACGTCCACCTTCGACGAAAAGCGCTATGTGTGCGTGTTCTCGGTCGATGGAACCTGGTGGCGCGTCGAGGCCGACCTTGAAGAAGGCTTCTCCGACAAGCTGAACGAGGTGTGGACCGAAGACCAGGCCAAGGTCGAGGAACTGCTGTCGCCAATCGCGGTGACGAAGGCCGAAACATTGGAAGCGCCTTCCGATGAAGAGGTTTCCGCGCTTGTCGGCAAGACCGGCGCCGAGCTTAAGGCCGATGGTTACGAGTACTCGGCGGGAACCCTTGTGGTCAACGGCAATGAAACCGACTGTGTCGCAGTCAAGGGTTCCTTCGACTACCTCATTACCTTTGACGGCAAAGTGGCGGACGAGAACACTGACGATCCGGCCGGTGCCGTCGCCGAACTGAAGGTGAATGCCGCAGCGATCCAGGGCGTTTCCTGGATAGCCCTCGAAGGCGAGTAAACAGCGCATATCGAGCGGATTAACGCAGTAGGAAAGCGGCCGGGTTGCCAGGTACTGGCAACCCGGCCGTCGTGTGTGGAGCGCGCTCTTTTCCGAAAGGCAACTTCGCTGAAAAAGCTCTTGACCCTGACGTTACGTCATAGTTTATTGTTGCTCTCAGACGGAGGGAGAAAACGGATGCTCACCGTACACGAAGTCAGCGAGCTTGCAGGCATTAGCGCGCGAACGTTGCATCACTATGACCGCATCGGTCTGCTGAAGCCTTCAGCGCGCACGGATGCGGGCTACCGACTATATGACGAGGCCGACCTTGCGCGATTGCAACAGGTGCTCTTCTTCCGCGAGCTGGAATTTCCGCTGGCTGACATACGCCGCATCGTCGACAGCCCGGACTTTGACCGTAAGCTGGCGCTTGAGCAGCAGATACACTTACTCGAACTCAAGCGCGAGCATCTGGACAACCTTATTTCACTGGCCAAAAGACTGAAGGAGGATGACATGAACAACGCCGCATTCGATGCGTTCGATACAAGCAAGCTCGACGAGTACGCAGCCGAAGCGAAAGCTCAGTGGGGTACGTCGCCCGCTTGGCAGGAGTACGAGAACAAGAGCGCCGGGCGTTCGTCCGGCGAGCAAGCAGGGATGGGCGCGGACCTGATGGCCTTGTTCGTCCCGTTCGGCAAGATGGCGGCCGAAAGCGCCGATCCCGCATCCGACAAGGCGAAAGCGCAAGCAGCCGCTATCCAAGCCTTCATCACAGAGCACTTCTATACCTGCACCAACGAAATCTTCGCCCAGCTCGGGCAAGCATATGGCGCAGGCGGAGACTTCACCCGAAACATCAACGCCGCAGCCGGCCCCGGTGCAGCCGAATTCGCCGCGAAAGCCATAGCCGCCTACTGCGCAATAGAGTAACGCCGAATCATGCAATGAGTCGAAGAACGTATCGTTGACTCATTTTTCGCATGGCATTACCAACTCGAATGAGTCGAAGAACGTATCTTTGACTCATTTTTCGCATGGCGTTACCAACTCGGATGCACCTCTAAAAATGAGTCGAAGATACGTTCTTCGACTCATTCGCGGGCATCACCCGGATAGCCTATTCCGCCCAGTAGTCGAGGGGTTCGTATTTCTTCACGAGCTCGAGGCGCAGGGCCTCGATGGTCGAGCAGTTCGCGATAACCGTCACGGGTTCGTCCATCGCCGCGATATCGGAGACGAGGCCCGTGTAATCGGTCTGGATGCGCATGCGTTGCTCGTCCATGCCAGCGGCCATGAGGCGGTCGCGCATATCCTGGTAGCAGGGCCCACCGACGATGGCCTTGCTCTCGGGCGTGATAAGCTTCTCCCAATGCACGCCCTGGATCCACTCGGTGCTGATGCCGTCCATGATCTCGTTACCGAGCAAGCATACGAGATTGCGCGGCGGATGCTCTTCGCTCACCAGCATGTTCAACAGCTGATTGCAGCCGGCGGTGTTCTTCATCAGCAGCAGACGCGCCTCGGTGCCATCGATGTCGAAGATTTCGAAGCGATGCGCCGCGTGCGTGAAGTGTCCGAGCGCGTCGGCAGCCTGTTCGGCGGATACGCCCAGGGTGGTAAGCCCCGCGAAAGCGGCCACCGCATTGTACACGTCGTAGCCAGCGCGGATATTCACGGGCAGGGTTATCTCTCGTCCATGCACGCGCATGGTTATCTCGCAGCTCTTCTCCTGCTTCGCGCCGATGCCCACGGCTGCGATGTCGGCAGTATGGTGCGTATACCCGCAGGCCGGGCACGAGAAATCGCCCAGGTGGGCGAAGGTGCGGTGTGCGAATTCCAGCGGCTGCCCGCACTTGATGCAGTCGACCTGCTCATCGTAGTCGGCCACGCCCTCGTCGTACGCGTCGCATTCCATGCCGAACCACACCACCTTGTTGGGCACGGTATCGGCGATGGAAGCGGTTACCTGGCAGTCGGCATCGAGCACGAGCACGGTGTCCGGCACCGTCTTGATGGCCTCGATGATGTAGTCGCGGGCGGTAGTCCACGTGGGATAGCGGTCCACTTGGTCGCGATAAAGGTTGGTTACCACGAGCACCTGCGGCAAGGTCGCGGGGAGCAGGATCTTCGTCGCGCCTTCGTCGCTCTCGATAACCGCCCAATCGCTCTTACGCTTGCCGGAAAGCGAGCTGTCGAGGCACAGCGTGGTGGCGATGCCCTGCGCCAGGTTCGTGCTCGACGGATCGTAAGCCGCGCTGCCGTACGCGTTGATAATCGCCTGCTGCACCATGTGGGTCGTCGTGGTCTTGCCGTTCGTGCCGGTGATTACAATGGTCTTGTGGCCAGCGGAAAGCTCGTGGATGATATCGCCGTCAACCTTCATCGCCAGCATGCCCGGCAGGGCGCGGGCCGTCCGGCCCAACAGGCGCATGGCCCGGTAGCTGGCCTTGCAAATGGCGATGGCGGCGGTTTTCTTCACGGACATGGCATTCACCTCGAGCTCGTTTATGGTGCTTCAGGGCGCGGCGGCAGGCCGCACGAACCCGCATGCAAGTATAGTGCAATCTGCCACTTCGGCAGCGCCGCCGGCCAGCAAGCGCATCGAGTTTACGCACCGTTCACGTTTGGGGGCGTGGGCAATCACAAATTCCCCGCAAGGAAGTCCTTCACGATGCCCATGCCCTCGCGCAGCATGTTGTTCGGCTGGTACCAAGGCACGGAATATGCCGAGATTCCGCACACATGCCGGATACCCGCCTTCTGCGCGATGCGCGTGGCGCGGAATATATGGAAGTCGTTCGTGACGATTCCCACGGTATCGGTTTCCGGGTCGAGGAAGGCCATCGAGTTCTGAATGTTCTGCTGGGTATTGAGCGAACGGTCTTCACGCGTGATGCGTTCGGGCGCAATGCCCTGGCTTTCAAGATAGTCGGCCATGCCGTCGGCCTCAGAGCACGGCTCATTCGGCCCCTGACCTCCCGAAACGATGCAGCGAGTGTTCGGGTTTTCCTGAAGGTACGCACATGCAGCCTCCAGGCGATATCGCAACACGCCGCTCGGGCTTCCGTCGGGGCGCACCTGGGCGCCGAGCACGACGATGCAATCGAGATCCGGTTCGCCCTGCGAACCCGCCTGTCCGAGGATGAGAACCTGCATACCAGCAAACACGGCGAGCAGCACCACAAGCAGCACCACAGCCACACGTCGAACCACCACGGGAAACAGTGCCCACCAACCCACATGCGTCGCAATCGCGGACAGCAACAGCAGGGCGCCCAACAGATACCACACCGCAAAGAACGGGGTGCCTGAATTCAGCATCATCACCGTCACCCCATATGCAATGGCCGCCACGCCGAGCAACGCAAGCAGGATCGTCATCGCGCCCCCGCGTCGGAACACATTTCGCTTGCAACGATTCTACCCCCGGGCGGAACAGGTCCCCGTCCCACCCGGTATAAAAGCACACTTCCCCATGCATAGGTGTTTCTGGTAGCGTATACACAGAGTCACAAGGGAATTGGAGGCACCATGACACAGGCTGTTCAGATGCGCGAAATCGGCGGGCACGTGCTGCCCTATTCGGAAGACACGGCGATCCTGGGGCGCCCGGTGCGCATCCCTGGCAGCGATATCGTGATGAAGAACGCCATTGTGTCGCAACCGCTCGAGGGATGCGACTCCACGGTCGATGGAGCCCCGGGCGAGCTCACCCGGTATCGGTATCGCCGGTTCCTCGACAGCGGCGTCGGACTAATCTGGCTGGAATCGCTGGCCGCGCAGGAAGAGGGCCGCTCGAACCAGCACGCGCTGTGGATTACCGATAGCAACGTGGATACCTACAAGGCCTTCATCGACGAGCTGAAATCCGATTATCCCGAGGTTCCCATCGTCGCCCAGCTCACGCATTCCGGGCGCTTCTCCGCGCCGAAGAATAAGAAGGAACCGATTATCGCCACGTACAACCCGCACCACAACGCACGCGTGCCCCTGCCCGAAGATTATCCCGTGGTGACCGACGAGTACCTCGACCGCACGATCGAGGCATTCGCGCACGCGGCTGCCCTGTGCGAGCAGGCAGGCTTCGACGGGGTGGATGTGAAGGCGTGCCACGGCTACCTCTTCAGCGAGCTGTTGTGCGCCTACAACCGCCCGGGGCGCTTTGGCGGGTCGTTCGAGAACCGCGCGCGCATGCTGCTGGAAACGGTCGAAGCCGTGAAGGCCGAGACCAGCAACCTGCTGGTTGCAACCCGCATCTGCCATGCCGACACGATCCCCTACCCGTATGGCTTCGGCATGAAGCAGGACGGCTCGCTGGACTACGACCAGGCCGAACTGTTCCAGCTCGTAGACGCGCTGCACAAACACGATGTGAACCTCGTGAACGTGTCGGTGGGCCGCGTCACCGTGAACCGCGAATTCTCGGACCTCGACCCCGACTCCATCCCGAAAGACACGAACGCCGACCTGTTCAACCGCTTCTTCCAAGGCACGAAGGCGCTCGCGCACGCCTTCCCCGACATGTGCTTCGTGGGTTCGGGTTACACGCTGCTGCGCGAGGATACCGCGAACGTCGCCGCAGGCGCGCTTGCGGCCGGCGACATCTCGCTCGTGGGCTTCGGGCGCATGGCCCTCGCCTACCCCGGCTTCGCCACCGATATCATCGCCGGCACGCTCGATTCCAAGAAGCTCTGCACCATCTGCGGAAACTGCTACAAGCTCCTGCGCGCCTTCGCCCCCACCGGCTGCCCCACCCGCGACCGCGACACCTACCTCCCCCACCTCCAGGAGGTCCTCGGGAAGTAGAACGCATCGCGCACGATGGGTCACGGTGCCTGGCAACGCAATTCATATTGTTTACCCAAGGGCGACGTCGAGGACCATCATCAGGGTGAAGCCGAACGTGAAGAACACGGTGCCGATGTTGGAGTGTTCACCTTCGCTCATCTGCGGGATGAGCTCTTCCACGACCACGTACATCATGGCGCCGGCGGCGAAGCCCAGCAGGTAGGGCAAGAACGGCGCGATGAGAGCCGAGGCTGCAATGGTGGCAAGCGCGGCAATGGGTTCGACAGCGCCAGAGCCTGCGCCCGAGAGAAACGCCTTACCACGGCTCTCGCCTTCGGCGCAGAGCGGCAACGAGATGATGACGCCCTCAGGGAAATTCTGAATGGCGATGCCTATCGCCAGCGTCATCGCGCCCGCAAGCGTAATGGTAGCGCTGCCCGTCATCCAACCGGCAAAAACGACACCGACGGCCATGCCCTCGGGAATGTTATGCAAGGTCACGGCAAGCACGAGCAAGGTCGTACGCTCGAGCTTGGTGCGCGGGCCTTCGCTTTCCTCGGCACGCAAATGCAGGTGCGGGATTATATGGTCGAGCAGCAAGAGGAACAGCGTACCCGCCCAGAAGCCGACAAACGCCGGCACGAACAAAAGCCTTCCCATGCCGGCCGATGCTTCGATCGAAGGGATGATGAGGCTCCACACCGATGCCGCAACCATCACGCCGGCGGCAAAGCCCGCGAAACCGCGCTCCACGTTGCGCGGCAGCTGGTCGCGCAGAAAGAACACGCAGGCGGCCCCCAGAACCGTTCCGCAAAACGGGATAAGCAACCCACTGATAACCTCGATGGGCATAATCTCTCTCGCCGTTCCTTCCGCTCGCGCCATAAGTTAGGCATGTCTAATTCTAGGTGAAGTATAGGGCACTTCAACTGCACTGTCACCTCAGATAACAGGAGAAGGGCGGAATGCCGCCCTTCTCCACATAAGATTCTCGCGCTTGACGCGTAACGATTACTGCTTGCCCCAATTCGGATCGCCGACGTAGTACAGGCGGGCACGCAGGGCGTTCTTAGCCTTCTGGCGCTCAGCCGGAGCGTAGGTGCCCTCGGCGCAGCCCTTGATGACCTCGAGCATCTTGCCCGTCATGATGTTGCCGGTGGCGCCGTAGATGAGCAGCGCGATAACGTACCAGAACGGCGGCACGTTGTCATTATGAGCCACATCGTTCACGGAGATCAGGCGGGTCTTCTTGCCGTCATCGACGGCCACGGTGTAGAAGTTCCAGGTCCAGGCGATGTACTCGAAGCCCTTCGGATGCCACGTGATGCCGCGGTTATCGGTCGGGGGCTTGCGGGAGTCGGCGGCCATGCAGAAGTACTCGTTTTCCTTCATGTCGGTGATACCGGTACCGGCGCCGTTCTGGCGATACGGTACCCAATCGCCGACCTTCGGGTGCTGCCACTTCTCCTCGATGGTGTAGTCGTTGTAGATGTGGTAGCCGCAAATGCGCTCGAGGTACTCGTAGGAGTAGAAACCGGCCTTGTCGCAGCCGAGCTGCTTCAGGTACGGGTACACCTTTTCCGGCGGCGCATCGATGGTGACGGCGCGGGCGGCATGCATCTTCAGCTCTTCGGGTTTGATGAAGTCATTGCCCGGGAGGTTTTTCACGAGCTCCTCATCTTCGGGGGTTACCTGGCAGCAGGTCCACTTTTGCGCTGCCCAACGAAGCGTGAGGCCACCGGCAACAGCACCACAACCAAGAATCCACGGTAGTTTCTTTCCCATGTCTACTCCTATCGTTGCCTTGAACAGTTTCTGTTCACATTCAGTATAAAACAGAAGGGGACGCAACCTGCATCCCCTTCCAACTTGTTAGTCCACGGTCTTGCCCAGGATTTTGTTCGCGGCATAGATGCCGGAGATGCACGCGGGCTCCATGCCCAGGCCGTTGACGTCGCCGGCCATGATGAGGCCGGGAGCCAGGTTCTGCGGCACGGCATCGTGCGCTTGCGTGTACAGGGCCTCGGGCCAATGCTTCTTGCCGATGACCTCCCACTCGTCGAAGTACTCGTCGAAGCGGTTGTTCACCTCGAAGTCGACCTCGGTGAAGATCTCGTACTCGCCGGCGCCGCGGCTCGCGATGTAGATGATGGGGATGGTGTCGTCGAACAGGTGCACCAGATGATGCGCGTACTTGTTCTTGATCTTGCCCTTCATGAGGTAGCCGGTGAGCTGGCTCGCGCCACGCACATCGATGGGCTCGACACCCTCGATTTCCGCCAGCAGGTCGCGCGTCACGGTGGCGGGTGCTGCCATCACCAGGTTATCGCACGCGAACGTCTCGCCGGCCTCGGTCTTCACCTGCCAGCCGCTCTTGCCCTTGGCCACGGCGGCCACGTTGCCAATGAGCACGTCGCCAGAACCCTGCATCAGGCGCTGCTTCACGCCCTCGGAATCGAAGTCGAAACGCTTGAGGTCGAACAGCAGCTGCAGCGGCGGAATGCCGATGATATTCATGGTGAGCGGCTGCACGGTGTTCAGGTAGTCGAGCGCCGTGAGGTCCTTGATCTTCGTACCGGTGCACGCATGCGCGAACATGCTGATGAGGTCGTGGCAGATGGGGCCGAAGCCCAGGCGCTCGATCATATGCTCGGCGCTCTCGGTGAAGAGCTCCTTGATCATCGGGTCCTGCTCGAGGGCCTTCGTGACTTCCATGACGCAGCAGTCATCCTTGAACTTGGTGTAGCGGGGGATGAATTCCTCGCGCATCCACTTCATGTACTTCAGCAGCGACGGGGCGTCCTTGGCGGTAACCGCGGAAATCGGCGTGTACTGCTGGCCGTTGTCGTGATGGCAGCAGCCGGCTCCGAGGTCCGGCAGCACGTCCTTGCCTTCGATGAGCAAGCCGCTCGCCAGCATGTGCTTATAGGTGCCGAAGTAGAACACGGCGCCGTAGTTCATGTGGCGTTCCTCGTCGTTGCAGATGCGCCCGCCGATGTAAGGAGCGATAAGCAGATACTCGCGATTCGCCTTCTGCAGCTCGAGCGCGCAGTTCATGCCGGCGGCACCTGCGCCCACGATGATGGTCTCGACCTTTTTTGCCATGCCTTTCATCCTTTCTCCCAGCGGTACACACCGCCTTAACTTTACTCCAAAACCACTGCCTCCACCTGGTGAAAGCAACACTTGCAACCCAACTGTCGCACGGTACGGGAATGAGACACCCGCCCTCAGGGCGCGGGTGTCTCATTCCTGCGGAACTTAAATATGCTTGTCGGTAACTTTCTGCGTGCCGCGGGCGATGCGCTGCATGCAGCTCATGTAGCCATGGCACATCACGATGCTCGCGGTGCCCAGCAGGAAGGCGATGAACCACTTGCGCAGGGTCGTCTTCGGGGTGAAGGCGCAATCGCAGCGCTGGATGTAGCGGCAACGTCCTCCGCCGATGTCGTACACGTACCAGTTCCACGTCCAGGCGAAACTCTTGAAGCCGGGCATCAGCAGGGCTTTCTCGTCGTTGGGGCCATTCGGGTCTTTACGGGAATCGCTATGCGCCGCCCAGTAGTGCTCTTCGGGGTTGTGCTCGGTCACCCATTCGCCGATGCTGAACGGTGCTTGGTGGAACCACTGGTAGTCGCCGGGCTTGAGGTCCTGCCATTCGGTATGGATGGTGTAGTGGTTCGTGATGTCGAAAGTGAAGATCTTCTCGAGCCAGTCGAAGCTATACCAACCGGCCTGACTCTGGCCGCTCTGCACCATGTAGGGCCAAATCTCATCGGCTGTGCAGTCGAGCGTGATGCCGCAATCGAGACGCAGCTGGGGCTCGCCGGGCTCGAACCAGTCGTCGCCATGGAGCACCATGTCCTTCTCCTCCGGCGTCTGCTTCAGGTACTCGCCGTACACCCACAGCAGATTGAAAATGACGAACAAAATGGCCACCACGAGGATGAACACATGCCAACCGAACCAATCGGCATTGAACTGGCTGAAGCTCGGGAGGTTGACGCCGAGGTTCACGAGGATGAACTCGCAGATGTAGAAGCTCGCAATGCCGATGACGCCCATGGTCACGGAGTCGGCGCGCTGCTCCTGGTACTTGGTATAGATGCTCGTAAGCGTCCATGCCAGAAGAATGCCCACGATGCCCAGCAGCACCGCCCAGAGCTGCCCGAGGCCGAGCATGCCGATGGCGAGGCCACCGATAGCCGCGCAGACGAAACCCGTCGCCCAGTACGCGAAATCGCGCGCGGGGGATGTCATCTGCTTGGTGTACTTCGGGTCGATAGGCCCTACCGGATCCTGCTTCGACGCCCTTTCGTAACGAGTTGCCATGGTTCCTTCCTTCCTGCCTTTCTTTCTGTCTTCCTATGATTATTACCTTATTACAATATCGTTATATTTTGAGGACAACGGCACACTTTGGGTGGATTTGTATCATGCGTGTTGGCGCTGATCCCCTAAAGCAAAAGCCATCATACGCACGTGTCCGCAAAGGGACACGTGTCGCAGTCGTAGTCGTTCGGGCATTTCGTGTGCGAATGCGCGAACGCATACTCGATGAGGTCGTGGTATTCCTGGATAGCCTCCTCGTCGAGCGAGTAGTACACACTTGTCCCCTCGCGTTTGCGCGCGAAGAACCCCGCCTGCTCCATCACCTTCAGATGCTTGGTCGCGGCCGGCTGCGAGAGACCCAGGATTCCGGCGATGTCGGACACGTTCAGGGTGTTCGGCTCGTGCGAGCCCAGGATCTTGATCATCTTCATCCGGTTCGGTTCGCCGATGGCCTTGCTGTACATGCAAAACCGCTCGACCAATCCCTTTTCCTTCATGGATGCTCCTTCCCTGTGCTTATCGCTCGCCAGCGCCCGGATGCCCGTCGAGGGACAAGTCGAGGCGAACCTCTTCCAATGCGTATTCGTGCAGGCTCTCCCGCATGGGCATGGTCTGCCGAATCTTGATAGCCCCAGTTGGGCAGCGCTCCCTGCAGTAGCCGCAACCAATGCACGTCTCCTGGTTGACCACCATCTTGCCGTCGGATCCGCGGAACTGGATGGCATCCTCCGGGCAATACGCATCGCCCGCCACGCATCTCTGGCAGCCGATGCACTTGTCGTGGTTCACCGTCGCGGTCCATCCAGAAGGCGTGAAGCGGCGGCGAATTTCCGGCGTCGTCTCCTTCAGCAGATTCAACGCCGTGCAACAGCACGGGCAGCAGAAGCAAATCTCCACGAAGTCGCTCATCTCGTCGTTGCGCAGGCCCCAGACGAATTGCTCCACCTGGATCCAGAGCGACATGCATACCAACCCGTTCTGGGCGGCGCGGTCCACGCGGGCAAGAGCTTCCTCGACCGAATACTGGCGCGCAATGCGATGGTCAACCGCGGAACGGCCGCCCTTCGATAGGAACAGGCACGCGATGTCGTGCGGAACGCGCTCGCAATGCTTGGCCGTGCGGCAGAGGCACTTCTCCATGCCGCCGATGTAGTCGGCCTTGGAGATGGCCTCTTTCACCAGGTCGATGGGAATAACGGTGTTCTGCGCCTTGTCCGACAGATCCACGTCGACGTTGAGGTTATAGGCGGTGCCGCCGGAATGCCCGCGGTCGGAGTTCATCATCAGCACGCTGCGCATCAAGTTGCCCTGGGAGCCCTTGGGTTTCGCCGACCAATGCAGCACCTTATGCAAACCCCGGAAGATGGTCGCATACGCCTCGAAATTCCATGGCCGCGCGGAGAACCGCGGAACCAGCGTGTCCTTCACGCCCAGCCCGTGGGGATGATTCTGAAACACCGGCTTATCGGTGCGCTCCGTGCGGCGCAGGCGATCCTCGTCCAGGTAGAGGACCTCGCCCTGTTCGTTGAGAGTGTCGTAAGACGACGGCACCTCGACGGTCAAGCCCGCTTTGGAAAGCATCTTGTCTTGCATGCGGCTTCCCCTCTCCTACCTTATAACCATATTGTTATTAGGTTCATATAAGGCGGCAACGGTCAAAGTCTTGTTTCTGGCCAGGTTGAAACCTGCAAGCCAAAATCGGTACAGCCACGGAACGATACGTGCCAATTTGCCGTATCATGTGGGGAATACTAGTCCGGAGCAGGAGACAAACATGGGTGAAAACAGGGTCCTACAAATAGTGATAACCTGCGTCATCGTCATCGTGTTCTGGAACTTGCTCGACTTTATTCTCGACGAATTCATCTTCAAGCAGGGGTATGAGTTCGACGTGTATTACGACGTGTTGCTTCCTATCTTCGTGGGCTTGGCTGTCGAACTATTCCCCAAGAAGAAAGCCTAAACGCGTTGCACGCTAGCGCATGCCGCCAAGGTGGCTCGCCGATTTCTCTATGAGGAAGTCATAGTATTCATAGCCTGTGTTCGCACGCCAGCGGCGCAATGCCGGCAGGTTCGACCAAATGGCAGAAGGCATTCCAACAAGCGGAAGGTACAGCGGACCTAAAATCGCCGATTGCACGGCATGGCCATACTCGTGATTCAGCAAAAACGGGTCTCCCCCACCCTCGATACGCTTCAGCTCGGCATCGGGCATGAAGATGAACAGCCCGAGCGACATCGCCTGCGGCCGTCGCCAGGAAGCCACGATCTCGCTGCGATATGCACCGCGCACCCGCACGGAGGGCATACGCGAAACGGCGAGCCCCAACGCCGTTTGCGGCAGGCCCCACGTCGCCTTCCATGCCACCCATAACTTGGATATGTCTCTAGCCCCGTGCATGCCGGTATTCTAGCGCACCCCTAAAACGCGGGAAGGTCCCACGCGGGAGCCTTCCTTGCAAGCAGATGTAACGTT
>JAUNCA010000135.1 GCA_030526775.1 Coriobacteriia bacterium | reverse complement strand
AGCTTGTCCTCGACGCCCTTGAACTTCTCGAACGCCCAGCGCGCGAACTTGATGACGACGTAGTCGCCGTCCGGGTAGTACTTGTCGAGCGTGCCGTACTTGCCGCACGGGATCTCGTCGAGCGTCAGGCCGCTGGCCAGCATGGACGAGATGAGCGCGATGGGGAAGCCGGTCGCCTTCGAGGCCAGCGCGGACGAACGGCTCGTGCGCGGGTTGATCTCGATGATGATGTCGCGGTCGGTTACCGGGTCGTGCGCCCACTGCACGTTCGTGCCGCCGATGACCTTCACGGCGTCGACGATGCGATAGGACTTCTCCTGCAGGCGGTCGATGACGGCCTGGTCGATGGTCTGCATGGGCGCGGCGCAGAACGAGTCGCCGGTGTGCACGCCCATCGGGTCGATGTTCTCGATGGTGCAGACGGTGATCATCTGGCCCTTCGAGTCGCGGACGACCTCGAACTCGAGCTCTTCCCAGCCCAGGACGCTTTCCTCGACGAGCACCTCGGTAACGGGGGAGGCCGCCAGGCCGCGTGCGACGACCGTGCGCAGCTCCTCGATGTTGTACACCAGGCCGCCGCCCGTGCCGCCCATCGTGTAGGCGGGGCGCAGCACGCAGGGATACCCGAGCTCGTCGGCGATGGCCACCGCTTCCTCCACGGTGTGCGAAACCTTCGAACGGGCCATCTCGATGCCCAGCTCGGCCATGGTCTGCTTGAAGACGTCGCGGTCTTCGCCGCGCTCGATGGCATCGATGGGGGTGCCGATGACCTCCACGCCATACTTGTCGAGCACGCCGTTAGCGGCGAGCGCAGAGGAAAGGTTCAGGCCGGACTGCCCGCCGAGATTCGGCAGCAGGGCGTCGGGGCGCTCCTTCTCGATGATCTGCGTCAGGCGCTCGACGTTCAGGGGCTCGATGTAGACGCGATCCGCGGTTTCCGGGTCGGTCATGATTGTTGCAGGGTTGCTGTTCACCAGGACAATCTCGTATCCCAACGCGCGCAGGGCCTTGCACGCCTGAGTTCCGGAATAGTCGAATTCGCATGCCTGGCCGATGATGATGGGACCGGATCCGATGATGAGAACCTTCTTGACGTCGTCCCGTTTGGGCATAGTGCCTCCTTCGGCGTTACTTGCTTAAACCTTCAACATTATAAAGGCGTGTTCGCGGTGAAACCCGATGAATGTCTTTCTTCGTAACCTATTCGCAATGCAAACGACAGCAATATTACGCACGCTGCCAGTAGGCCGGGGTGGCGTTCGGCTTCCATGCCTCGATTGTGCGTGCGGCATCTGCGACGGTGGGGCAGAACTGGATTTCCCCGTATTCATAGTCTTCCACGAAGTCCGCTTGGGCGAGCGTGTCGAGGAAGGCTTTCAGGTTGTCGTAGAAACCGTTGATGTTCAGGAAGATGCAAGGTGCGCTGGTCAGGCGCAGGCGGATGCGGCTCATAATCTCGCTCATTTCCTCGAGCGTGCCGAGCCCGCCGGGCAGAGCGATGAATGCATCGCCGAGCTCGATCATGATGGCCTTGCGCTCCGCCATGGTGTCGACGGGGATGAGCTCGGGCAGGTCGTGCTGCGCGATGGGGGAGTCCAGGAAGAAGCGCGGCTCGACACCGGTCACGTACGCGCCGCCCTCGAGCGCGGCGCCTGCGACGATGCCCATCAGCCCGATGGCGCTGCCGCCATACACCAGCCCGTGCCCCTCGCGTGCAATCCATTCGCCCAGCTCACGGGCCGCATCCGCAAACGCGGGATCGGCCCCCATGCTCGATCCGCAATACACCGTGATATTCATACACCCTCCGTTCGGCCTATGGACAGGGTACCAGAATGAGTCAATTACCCCAGGGGTATTTGACTCATTTGCCATATGCTGTCTTGTCAGGTGACAAGACAGATATACCTTTACTGTGTAGATTCTCAATAGATGCCGATAATCGGGGCAACTGTGGTAACCTGCCACCACATTAACTGTCGCGTCAGGTGTCTTGTCACCTAGCGCACGGGTGAAGGGGAACTTCATGAACATTTCCGAACGGCTTGAATCCCTGCCCATGACGCCGATGATGAGGAAGATCCTCATCCTGGTGGGCATCGGGTGGATGTTCGACGCTATGGACCAAGGCATGGTCGCCGGCGTGCTGGCTGCAGCCGGTGCCGACTGGCAGCTCGAGACGATTCAACAGTCGATTCTTGCAAGCGCGGGCACCTTCGGCATGATTCTCGGTGCGGCGCTTTCCGGCGTGGCATCCGATCGATGGGGCAGGCGCACCGTTATCCTGTTCACGCTGCTGCTCTACAGCTTCGGCAGCCTTCTGTGCGGCCTTGCGGTGAATTACACGATGCTCGTCGTATGCCGCTTCATCACGGGCTTCGGTCTGGGCGGCGAGTTGCCGGCGGCATCGACGCTCGTCAGCGAGTTCAGCCCGCTCGAGAAGCGCGGCCGCAACGTCGTCCTGCTCGAGAGCTTCTGGGCTTGGGGTTGGATCATCGCCGCGCTCGTGGCCTACCTACTCATCCCCGTGTACGGCTGGCGCATCGCCTTCTTCGTCGGCGCGGTTCCGGCGTTCTTCGCCGCAGTCCTGCGCCGCGCGGTTCCCGAGAGCCCCCGCTACCTGGAGCTGGTCGGCCGCCACGAAGAAGCTGACGAGATCGTCTCCGGCATGGAGCGCGAAGCCGGCGTCGTCATCCCCGAGGAGAACAAGACCTCGTACGCGCCTACCGAGCATCGCAAGGGCGGCACCTTCCGCCAGCTGTGGATGCGCAAGCACCTGCGCGCCACCACCGTGCTCTGGATCGTGTGGTTCGGCATCAACTTCGGCTACTACGGCTTCGTGCTGTGGACGCCGACGCTGCTGATGGGCCAGGGTTTCGAGATGGTGAAGAGCTTCGGGTTCACCGTGGTGATGTGCCTCGCGCAGCTGCCCGGCTATTTCAGCGCCGCATGGCTCATAGAGAAGGCCGGCCGCAAGCCGGTGCTCATCTGCTACTTCGCGGGCACGGCGGTAGCCGCCTGGCTGTTCGGCCATGCGGACTCCGAGACCATGGTCCTGGCCACCGGCTGCCTGCTGTACTTCTTCGCGCTCGGCGCCTGGGGTTGCGTGTACTCCTACACGCCCGAGGTGTATCCCACCGAGGTGCGTGGATCCGGTGCCGGTTGGGCGGCGGCCTTCGGGCGCATCGGCGCCTTCATCGCCCCGTTCGTCGTGCCGGTCGTGTACGGCATGTTCGGCGAAGGCGTGGGGTTCGCGGCGGTGTTCACCGTCTTGTGCACGGCTTTCGCGCTTGTGGCGGTCGTGGTTGCGGTCTTCGGCCGAGAAACCAAGGGCAAGCCACTGGTTGAAAGCGACTAACCAAAAACGCCGGGGCCTATGGGGCCCCGGCTTCGTTTATGGATGAGTCACGATCCCCTGGGGACCGTGACTCATTAGCGGTTCTTCCAGGTGGGGGTGCGCTTTTCGGAGAAGGCGTTCGCGCCTTCCTTCGCGTCCTCGGTCTCCTTGATGCCCATGTCGGCGGCCATGGCTGCCGTCCAACCGGGGTTGCCTTCCTTCAGCCAGCCCTGGTTCATGGTCTCGTAGACGGTGCGCTTCGTCAGGCGCACGGCCACCGGCGCGTTCGCGGCGATCTTCCCGGCTATCTCGAGCGCCTTCTCGAGCGTCTTGCCCGGCTCGGCGATGTGGTTCGCGAGGCCCCAGCGCACGGCGGTCTCGGCATCGATGTTCTCGCCGGTAAGCAACAGCTCCAGCGCGAACTTCACGGGAATGGCCTGCGCTTGTCGCAGCAGCGCCGCGCCGCCGCCGGCCACGAGTCCGCGCTTCACCTCGGGATACCCGATGATGCAGTCGCGCGAGATAACCCCTATGTCGCAGGCGAGCAGAATCTCGGCTCCGCCGCCCATGCACAAGCCCTCGACGGCCGCGATGACCGGCTTCGAGATGTAATGCCCCGTGATGGTCGCGAAACCGTCATCCTCGTGTCCTGCGGGCGGATGATAAGTGCCCGCATCGATGGCTTTCAGATCCGACCCGGCGCAGAAGCAGGGGCCGTTGTTCGTCACGATGAGCACGCGACTGTCGTCGTCGGCGTCGAACTCGTCGATGGCCTGTGCAATCTCAGCCCAGAGCTTGGAATTCAGGGCGTTGCGCTTCTCGGGGCGGTTCAGCGTGAGGATGAACACGCCATCGCGCTTTTCGGTAAGGATGAATTCGTAGGACATGGGTTTCTCCTTGCGGTTGATATGAGTCAAATACCCCAGGGGTAATTGACTCATTGCGTGCGTTTGAAACGGGCGTTAGCGAATCTCGATGCGGCCGGGCTTGCGGCGGATGGGGCGTGCTTCCATGGCGGGGTACCCTAGCACCACACCGCCGAGCAGCGGACCCTTGTCGGGGCAGAAGCGTGCGCGGGCTTGCTCGTCGAGCTTCTTGAATTCCTCGACCCAGCACGTGGCGATGCCCTTATCGTAGGCGGCCAGGCACAACGTCTGCAGCGCAGCAGCAACGCTCTCGATGCAACTCGGAAGGTCTTCCTCGGAATAATCCGGCTTATAGAGGAAAGCCAACACCACGGTGCGCGCCCCGCCCATTGCGCGCATGAACTCCAAGGTCTCCTCGACGACCTCAGGGTGGTTCTTGAAACGCGACTCGAGGTGCTTGCGGTGGCTGAAGGCGCTCGTGCCCAGCTCACTGAACACCCAGGCAAGGTCTGAGTCCTGCGTAAGCGCAAGCAGGAACCAAGGCTGGAGGTTCTGCCCGGACGGAGCCCACGACGCCGCATCGAGCAGCTCTTCAAGCACATCGCGCGGGATCTTCTCGTTAGTGAACTTGCGGATACTCCGTCTGCCGTAGATGGCCTCCATTACTTCCATACGCGATTCCTCTCCTCCTAACCTTTTATATAAGTATATATACGCGCTGCTGGTTCATGCAGCAGTGTTCGCAGGTCGAGGTCTGTTTGCTCACAGCTTTGGGAATCTGTGGCAAACGTTACCCATCTAAAAACAGAATGAATGCTTTTGTGCAAAATATATTGATGCCATCAATAGGCCAACATTAAAGAATTGACGGTCTTCTTTGTCTAAATCTATCGTGAAAGACCAGGTGAGACGGTTGTTAACATTCATGTTCACGGTTCATAACATGTTTCGGTATGGTTCCGTTCACATATTGTCCATATTCTAAGACCGTCATTATAGGTAGTGCGGTATCTGAGCGGGGGGAATGACCGCTGGAAATCGCACAGACCGTTTAACCGAAGCTGTACTGAAGAAAGGCGCTGTGTGTTGCGCCTTTTCCCATGCAGTCGGTTTCGGTGATGCGGCCTCTCAAGTTTTTGAGAAGGAGGTTAGAGTATGGCATTCTTGCAACGTGAATACGGTGGCATCCAGCCGTCCATCCCGGTCGCTATGCTGCGTATCCGCATTC
>JAUNCA010000026.1 GCA_030526775.1 Coriobacteriia bacterium | reverse complement strand
AACCCGTAAGAGCCAGCCACGTACAAGGAACCAACATTGACCGAGAACGTCATCGATTTCGAGAGCCATAAGATAAAAGCAGGCGACCATCTGGTGCGCGGCATCGCAGCCGATGGCATGATCCGCACCTTTGCCGTTAGCGCGCGCGACACCGTGCAAACTGCGCGCAACTGCCATCACACGAGCCCGGTGGTAACAGCGGCACTCGGACGCCTGATGATGGGTGCCCAGATGATGGGCGCCATGCTGAAAGGCGAAGACGAGCTGGTCACGCTCACCGTGCACGGCGACGGCCCTATCGGCGGGCTCACCGTAACCGCCAACACCCATGGAGAAGTGAAGGGCTTCGCCAACCACCCGAACGTGTGGCTCGACCTGAACAGCCGGGGCAAGCTCGATGTGGGCGGCGCCATCGGAGCCGGAAGCCTTACGGTGGTGCGCGACATGCCCGGCATCGAGCCCTACGTGAGCCAAGTGGAGCTTGCGAGCGGCGAAATCGGCGACGACCTGGCATCGTATTTCCTGATGAGCGATCAGATTCCCACTTCGGTGGGCGTGGGCGTGCTCGTGGACCGCAACCTCGACGTGAAGCAGGCGGGCGGGTTTGTCTTGCAGTTGATGCCCGGGCACTACGAATATCTGGTAGATGAGCTGGAGGCGAATCTTGCGGAGGTTAACTCGGTAACCAGCCTGATGGAAAACGGCATGGGGCCAACCGATATGCTGGAATACCTACTGCGCGGCATGAACTACCAGGAACTCGATGTGAAGCCCGTGCGCTTCCATTGCGGCTGCAACACCGAACGCGCAAGCCGCGTGATGCTCGCGCTCGGCGCTGATGAGTTGCAAAGCATGGTTGATGCTGGTGAAGCTGGCGAGGCGCACTGCCATTTCTGCGGGCGACGCCATACGTTCACACCCGACCAGCTCCGCGAGCTGCTCACAAACGCACGATAGTGGAATAGTGAATCCGACGATTACTGCTGGGCGTTACGCCACGCGACGGACCATGGCCGACATGGACGAACCGCCGTCCTCGGCATCCATGAAATAGAAAAGCGAATCGCTCCGGAGGGAATCGGCAAGGCAAGCGGCGTAAATGGCATCAGCCAAGTCGTACTCGAGCATTGCGCTCGCCTCGTTTACTACCGTCTCGCGATTCTCTTGTTCCCCCATGCAATCCGCCATTCTCACGCAACCTGTGGGCATGTTAGCCTGCAGGCAAATACGCTTTCGCTGAGTGTTTCATCCGTTTACCGGCAAAATCAGGCCGTTGACCCATACATGTCTGCATCAAGTCCAAGAAGTTATCAGCAACGGCAACTTTTAGCAAGCGTAGGCCACCAATACCCACATATTGGGGGTAATAACGGGTGAGCCACGGTGCCCAGCACCGTGGCTCACCCATCTTCGGATTGTCTCGTGTGGTTAGTCGGTAATCTCGATGCGCTCGAACATTTCGCGGCCCTGCTTGCAGATGGGGCACTGGAAATCTTCGGGAAGCTCGTCCACCTCGATAACGTACCCGCAGATCTTGCACTTCCAGCCAATGCGGGCGGTGGGAGCAGGCGCGGCTTCAGGCGCTGCAGCCGGCTCATCGGGGGTGTAGCTCGATGCCTTCGCCGGGGTCTTGCCGCCCTTCACCTCGTGGTAATACGCATAGGTCATGGGCGCAGCATCCGATAGCACCGCCGCCTCCTCGACCTCGCCTACGATGAGCATGTGCGTGCCAACATCCACCGTTTCGATGACGCGCGCGCCAAAATGCGCCACGGTATGCTCGTTCACGTAGGGAACGCCCGCCTCGTCGAGCGTATACGCGGTGTCGGCAAACTTGTCGATGTCGGCACTGCTCTGGAAGCCAAACCGGCCGATGAGCTCCATCGGCGCAGACTCCGCGAGCACGGATGCCTCGAAGCGCCCCGACGCAAGGACGACGCCTGTCGTGAAGTTGTCTTTGTTAATCGCGACGCTCACGCGTGCCGGAGATGAGGTTACCTGGTTGAACGTGTTCACCACGCAACCAACCTTCTTCTCGCCGTCCACGGCGGTGATGATATACAAGCCGTAACTCAGATCACGGAATGCTTTCCTGTCTACCATAGCCTGAACCTCCCTGTCTCGACGCCGCTTTCAATCGCGGTTTTCCGCTTCCATGATGACAGAACCCGCCATGTTTGTCAGGCACATCGCGTGCCAATTGCCTGCATCTGGGCAAACAGCGATAATGGTGCGGGGGGCTGTGAACGAAGGGAGCTTTCCATGGCAAAGACGCTCAGCAATCGCAAAGTGGGAATCGTCGGATGCGGTTTCGTGGGTTCGGCAAGCGCATTCAGCATCATGCGCAGCGGCCTGTTCTCGCAGATGATTCTTATCGATTACGACCATAAGCGCGCCGAAGGCGAAGCGCTCGACATCGGACACGGCATCCCGCTTTCGCACCCAATGGAAATCAAGGCTGGCGACTATTCCGATCTTGCCGATGCAGATATCGTCGTCGTCACCGCCGGTGTCGGTCAGAAGCCCGGCGAGACCCGCCTCGACCTCGTGCAGCGCAACGTGGCAGTGTTCAAGAGCATTATTCCGCAAATCAACGAGAGTGGATTCTCCGGCATCATGCTCATCGTTTCGAACCCCGTCGACATCCTCACGGATATCGCAATGCGCCTGAGCAACCTCCCCGAAAACCGGGTCCTCGGATCGGGCACCGTGCTTGACAGCGCCCGCCTGAAATACGCGCTCGGCAAGCTCATTGCGGTCGATCCCCGGCATGTGCACGCGCGCATGCTCGGCGAGCATGGAGACAGCGAGTTCCCCAACTGGGGCACCGCGAACGTTGCCGGCATTCCCGTTGACAAATGCCTGCGCATGCGCGGCATAGAGCGCCCGCTCGAGAAGATGGATCAGCTGGCAGACGAGGTTCGCCACAGCGCGTACGAAATCATCTCGAAGAAGGGCATGACGAATTACGGCATCGCGACCTGCGTCACGCGCATCCTTGAATGCATCGTACGCGACGAGAAATCCATCATGACGGTTTCGGTTCGTGTCCAGGGCTTTGGCGAGGCAGATGGAGTGGTGCTGAGCATGCCCGCCGTCATCGGATCCGGCGGCGTCGAGATTAAGGTCCCCCTGCGCTTGAATTACGAAGAGCTCCGCCAGCTGAAGCAATCAGCCGACACGATGCGCGAAATCATGGCCCAAGTCGAGCTGGACTAACGCGTCGAGCCTGTCCGGCTTGAAGTCCCGGAGAGAGCCGCCAGAGCGGTTCCCAGCACAACGGCGATAAACACCAGTGCCACGCCGAATACGGCATCGAACCCGCCGAGGTTGTCGGCCAGGTATGGCCACACGATGTTGCCAACGGCCCCACCGAGCGTCGGGGCTACGGCGATGCGCGCGTAAATGACGGGATACACCTCGCCCGTTCCGAAGATCTGACGGCAGAGCATGGGCAGCAATACGAGCACGCCTGCGATGAAGAACCCGAACGCGAAACCGCCGAAGGCCATCAGAAACGTTGCGGGAACCTGCCACACGCAGGCCACGCCGACGGCACCGCACGCCGCAAGAGCCACCGTGGCCTTGCGCACCGAGAAGTCCGAGAACATGCCCAGCCCGACCTTTCCCACCGCGCTGCCCGCTTGGCAAAGGGAGGCAAGAACAGCCCCTGTCACGAACGCGCCCGCAACAACACCCGCGGCCGCTTGCTCGTCAACCCACATCACGTATTTCGGGAAGTAGCCGTTTATCTGGCACACGAGGTTCATAAGGAAGCCGCACACGAAGAGGAGCCAGAATGGCGCGGTGCGCATTAGGCAGTTGGCTTCGCGAATGGCCGTATCCCCATCTGCTGCGCCGCCCGCCGCAACCGGCAATGCTTCGTCTGCTTGCCCAAGCGCGGCACCATAGGGAAGGAGTCCGTACTCTTGCGGGCGCTCCCGCGTTAGCAGCAGCTCGGCGGGCAGCCCGACCACCCACGTTATGACGGCAAATGCAAAGTACGCCGCACGCCAGCCCGAGGCATCGATAATGGCCTGCCCCACTAGGAGAAAAACCACACCCCCGATGGCGGTGAATGCCGCATACAAGCCCATGAGGGCCCCGACGCGCTCCTGATACCAGCGGTTCACCAGCGTTGCCGGGCCCAAGGAGGTAAGCAGCACCAGCACGTACCCCATGAAAGCCGCCGAGACCCAAAGCATCCAGGGAGCCGTCGCCGCAGAGAACACGGCCATGGCCGCGCCGGCCACAACAACAGCGGAAACGCGCATGGTCTTCAGGCGGAAGCGCCCCAGCAGGTTGCCAATGACGGGCGAGAATGCCGCGCTCGAGAGCATGGCAACCGACATCCACGCGCTAATCTCGGCGGTCTGCGCGTCCATATCGTCCGCGATAATCGGATAGAAGATACCCGGCGTGCTGATTATCATGGCGATGGGGATGCCGCATTGCAGGCAACACGCAATGATTACTCCCATATGACGTGCAGTAATACGTTGCGTGTGCACGTGAATCCCCTTCTTTCGCTCGATGGAAATATCACCTCAGGTGGTAGCGTCCGCTCAATGCTCCCGCAAGCAAGCTTCGGCTCTTAAGCCATCCGGCCCTTCGACAATCAGGTGCGCCTCGCTCGAATCTGCGCAATGGATAATGGCTTGTGCGCGCCCACGATACGTCGTGAAAGCGCCATCTTGGTATCGCTCTTCCGTCGCAGGGCACGGACTGCCAAACGCCAGGAGGTCTCCCCCTTCAACGGTTGCGCGCAACAGCATGTTGGCGTTGGATTCCACGATGCCATTTTCGCCAACGATGGCGATTTGCGCATACACGATGTCGCCTTCCGTGGAACATGGCCGCATAGCCGGCGCAATCGCGCTCGGCTCAACGTCGATACGCAGGCGCAAGTCCCCCGTCGCGCTGTGCAGCATGTCTCGCCCCAACTCGCAGCCGTCGGCGCCAAGCGCTATTGCCTCGAGCGTTCCCGGCTGGTATTCCAGGCTGAATTTCGCCACGTATTCTCGAACGCGCTTCTCGTCCACCACCTGGCCGTTGAGCTCGAGCCGGATAGCGTGGGCGCGTCCGTCGTACACCTCCACCTGCGCAGGCATCCCCTCGCAGCCGCGCCACGACCAGCTGGGGATGGCATCGCTGCCGCGCCAGGTAGCCTTGAACGTGCGCCCGTCCATGATATTCACCGGCCGAACTTGAATCGATGGTCCGGCCGCCGTTTGCCAAACCGCTGCCGCCAATGCCGCCGGGGCGCCGGGGTTGCCCATGATGTCTAGCGCGCCGGAACCGGCGAGCAGCCATGGCCACGGCTTGCTGAAGCCCGCCTCCTCGGGCGTGTAGGCCCAGGAACCCGCGCCCGCTTCGCCGAGATAATCCCAGGCAGCCCACATGAAATCGCCCACAAGCTGCGGATACTCCCGCACCTTGCGCCAGTTCGCAGGCAGGCGGTGCGGGAAAGTTTCGCTGCCGACGATCGTGCGCTCCGGATGCGCATGCACATCTACCGGATAGCGCGCCGCAGCATAGTTGTATCCCGCGATATCGAGCGCGTCGAGCGCGGGGCTCACCAGGGCGTCCGCACCCGGCACGTTTGCAAGCATCGTCATGCCCGTGCCGAGCCCTTGCGCCGTCAGGTTGAAGAGCATGCTGCTTCGCGGGGGCTCATCGACGCTCGATGCAGCGTCCGCCACGCCCTTGGCGTCGTCATACCAGCCACGGCCAATGCGCTCCATCACCATCATCGTGAGGTTAAAGCCGCAAGTTACCGGACGTGTGGGGTCTAGCGCATGCAGCAAGGCGACGAGGGACTGCTCGAGTTCGACACCACCGGGTTCTATGGGGTCGGCCACTTCGTTGCCAATGGAATACATGATGACGCTCGGGTGGTTGAAATCGCGCGATGTCAGGCGTTGCAAGTCGTAGTCGCACCAATCGAGGAAATGGCGCGCGTAGTCGTGCCTGCTCTTGGGCGTGAACCACATGTCCCAAGTCTCATCCATCACGTACATGCCCAGCGCATCGCACGCATCCAGCAGTGCCGCCGGTGCCGGATTGTGCGCCACGCGGATCGCGTTGAAGCCCGCTTGCTTTAGCAAGCGCACGCGCCGCCACTCGCTTTCAGGATGCGAGGCCGCGCCCACGATGCCGTTATCGCAATGGATGCACCCGCCACGTAGCAGCGTCTCGCGGCCATTCACGCGCAGGCCGAAACTGCCCCACGTGAGCGTACGGATACCGAAACGGGTCTCGGCCGTATCAACTACCTGCCCATCAACCTCGAGGGATACGCAGCACCGGTAGAGGTACGGGGTTTCGTCGCTCCACAGCTTGGCATCGGGAACCGCGAATTCCTGGAGCTCGCCCCGGCCAGTCCCCACCACCGTTCCCGCCGCATCCTCGATGCGCACGTTGGGTACTCCCCCGGTGCACACCACCTGTACCTGGATGCGCGCCGGATCGGTTGCAAGCGTTGCAACGCGAACACCCTCGGGTTGAATATGGTTCGTACCACCCGTCCACAACCATACCGGACGGTGAATACCACCGCCGGAATACCATCGGCAGTCGGGCTGGCTAGCGTTTTCCGCATACACCTCTATCTCGTTGCGGCCAGAATGCACGACACCCGTCACATCCACGAAGAATGGCACAAACCCGTACGGCGGAGCGGGTACGTCCACGCCGTTCACGATGATGCGGGTATCGCGGTACACGCCCTCGAATTCCAGCAGAGCCACACCTTCGGCTTGCGCCTCGTCCAGCGAAAACGCCTTGCGATACGCATATCGGGCGCCATGGTAATACCCGCTTGCACTCGCCGCTGGAGCATCGGGGCCACGTCGGTTTCCCAGCATCGCGTCGTGCGGCACCACCACCGCTTCGCACGGCCCATCATCGCGGGAAAACTCCCACCCATCGTTGAAGCCAAGGCGTTTCACAGGCTGCTCCCCTCATTCCGGTTCGCAACCATGATAACCCGTGTGCGCTTACGCCGGTGCGTTTTCGGAAATCGCGTGGATGACGTTGCGGCGGCTGAGAGTGCCCACAAGCTTGCCGTTTTCGACAACGGGCAGCTTCTTGATACGCTTGCTCGCCAGCATGTGGCATGCCTCGTCGATGGGCGTGTCGGCGTCCACGGTGAGCACCTTGCCCATCGTGGCAATCTGGTCCACGTTCATATCGAGCAGCGTATGCAGGCGCCCCATCAGGTCGTCGTCGTCGGCGACGCGATAGAGCGTGGCCATCGGCGTGACGAACGAGGAGTCGTTGCGACCGATGTATTTCATCACGTCGCCATCCGACACGAAGCCCACAACGTGATTGCCACGGTCGACAACGGGCAAGCCGCTCGTCTCGCTCTGGGCGAACAGCGCGATGGCATCGCGGATGGTCGCATTTTGCGCAACGAACTGCGGCTCGCGATCCATGATATGGCGCGTACGCACCGTCGCGGTTTCACCAGCCTCGCGGGCTGCCATCTCCTGCTCGCGATGAGCTTCCTTGTCGGCAACGATGTCGGTCGCACGGTCACGCGCCAGGAACACCACGCTCAGCAGCACGAGGAAAATGATGGTGGCAATCGCGATGAATCCGATGTGTTCGCCGAGATACAGCTGTTCAGCAGGGCTGGCATCCGGCGCGAAAAGCGGGGAAAGGGCCGTCATGGACACCACAAGCGCCGTGCAGAAGGAGATGAACACCTGGCCAACGGTGCTGTTCAGCGCGTTTGCATGCTGGATCACCTTGTTGGAAAGCGAATTCACGCCCCAGGTGTTCAGCGGCGTGACAACCGCCTGCATGCCCACGGACATCACGAGGTTGAGCAGCATCACGATAAGCACGTCGACGGTCGGGCCCATGAGCGCCAAGCCCACCGTACCCGCGAACATTGTCACGACACCCGGCACGGCGATGCGGCGCATGCCAAAGCGGTCGAACAGGTTGCCCGCCACGAGCGACATGATGGCGCCAAGGAGCGCACCCGGGAGGATGACCAAGCCCGATACGGTCGCGCTATAGCCGAGCACCTGCTGGACGAAGATGGGCATGATCACGCTGCATCCAATGAGGCCGCCCTGCATGAGGCCCGCCGTGAAAATGGACACCGCATAGCGGCGCGAACGCAGAACGTCCACCTTCAAGATGGGGCGCTCGAGCGATTGCTGCCTACGCACGAACAGGTACAGCAGGACCACGCCGACAACGATAAGCACGGCGGTCACCACGTGGTTCTCGGTTGTGCTGAACGTGGAGAAGCCATACAGCACGCACAGCAAGCCGACCGACGAGAGCACCACGGAAAGCACGTCGAAGGGCGCGGGCTCGAAGTGCCCGTAATTCGAGAGCTTCAACACACCCACGGTAAGCACCATGGCGGCGATGCATGCAATGATGACGAACATCATGTGCCAGCCAACCGTATCGATGAGGATACCCGACAGCGTGGGGCCAAGCGTGGGCGCAAAGCCGATGATAAGCGAGACGAGGCCCATGCCCGCGCCGCGCTTCTCGCGCGGGAAAATGATGAGGATGAGCGTGAACGTCATGGGCATCACGACACCGGTGGCAAATGCCTGCAGCACGCGGCCAGCCAGCAGAACCGGGAATATCGGCGACCATGCCGCGAGCAACGTGCCCACGGTAAAGCAACTGAAACCGGCGATGAAAAGCTTACGTACGGGGAATTTTCCCAGGAAGAAGGCCGAAAGCGGAACGACGACGGCTTCCACCAGGGAGTACCCGCTCGTGAGCCACTGCACCGTCGGGGCGTCGATGTTGAATTCGCGCATCATCGCCGGAAATGCCGGCGAGAGCAGCGTCTGGTTCAGCACCACCATGAAGGTGCCGAACAGGAGTATTGTCACAATCGTCTTCTGTTGCTTGTTGATGCCAAGATCTAGAGCCATACGCTTCACCTAAACCAATCGCGCATAAAAAACGACGTCCGAAAGACGTCGCTCAATCGTATTTCGGCAGGAGATTGTAGGCCACGTAATTCACGCTCGTAAGTACATTCACAATGCTTCCAACAAAGCATCGGGACTTTTGCATTCTGGCCTGCCTGCCTTCCGCCGATACACGCTACAATGTTCTCAATTACGGGAACGGAGGAGCTATGCCTAAAGAAAACGAACGCGTCACGGTTGTCGAACATCCCCTCGTAAGCCATAAACTCGCGCTGCTGCGCGACAAGAACACGCCGCCAAGCCAATTCCGCCAGGTTGTGCGCGAGCTTGCGATGCTGGAAACCTATGAATCATCGCGCTATCTGCCCACCAAAAGCGTCACCATCGAAACGCCCTTGATGGCAACGGAATGCCAGATGCTGGCCATCAGCCCGGTTATCGTGCCCATCCTTCGCGCCGGCCTCGGCATGCTTGAGGGCGTCCTGGACCTCCTGCCTTTCGCCACCGTGGGTCACCTCGGCATGGAACGCGACCATGTAACCCACATCGCCCACGCGTACTACGCGAAGATGCCGGTCGACGTTGGGGAGCGTCCTGTTATCGTCGTCGACCCAATGCTCGCAACAGGCGGTTCCGCCGCCGAAGCTTTGAAGTATCTGCGCGAAAAGGGCGTGCGTGACCTTACGCTCATGGTGCTCGTGGCCGCCCCCGAGGGCATCGAGACGGTACTCGCCGCCGATGAAGAGGTGAAAATCATCACCTGCGCTATCGACGACTGCTTGAACGAAAACGCCTACATCCTTCCCGGCCTTGGCGATGCGGGCGACCGAATCTTCGGCACGTTGCAGTAACAGCTTCCCCACCTTACGGGCAACTCGACGAAAGGACTCCCATGAACATTGGCTTCATCGGCGCGGGCAATATGGCAAGCGCGATTATCGGCGGCATCTTGAAAAACCACGTGGTTGAACCCGCCGAAGTGCGCGCGAGCGATCCAAGCGAAGCCACCCGCGCAAAGGTTTCCTCGGAACTTGGCATTGAGGTGGTCAACGACAACGCCGCTGTTGCCGCTTGGGCGGATATCCTGGTTATGGCCGTGAAGCCCTTTATGCTGCAGGCCGCAATCGATTCGATTACGGATGTCGTCAGGCCCGAGACCACCATCGTCTCCATCGCCGCCGGCAAGACCCGCGAATGGATTGGTCAGGCGTTTGGGCGCGAGATTAAACTCGTCCGCGTCATGCCGAACACGCCCGCCCTGGTTGGAGAGGGCGCATCGGGCATCTGCGCCAACGAGCGCGTAAGCGAAGAAGAGCTCGAGCAGGTGCTCGAGATTTTCCGCAGCGTCGGCACCGTCGAAATCCTCACCGAGCCCATGATCGACGTCATCGGCGCCGTCGCCGGGTCCACCCCCGCATACGTGGCCATGTTCGTCGAAGCGCTTGCCGATGCCGCCGTCGCCGAGGGCATGCCCCGCGCGCAGGCCTACAAGATTGCCGCGCAGGCCGTCGCGGGCAGCGGCAAGCTCCTCGTGCAGACCGGCAAGCATCCTGGCGAGCTGAAGGACATGGTGTGCTCACCTGCCGGAACCACCATCGAAGGCGTGCAGATCCTCGAAGCACGCGGCATGCGTGCAGGCGTGATGGAGGCCATCCGCGCTGCTATCGACAAGACGCGCAGGCTGTAGACGGAGCTTCCAGCAGGCTGGTTCCCGAGCATTCGTTTGTGCATAGGCCGTGGTGATGTCCGCATCACCACGGCTTTTCGTTATAATCGGCGAGTTTTGTACTGACACTGGCATAGCATGCCCGCGCAGCGAACGCGTCAAAACCGCATCCGTCCCGCGAGCACGTTCATCTAGGGGGATGGATGTTTCAAGCAACGATTGACCCGATAGCGGGCAGCCTCGGCTTGTCCGCTTTGGTGGCCTGCATTCCACTCGTAACGTTTTTCATCATGCTGTTGGGCGTAAAAGCCCGCGCGTATATTTCGGCCATCGTCGCGCTGGCTGCGGCTGTGGCGGTCGCCTGCATCGGATTCCAGATGCCGCTGAACTTTGCGCTGGCCTCCGCGACGCAAGGCGCAGCTTTCGGCGCCATTCCCATCGTGTACATCATCCTCATGGCGGTATGGTTCTACCAGCTAACCGTGGTGTCGGGACGCGCCGATGACCTGCGCGAGTTCTTCGATTTCGTGGGCGCGGGCGACGTGCGCATTCAAGCCATGATGATCGCCTTCTGCTTCGGCGCACTGCTCGAAGCGCTCGCCGGGTTCGGCGCACCTGTGGCGATTACCGCAACAATGATTCTGGCCTTGGGCATTAAACCCCAAAAAGCGGCGCTTATCGTATTGCTTGCCAACACGGCTCCGGTGGCTTTTGGCCCCGTAGGCACGCCCATCACCACCGCGGGAGCCATGGTGGCGGGAGGCGATTCCGCCCTCGCGGTTGAAACCGCCCATCACGTTGCGGCCATCGCCGGCTATCAGGCACCCGTGCTCGCGTTCGTGGTGCCGTTCCTGCTTATCTTCATCCTTGACGGGACGCGCGGTTGGCGTGACTGCTGGGCTCCGACCCTCGTGGTAAGCGCTACCTTCGCCCTGTCGCAGTGGTGGTGTTCGAACCACTTCGCCTATGAGCTCACCGACGTCGTGGCTTCGCTGCTCTCGCTGGGCGCGGTAGTCGTGTTCATGCGCTTCTGGAAACCACGCGGCGTCGCTGCCGCACGCGAGCGCCTGGGGCTTCCCGCAGCACAAGCGCACGCAGAGCACAGCCTTACCCCCGGCCGCACCTTCATGGCTCTCGCGCCGTATCTTATTTTGGTCGTGGTGTTCTCCATTGGAAAGCTCGGCATTCCGGGCATGCTGGCCAGCGCCGACATCAAGATTCCCTGGCCGATTATCTCTGGCGGCGTCATCCTGAATGCAGCGGGAAATGATCCGGGAACCACCTTCACCCTGGGGCTGTTGTCGACACCCGGTACTTCCATCCTGGTGGCGGGCATTATAACCACGCTGGTGCTGATGGCCTTCGATGAGGGTGGACGCTACCGTATTACCATGGGAGCCGCCATCCGCGAGATTGGCGCCACCATCTACCGCATGCGGTTCTCGGGCCTCACCATCATCCTGGTGCTGTCGCTGGCATACGTGATGAACTTCTCGGGGCAGACCATGAGCATCGGCCAGTTCTTGGCCGGCTCCGGCGCTGCTTTTGCGTTCATCAGCCCGGTTTTGGGCTGGGTCGGTACGGCCGTCACCGGCTCCGATACCTCGTCAAATGCCCTGTTCGCAAACCTTCAGCAGTCGGCCGCGCAAGCGAATCCGGCCTATGCAGCCATCGATTCCGACCTGTTCCTAGCTGCGAACACGATGGGTGGCGTTATCGCGAAAATGGTAAGCCCGCAATCGCTTGCGATTGCAGCCGTGGCCACCCGCGTACGAGAGGCGGACATCATGAAGTCGACGCTCCCTTGGAGCCTCGGCCTGCTGCTCGGCCTCTGCTGCCTGGTATTCCTGCAGGCCACCGTGCTTAACTTCATACTGCCGTAATCCCGCTCTAGCAATTCTCTGCTTATTCATCCTTCAGGCTCTCTTGCGGATGAAAACGCATCCAGAAGTGCTTTCGTGGCGCGGAAGGAAGGTTGCGCGGGCAACACGGACTGCATTTGGGACCATCCATCTCTCCTCATGGATGGGATGCAGCTTGTGTGGCCAGCAGACCCTGCATCTGGAACCATACGGGGCCTCGCGTGGTTCGGAATGCAGCCTTTGCGGCCAGCAGACCCTGCATCTGGAACCAACCCGGCAGGCCGATGGCATGGAATGCAGACCTTGCTGCCAGCAGACCCTGCATTTGGAACCAACCTGTAGGCAATTTGGTTCCAAATGCAGCCTTTGCGGCCAGCACAAGCTGCGTTTGGAACCACCACACAAAAACGGCCCGCCGGCAATGCCGACGGGCCGTTTGTGTTGCTCGACCCTGCGTCTAGGCGCAGGTCGTTACCTTACGGCAGGACGAAGGAGAGGACGCCAGCCTGGAGGAAGGTGAGGATGCACATGCCCACCAGGAAGGCAACCGACCACGGAAGCACGTGCTTCATGATGTCGGCCTCGCGGACCTGGGTCGCAAGAGCGGCGATGGCCAGCGACTGCGGGCTGATCATTTTGCCCACGACGCCGCCCATGGTGTTGGAAGCAAGGAACAGGTCGGGGGTAACGCCGGCGAGCGCGGGGTTCGCCTGAGCAGCGGAGTACTGCAGGCCAGCGAACAGGGCGTTCGCGGAGGTGTCGGAGCCGGTGACGGCCGTGCCGACCCAACCGAGCACCGGGCTGATGAACGCGAAGGCAGCGCCGGAGCCAGCCAGGAAGGTGCCGATTGAAATCGTCTGGCCGGAGAAGTTCATGACGTAAGCCAGCGAGAGGACCAGGATGATGGTGAGGGCGGAATAGCGCATCTTGTAGAAGGTGACGAAGATTTCCTTCACCGCAGCGCCCATGGTGATCTTATAGCGGCCGTTCTCGGTGTACGCCACGTACAGGAGGGCGGAGAGCAGGCCGGCGACGAGAATCATCGTGCCCGGGGTGGACAGCAGGTTGAAGTTGAAGGTCGTGCCCGGGTCGGCACCAGCAGCGGAGAGGATAGCGCCACCGGAGATGATCGGCCAGGCAATCTTGATGTCGGTCGCGGAGAGCGTGCTCGCGATGCCAAGCTTGCAGATGCCGAAGACCACGACGATGATCAGGTACGGAGCCAGCGCCATGAAGGTGCGGTTCGCGTTGAGGTCGGACTTGGCATTGCGGTCGATGGGCGGCAGGTCGAAACGTGCACGCACGCCGTCGACGCCCTTCGGACTCCAGAAGCGCATGAAGATAACGGCAGCGCCGAGGCCGACGAGAGAAGCAACGACGTCGGTGAGCTCGTACGCGAAGTGGTTCGAGCACCACCACTGGGTGATACCGAAAGACACACCGATGATGATAGCGGGCAGCCAGCAGTCACGCACGCCCTTCGCACCGTCAAGGATGAAGACGATGAGCAGCGGCACGATAGCGGCAAAGAGCGGAGCCTGATAACCAACAATAGCGGCGACGTGCTGAGCAGTTGCGACAGCCACGGTGGGGTCACCACCGGCAACCATGTTGCCGGCCGTGGTAATCGGGGTACCGACGGCACCGTAAGCAACGGGAGCGGTGTTCGCGAGAAGCACGACCAGAGCGGCGCGCTTCGGCTTAACGCCCAGGGCCAGGATCATCGTCGCGGTAACGGCGATGGGGGCACCGAAGCCGGCCAGAGCCTCGAGCAGGCCGCCGAAACAGAAGGCAATCATGACAGCCTGGATGCGGATGTCGCCGCCACCGACCTCGTCAAAGAATTTGCGGAGGTCTTCGGAGCGGCCGGACAGGACCGTTACCTGGTAGAACCACACTGCCATGAAGATGATGTACACGATGGGGAACGCGCCGAACGCGGCACCCTGCGTGGCAGAGACAAGCGCAAGACCCCACGGCATCTGGAATCCGATAATCGCAACCAGAATGGCGACACACAGCGCCACCGCAGCGGACGTATGGGCCTTGGCCTTCACGCCCAGAAGCATGATGAAGAACGTGAGAAGCGGAATGCAGGCTACCAAGGCCGACAAGCCAAGGTTACCAGCAACCGGATCCAGAAGTGCTTGGAACATGTTCCCTCCCTCTCGGTGGCGTCGGTCGCTGCGCAGGGAGCGGAATGCGGTTGTAACGCGTTCGCCGCGCGGGCAACAGATGCCGTAAACGTAATAGGAACATGCTACAAGTTTGCGGCTAAGCGCGCACGTCGATTCGGGCAAGCGGTTGCTTAAATCCTCTTAAAAGGTTTTATAGAAAAACAGCACTCGTATTGAAAATCAAATTGTCTTGGCATTAATCGGAAATTGTCCTACACAACCAGGCTAACATGCAGGACCGTTCGTCATTCCGTTACCAGGTACAGCTTTCCTGGATCGAAGTATAAGACTACCCGATCGCCTCTTTCGGGAAGCTGGTCCGCCGGCACCGCAAGCTTGTCTACCTTCCACTGAATGCGCTGCGTAAAGCCCTCATAGCCTTGCGCCTTCACCATCACCGTGCGCTCAAAACGACTATCGGAGATGCGGTCGACCACACATGGAATGATATTGCGCGGGTCACCGTCGAACGTTTCGGGTTCGTCGACGCGTTTGATGTAGAACGCACGAACGCCAACATATGCCAGGTCATCGGGAATTGGATCGGTTGTCGCAAGGGTGATGCCCCAATCCAGCGCTTCCACCAAGCCTTCCCCCGCTTTGCGTGCCGCACTGGTGTTCTTGCAGCCCGAAAGCTTGATGGTATCGAGCGTTCCGGGGCGCGACACAATCTGCTGTGTAGGGCCAATCTCGCGAATACGGCCTTCGCCCACAACCGCGATACGGTCGCAGAATCGAAATGCCTCGTCGATGTCGTGGCTCACGTACAGGATGGAGCCTTCATAGGCATCGAACAGGTCGAGCAGCTCTTGTTCCAGTTGGCTTTTCAGATGCGCATCCAAGGCCGCAAACGGTTCGTCAAGCATGAGGATACCCGGCTGCGCCGCCAGCATGCGCGCGAGCGCTACTCGTTGTTGCTGGCCGCCGGAAAGCTGCAGGGGGTAACTGCGTTCGTATCCCTCGAGCGAGAATCGCCTCATCTGCTGGGCGACAAGCTCTTTGCGCACCGACACGGCGACTGACAAATCAATGCCAGCTGCGATGTTTTGCTCAACCGTCAGGTTGGGGAACAGCTGGTAATTCTGGAACAGCAGCGCGGTCTTGCGCTGCTGCGGAGTCAGGTTCACCTTTGCAGCGGAGTCGAAGAGCACCTGACCATTTAGGATAATCTTCCCCTCATCAGGCGTTTCGACGCCTGCAACGCATCGCAGTGTCATGCTTTTCCCGCAGCCCGATGCCCCGAGGAAGCCCAGCGTCTCATTCCCCGCCTCAAACGATACTTCAAGGTCGAAGAGCGCAAGCTTTTTGCGAATGTCCACAACCAGGCTCATGCCGCTACCTGCTTTCCGACCCGTAGGACTTGTCCGCCCGGCCCGCAGGGCCCGCAGCCGGCTTCTTCCACTTCTGCGTGCGCGCTGAATACGTGTTCACGAAGAGGATGACCAGGAACGAGATGAGGATGACCACGCCAACCCAGAAGATGGCCGCGTCCTTATCGCCCGCCATCCAATCGAAGTAGATTGCAATCGGGATGGTCTGCGTCACGCCCGCATAGTTGCCCGCGAAGAATAGCGTCGCACCGAATTCGCCCATGCTGCGCGCAAACGCAAGCACGGTACCTGCTGCAATGGAAGGCCAGGTAAGCGGCATCATCAGCGTACGGAAGATGCGGCTTTCCTTCCAACCGAGCGTGCGGGCAGCATCGAGCATGTTGGTGTCGATGCTCTCAAAAGCTCCGCGCGCAGTGCGATACATCAGCGGAAACGCCACAACGAAACACGAGATAACGACCGCCGGGAAGGTAAACACGAGGTCGACACCATGCGCGATGAGCCATCGACCGAAGCCCGTCGATGGGCCGAACAAAAGCATCAGCAAGAAACCGCAGACAGTCGGCGGGAGCACCATCGGAATGGTGAGAATCGTGTCGACGATGCCCTTCCAGCGGTTCGACATGCGAATGGTCGCCCACGCTGCCAGCAGGCCCAGGATGAAGATGAAGATCATGGCGATGGCCGTCGCCTTGATACTCACCCACAGCGGGCGCCAATCGAGCGTCGAGAAGAAGTGCGCGAGCGCATCGAGGCCCACCGCCTTACCTGTGATGTTCACCTGGTCGGCAGGCAACAGCTTGAAGGATTCGGCGTATAAGGCGGCCTTCTTGGCCGCTGCCGCATCATCGCCCGGGTCGCTCTTCGTGGGAACGGAAAGCCCCTCATTGAACACGGTCGTGTAATACACGCTCTCTTCGACCTCTTGCCCATAGCGGAAGGTAAACCCGTCGAGCGTCACCTCGGATTCGCCCGTAAACAGGTACGCAGGCTCAACCTTTTTCAGCGCTTGGCCGCCGTTTGCCGATGCTGAATCGATGGCAACAAGCATTTCCTCGAACGCCGATTGGAACGCCTTGTCTTGGATGTCGATGCCCAGCGCCGACGAAACGCTTTCGGGGATGAATACGATGGCCGTGGTATCGGTGACAACCACCGATACCGCATCGCGGGAAACCAGCGGATACCGATATCCGTAATAGTCCCCCGAGTACAGCTTCGCGGTACCGCGGTTCGCACGCGCGAAGGAGTCGAAACCATAATCCGTGCCCTCCGAAAGCACAGCAGAGGCATCACTCGAAACTTGGACGCCTTCAATGCCCGCAGAATCCTCGCCGTCACCCATCGCAGAAGCAAGCAACGCCGCGAGTATCAGAAATACCGCGACGGTTATTCCACATACGATTATGTAGCGCTTCAAGGCCTGGGACATGTCCGCATCCTAACACGAAAGAGGCCGACGGGTCGGAAAACCCGTCGGCCGGCAAGGTAGCGGGCTACTTAGCCCACGAGCTCGAAGCCATACTCGGAGAAGATCTTCTGAGCATCGGCGTTTTCGAGGCAGAACTTGATGAAGTCGGCAGCAGCCTCGGCGTTGGCGGAATCCTTCACCACAGCACCCGGATACAGGATGGTCTTGTGGCTATCGGCCGGAGTGGTGTACGCAACTTCGATGCCGTCATAGCGGAAGATGTCGGAAGTGTAGACCAGGCCAACGGTGCAGGTGCCCTCGCTCACATAGGAGGCCACGGTGCCGACCTTGTCGGCGCCAGCGTTGATCTTGCCCTCGATGGAGGGATCCCACTTCACGTTCTCGATGGTGCCGTCATCGGCCTCGTCGTAGGTCACCAAGCCAGCGCTCTCGAAGCACTGGACAGCATACTTGCCGGCGGGAACCACGTTCGGGTCGCCGATGGCGATGGACTCGATGGCGTCGTTGGTAGCCAGGTCCTCAATGGAGGCAACCTTGATATCGGCACCCTCCTTCACGCAAACCACGAGGTCGTTCGTGAACATGTCAACGCGGGTAGCCTCATCGATGTTCTCGGCCGCGTTGTCCATGGTCTTCTTGGAAGCCGTGATAAGCACGTCGCAGGTCGCGCCTTCCTGAAGCTTGGTCACGAGCGTGCCGGAAGCCTCGAATTGGGTGTCGGCGAAAGTGACGCCAGTCTGCTCGGTGTAGAGCGCCTGAACCTCGGGTAGGGCCTTCTGCAGCGAGTTCGCCGCAAAGACGTTCAGCTCAACCGCATCGGCAGAGCCGTTATCGGCAGCAGAGCTGCTAGCAGGTTGCGACCCACCACAACCCGCAAGCGCGAATGCCGCGACAATCGCCATGCACAGCGCCGGAATCAGGAAGCGCTTGAAAGACTTCTTCATTCTTTCTCCTTTCGTTTTCCGCCGCATTGCACGGCGTCCCCCAGCCGATTAGCTAACTATTCCGTAGTCGGCTTTATTCTCGTATAAGTATATATGCATTTGCATTTGTTTTCATATGAAAATAGATGAGCCCGCTGGCTTTTAGCCAGCGGGCTCATTTCACGTTGTGAAACGGTGCGCTATGGGGATGTCGGTTTACTCCACGCCAACGATGACGTCAGTCGCCTTGATGATGGCCAGGGCGGGCTTGCCTTCTGCAAGCTCGAGATCCTCAATCGCGGCATTCGTGATAGAACCGGAAACCACGGTGCCATTGGCCAGCTGAACTGCGACATGGCCGTTCACGGCGCCCTTCTGTACCTTGCAAACGGTGCCGGGAAGCTGGTTGCGGGCGGAAATGCACGTGATGCGCTCGGTGCCGGCGGCAAACATCACATTCGTGGCCTTGATGATGGCATACGCCTCTTTGCCCTCGGCAAGCCCGAGCTCGTTAATGCTCTCCATGGTGATGTCGGCCTTCACCTGGTTGTCGCCCAAGCTGATGGTGACGACGCCGTTCACGGCTCCTTCGGTAACGTTGGTGATAACGCCCTTGAGCTGGTTGCGTGCAGAAATCTTCATGTTCGTTCCTTTCGTCTTGCACGGCATCCACACCGCGCCTTGATTTCGATGGCCTCAGTATGCCAGCGCGCTGCGCTCGTGTGAACCTAATCCGAGAAAACCGATTTCGTTCGTGTTGTTTCACGTAA